>NZ_JBHSGN010000096.1:0-1824 GCF_042654545.1 Dysgonomonas termitidis
CCGGGGATGCGAACCTCGAGGGTCACATTCTTTTCCCCGTTCTGACCCGGATCAGGCTGACCCGGATTATCGCCATCCGTGGTGCAGCCGGTAACGGCGACCAGACAGGCCAGCAAGAAAGCCAGTGCCATTATGTTATTTATGTGTTTCATTTTTCTGTATTTTTTTATATATCCTGTACAGCTTTTATCATCGTTAATCATATTCAACTCCTTTGTATAATATGCATTTGGCGTTCAGATCATTACATTTTTTTATACGTATATATGTTCCTCTTTCGATACCCTTTTGTAGCATTATCTGAGGCGTTAAAGAGCCGGTGTATTCGTTACCTTGTCGTCGCAGTGACGCCGTTTATTCGTCAGCCTGTGCTCCGGCAACCGGAACAGGATTCAGCAGGCTTCGACTTCCACTATCTTGCTTAACAGGCGGCCAACTCCTTCTCCCAGGCCGAAGCGGTCTGCGTGTAGTAAGGTACCGGGCGGATGTTGTGTTTTAGCATTTTACTCTTTACGTTTATTTTTGTTATATCCTTCGTTTAATTCAGTCGCTTCTCCCTTGTCCTGCCGTCCGTCTTTACGGCGTCAGGATGGCGGAAGGGCTATATGCTGGTTATCACCCGGTTAAAGGTGCTCCGTAGCCGCTTTATGGCGGATACTCCTTGGTTTTTATGTTTTGCCTTCATCCTGTATTTTTGTTTAAGCTATTAGTTTTCATTTATTTATCTCTGTTTGTCACCCCCCCGACCTTTTTTCCCTTTTATATAGGGTAGCCTGGCGCTACCCTATAGGGTGAGGGTGACAGCGAACTGACTCTGGTGCTGTTTTGGCACCTGGGAGGGGTGGCTTACGGGCTGTGCGCTATTAGGTGTCTTTCACGCACTTGGTGGTGGCGCGCATATTCGGCGAATTGTTGTAAACAGTACTAGCCCTTGTCGCGCTTGAGCTGTAATAAGTCCCCGGCACAGTGTTCGATTGTATGATCCTGTCGTTCGAATCCGCTAAGGGAGCGTCCGTCCAGACCGTCCAACCCATGTAATTCCAAACGAGGCCCGCCGGGCTGAACGTTCGGCCTGCCATGTCTACGTAGGAG
This sequence comes from Dysgonomonas termitidis, assembly GCF_042654545.1. GTDB lineage: Bacteria > Bacteroidota > Bacteroidia > Bacteroidales > Dysgonomonadaceae > Dysgonomonas > Dysgonomonas termitidis. The sequence continues at coordinate 1,093 of NZ_JBHSGN010000096.1, forward strand.
AGACCTGCCGCCAGCCCGGCGTCAAGGATTTCATTGGTGTATTGTGGCATCGGCCATTTTGTGGTAGCGTAAGGCATGAGGTGCCACGGATCAGGGCAAGCGTCCACCCGAGTGCTTGCAGTATAGAACGGGTATTCGACGCTCTGTAAAGTGGTCATGATGGGAACACCTTCGATAGAGTTTTGTAACGTCCAGCAAACGCGAGATCGAAATAAGCCTGTATCATAGTTGTCGCGGTAGGTTAAGTAGACGTTACTTCCCATTGTTTGGGGTAGAGCGTGGCCAAACCGCCCACAATCGTCCTGAACAAAGTGGATCGTATATTTGAGGTTACCGGTAGTAATCACCGCGGCGCCTTCCAAGAACGCACTTGCGTTGTTGGGAGTGAAGGTCAGATTAACACTGGAATTTTGGGCGCCGCTTGATTGCGAAGGTTGCGCCCAAGTGAGAGTCGCAGCGGTTGTCGCATCCGAGGTATCGAAGTGCCAGCCGGACGGATCGTCCGTTTTTATCGTGATCGTTTTGCTTCCGGCATAAGCTTCAGTGGTTCCATCCAATTTGACCCACAGGTATGGCCGCGACACATACAGGTGGCTCTGGCCGGCTGTCACACTGCCATTGCGGTCGTTCCATGCCTGCACGGTTGCCTGTATTGTGGCTTTCCCCTCAAAGGCTTTATCCGGAGTGTCCGGGCCTTCAAGGTCTATTTTAGTGATGGTAACGTTATATGAA
>NZ_JBHSGN010000097.1:0-825 GCF_042654545.1 Dysgonomonas termitidis
ATTTCTTTGTCCGTCAGCTTTGTAAAAGAGGATAGTAATTTTTTACTTCACCTGTACTCGCTGATAATTGGGATTGCCGTATCTGCACCTCTGGCGCGGCTAAAATCCGGTTCACCGGATATTTGCAAATAACCGGATTTGGCAATACCATACAAAACATTACATTTTTAGAATATGTATGTTTATTTCAAATAAAAAAACCATTATTTTTACTGCCTGTAATGTTTTTTAAAAATATATTAATTCAAACCTATGAGAACTATATTTCGTACTTTACCGGTTGCCGGCCTGTTCCTGTTATTAAGTCTTGGTTCATGTTCTTTATTTAAGAGCAACAGCCCGCAACCGGATCTATCGGCTGTGGAATGGCAGTTGGTATCCGTGCAACCGGAAAATGGCGGCGCGAATCTGGTTCCTGCGTCCGGACAACAGGCGACACTCCTGGTGATAGATGGCCGGGCCAGTGGCAACACCGGATGCAACAGTTTCAGCGGGAATGCGAAACGCGATAACAATAAGATCAGCTTCAGCGGGATAGCCTCTACCCGTAAATTCTGCACTTCAGGCATGGATATTGAAGCCGCCTTGTTGAGAGCGCTCAATTCCGCCGACAACTTCAGGATCAAAGACGGGAAACTGCAATTGAGGCAGGGTTCAAAAACGCTGGCAACATTTTCCGACAACGCGAACAAAGTCTGGAAAGTGGAATAACCTGTTAGTTGAAGCCTTACTTCATGTGTTAAAGAGAGGGTGTGTGTCTATCACCACACAGTTCCGGCCCGTTGAAATAAACGGTGGATAAACGCCCTTCCTTTTTCAGTCCAT
>NZ_JBHSGN010000098.1:0-10327 GCF_042654545.1 Dysgonomonas termitidis
AAGTTAAGGGATTGACCTTTTTTATTGGATAATTCTATAAATAGCAACTTGAATTAATTATTCAATAAGCAACAGAATTGTGAGTTAGATAATAAAAATTTACATAACAATAGATTTTAGCTGTCTTTTTGTTAATATTCATTTTATAAAGCATCATCTTGCGAAGGCGATAGGATCAGAATAACAACACCTTTTACAGTTAACAACGCACCTGCCTACCCGTCTGCACATTACTTATTTCAATATCTCAAAGAGTTAAAAGCCATATTTATATAGATAAAATTATCTAAACTTAATCACAGTTTAAATTGTTAAATTAATATCACGGTCAATAATCTATAAATAGAAAAGCAATGGAAAAAGTAAAACTGAATAATGGTGTACAAATGCCATGGATTGGTCTTGGCGTATTCCGCATCGAGGATAACAACGAGGCGCAAAGAGTAGTAGAAACCGCGCTAAAGGTCGGATACAGGCATATTGACACAGCTATGTATTATCACAACGAAGAAGCAGTAGGCAAAGCAATCAAGAATTCAGGTATTCCACGGGAAGAAATTTTCGTCACCACTAAAATGTGGAATGCCGACCAACGGAGTGGAAAAGTAAAGGAAGCTTTCGAAGCGAGTCTGAAAAGGCTCAATCTGGATTATCTGGACTTATATCTGATACACTGGCCAGTAGAGGGCAGGTTCGTTGAAACATGGAAAAAATTTGAAGAAATCTACCAGAGCGGAAAAGTAAAAGCCATCGGAGTAAGTAATTTCAAGCAACATCAACTGGAAATTTTATTGCAGGAAACAACTATAGTACCAGCTATAAATCAGATAGAACTACATCCTTACCTGATACAGCAAAGTGATTTGGATTTCTGCAAGAAAGCAGGCATTCAGACTGAAGCGTGGAGCCAGTTCGCTGCAAATCAGACAGGTTTGTTCGAAGAAAAAATATTAGCCGACCTGGCAGCTAAACATTCGAAGTCTCCTGCTCAGATTATCCTTCGCTGGGACTATCAGAGAGGGGTGGTTACAATACCAAAATCAGCCAATGAAAAAAGAATGGCTCAAAATCTCGATATATTCGACTTTGAACTGGCGGATGAAGACATCAAGGCAATTAACTCATTGAATAAGAATATGCGCATCGGCCCCGACCCCGATCATGTCGACTTTTAAGAGAATATAAGCCCCCTCTGATCCGGACCGATCAGAGGGGCTTTTGTATATCTTATGTTAATAATAGCCGCCTTCATATACTTCTTCTCCTTCATCTGAACTCTTTTTCCCTTTAATTATATTGAATTTATAGGAGAAGGTCACCAGAAAATACTGGTTGATTGTGTTTGTCCGTGAATCGGACATATAGTTACCGCTCACATAACGGGTAATATTGTTCCTGTCGTTAAGTATATCAAAAACCTGCGCTTTAATCGTACCCTTTTTCTTCCTCAGGAATTGTTTCGATATGGATGCATTCCATAATACCTCACTATTCTTAAAATCATCTTCATACCCCGAATAATAAGAAAAACTGAGGCTGCTGGTAATGGCAAAATCGTAAGGAAGATGCCACATGGCAAAATGATTGAGTGTATAATTCGTCGTATTCCTGTCCTGCAAATCGGTCAGGTTATTCCTTGTCATATTATAAGATATGCCTGCACGCAGAGTTGTTTCGAATTTATCATTCTTAAATCTGGCCGACACCTGTTCTGCCAGTACCACATTATGAGTTATGGCTTTTTCGCCGTTAGTATAGCCGATGTTCTTGTAGTAATTGCCTGTAGAATTGTTGGTAACAGTGAATTTCTTATTCTTTAAAGGTGTATTGTACATGAAATTTACGTTGGCACCCATATTTCCACTTACATTCCTGTATGTATTGGTACTGTTCCCCTGTTCGTCTATCAGGGTATAGTCCACAATATTGTTGAATGTATAATTAAATCCGGCCATAAGCATCAGGAAACGGCTCGTCTCGTAATCCGATTTCTGATAAAAGACATTTAAATTATTACTGTAGCTGGGTTTCAGATTAGGGTTGCCGTAATATTTCGACAAGGCATTTACAATGACCGTATCAGCTGATAACTGGCTGATCCCGGGCTGGCTTGTAGAACCCGAATAATTAAAATCTATATTTGTCCTTTCATCCGGAGTATATGAAAAATTGAGGCTTGGAGAAAAGTTCACCACACTCTGCCTCAGATTTTCGATGATAGAATCACCAAGGCTGATTTTACTGCGGGAATGCGAAGGGTCTACGCTAAAACCAATAGTGTATCTGTATTTCTCTTTTGTCGCCTGGAAGTTAAGGCTGACATTCTGGTTTATATATGTATTGTCAGTGTTCCGGGCATAAGCCGAATCTATAATCGTATAATTACCTTCCCCGTCCTTCTTGCGTACGTCACGTATCCGTTCCGAGCCATTCAGGCCGTAGGAATAGGAAAGTTGCAGGCGGTAATCTTTCCCAAGCGGCTCCACATAAGACATGGATATGTTATAGCTGTTTGTTTTATTATCAGTATTTGTCCGTTGATCTATTATTTTGTCTTCTGTCTCTCCGGTATAAGTTGTGTGGGAATAATTCGTCCCTTTACTGTTATCTTTTCGCAACGAGTTATTAAAAGACAAGCTGACCGTCCTCCCTTTATTATTCAGTTTACGGCCGATAGTGAAATAATTATTCAGACTGTATCCGTCTCCTTTCGACCGATTTACAGACTGTCCCGAAGTGGTATCTTTGTCTGCCACATAGGAAAAATTCGTCGATACCTGATCACTACCTGTATTATTGAAACTGACATACGAGCGGGCAAAAACGGTGGTCAGGCTATCGGGTTTCCACTGTATATTCATTCCTATATTCGTATTTTCGCGCATGTTGGACGATGACATATTCTGTTTTGCAAGGCGGTCGCCTGTGGAAAGGAATGTTTGAGTATTCGTCTTGGTTTCCATCAGGTTCTCGTTGTTCGAATACCTTACATTTCCGCCTATTTTGAATTTCTCCGAGACTTGCATATAAGCATTCACACCCACATTCTTATTCTTATCTATGCCATTGTCCATCCCCGACATATATTCATCATCACTCACATTATTCATATCCCCCACAAAGGAAAGCTGATTATCGCCCCGCATATGGTTTACCAGTACCTTATTGGCGTATTTATCGTCACTGCCATATCCTCCTTTGATATCGCCGAAAGTGCTTTGCTTCAGTTCTTCTTTTACGACCAGATTAAGCACCTGTTCGGGATCTTTATCCCTGAATCCTGTTACTTTTGCCGTCTCGGATTGTTCTTTATACAATTGCAGCTTCTTTATCATATTGGCAGGCAGGTTGGCGAGAGCCATCGGTATATCGTTTCCGAAAAACTCTTTACCGTCTACCAGTATCTTATTTATAGTTTTACCATTGGCTGTTATATTCCCGTTCGCATCTACCTCCACTCCGGGGATATTCTTTAACATATCCTGCAACATATCACTTTCCTGTGAGGTATATGAACCCGCATTGTATTCTATTGTATCTCCTTTTACCAGAATGTTGGGAACTTTTGCTTCTACTACGGCAGGGCCCAATTCAATTGTATTTTCCTCCAAATAGATATCTCCTGCCGCATAATCCGGGCTTTTTGCAGTAGTATTAAAGTTTTGTAAAAAAGTCTTATAACCTATAAATGAGACCTCCAGCATATATTTGCCCGGAGATGCCAAAAGCCTGAACTTTCCTTTTTCGCTAGACGCCACACCTTGTATATAAACGCTATCTGACTGATTTAACAGGCGAATAGTCGCTGAAACGATCGGCTCTTTTGTTTTTTCGTCATATACAGTGCCTTGTATATATCCCCTGACATCTCTCTTCCCTGTCTGCGAAACAGAAGTGAGACTTATTACAAACAGCAGGAATAAATACAAATACCTCATTAATATTCTATTTTATATAAAAAACGAAGGTAACGCTTTTTTTAGTATTTCTCTATAGAGTGTTAAACATGGAAAATTCACTAAAGTGCATTGTAGAAAATTTTATTTATTTCTATTCTCTCTGGTCTGGCGCTTAATCAAATTTATATTTATTAACCATGCAATGTTAAAACCTGACAATCCTGACATATTTTTCACTATTTTTATTCTGTCATTTTTGCATTCGTTAACTATATATGGTTAAAAAGTAACAAAGGTAACAGATATGTCAGTAAACAGTAAACAGTCATTAGTTAACAACTTGTATCTCGTATCTTGTTTACTTGTAACTCGTAACTGCCCGAAGGGCGAAGAAATAACATTCGCCGAAGCGAAGGCGAGGCAAACTCGTAACTGCTTTAATCAACACTTCAAAGAGCTATAAGCTAATAGCTAACGGCTAATAGCTTATTATATAGATAAACTTTTTTAAAAAGATTAAATTTCGTGTGGTTTCCCTAATAAGTGATATGGCACCCCCTCCTATATCAAAAAAAAGTGTTTACTTTGTGCAACTTATTCAATTACATATAAAACAAACATAAAACGAGTTGAAGGGATATGTCAGAAGATATTTTTAAGAAGATAGTTTCACACTGCAAAGAGTATGGTTTTGTATTTCAGTCCAGTGAAATATACGATGGATTAAGTGCCGTGTACGATTACGGGCAAATGGGTGTGGAGCTGAAAAATAATATCAAGAAATACTGGTGGGACAGTATGGTACTGCTCAACGAAAATGTAGTAGGTATCGACTCCGCTATCTTTATGCACCCTACCATCTGGAAAGCTTCGGGGCATGTGGATGCTTTCAACGACCCTTTGATTGACAACAAGGACAGCAAAAAACGTTATCGTGCCGATGTACTGATAGAAGAGTACATGGCAAAGATCGACGACAAAATAAATAAAGAAGTAGAAAAAGCGGCTAAAAGATTCGGTGACAGCTTCGATGAAGCCATGTTTCGCCAGACAAACCCGCGTATACTGGAAAACCAGGCAAAACGCGACGAGGTACATACCCGCTTCGCAAAAGCATTGAACGACAGCAACCTGGAAGAGCTTCGCCAGATTATCATCGATTGCGAAATCGTAGACCCGATCAGCGGAACACGTAACTGGACCGATGTGCGCCAGTTCAACCTGATGTTTGCCACCGAAATGGGTTCTACCGCTGATGGCGCAATGAAAGTATACCTGCGCCCCGAAACGGCACAGGGTATTTTCGTAAACTTCCTGAATGTACAGAAGACAGGACGGATGAAGATACCGTTTGGTATAGCTCAGATAGGTAAGGCATTCCGCAACGAGATAGTTGCGCGGCAGTTTATTTTCCGCATGCGCGAATTTGAACAGATGGAAATGCAGTTCTTTGTTCGTCCGGGAGAAGAGCTGGAATGGTTTGCCAAATGGAAAGAAACACGTATGAAGTGGCACAAGGCGCTTGGATACGGGGATAACAAATACCGTTTCCACGACCATGACAAGCTCGCTCACTATGCAAATTCAGCTACCGACATCGAATTTGAGATGCCGTTCGGGTTCAAGGAAGTAGAGGGTATTCATTCCCGTACCGACTTCGACTTGAGCAGTCATGAACAATATTCAGGTAAAAAATTACAATATTTCGACCCCGAACTCAATAAATCGTATACACCTTACGTTATTGAAACATCAATCGGTGTCGACCGCATGTTTTTATCCACTATGTCAGCAGCATATTGCGAAGAAGAACTGGAAGGCGGAGAAAGCCGCGTGGTATTGAAACTACCGGCAGCATTAGCTCCAATCAAGCTGGCTGTACTGCCTTTGATAAAGAAAGACGGACTGCCGGAGAAGGCCCAGGAAATAATCGATAATTTGAAATTCGATTTCAAATGTCAGTATGACGAAAAAGACAGTATCGGTAAACGTTACCGCCGTCAGGATGCTATTGGAACTCCTTATTGCGTAACGGTAGACCACCAATCGCTGGAGGATAATACAGTTACAATCCGCTATCGCGACACTATGGAACAGGAGCGCGTAGCCATAGACAAACTGGCTGATATAATAGCCGACAAAGTAAGTATGAAGAACTTATTGAAAACAATATAAAATAATTATGGGTTATAAATTATAAGTGATGAATGAATTCCGCCCCTTGTAATTTGCAACTCGTAACTCGTAACTATAAAAATTATGAACAAAAAACTATTTGCTTTAATCGCCATACTCTGCCCGCTGGCATTCTTTTTCTCTTGCAGCACTGATGATAATAATATTGTAATTGATGAGGAATGGAAAGCGTATAATGAAAAACAGGTGGCGGATATAGATAAATCAGTGTATCAGTCACGTGAATCTGAGAGCAAAAACGGTACTATCTATTTTAAGTATATAGATGATTATGACGCAGAGATCACAAAGACTGCTTCAACTAAAATCACAGATACCCAAACTCCATATTTTACCGATAGTGTGGCTTATCGTTGCGAAGGGTTCTTCCTGCAAAAAGATGGAACAAAGTATATTTTTCAAAACGACAACAATGGTTATATCCTGCGTGGACGTGTCAGCGATTATATTGATGGAATGAGGACTATGCTACAAAACATGCAGAAAGGGAAACAGGTTGAAGTAATTATTCCTTATCAGCTTGGGTATGGAACAACTGATTATTACAGCACCAGCGCCAGCGGCACAAGATATATAGCCGTGCCTGCTTATACAACATTGAGATTTAAAATATACTTAATTGATATAATCCCTGATAATCCGGGAGAGTTTGATCAGAAATAATAAATCTGGAGAAAAAAACATAAGGCGTAAAAGTGGGTACTTTTACGCCTTATATTTTAGTCCTGTTATCAAAATTAACTTCCTGTCATTTTCGCCTTTTTCTTCTTACGCATACTTCCTATAAGAAGTTCCTGCAATTTCTCAGGAGTTATATTCGCTTCGATCTTACCCTGACTCACAAATGAGATCTTACCGCGTTCTTCCGATACCACAATTACTTTAGCGTCAGTTTCCTGCGATATACCGATGGCAGCCCTGTGCCTTAACCCGAAAGACTTTGGAATATCATGGTTCTGGGCCACCGGAAGGATGCATCCTGCCGCCTTGATCCTGTTACCTCCTATAATCATAGCCCCATCGTGCAAAGGCGTATTCTTGAAGAAAATATTCTCTATAAGACGTGTGCTTATATCGGCGTCCAGTGCTTCTCCGGTATCGGCATAATTACCAAGTTTTATCTCCTGCTCTATCACAATCAGGGCTCCGGTATAAGTCTTGGCCATATTCATACAAGCCAGCACCAGGGAGGTTATTACAGAATCGTTTAACTCCCCTACATCTTTCGACCTGAATATCTTCGTTATAAAGCGAAAAGTACGGTTCGAACCAAGGGATATAAGGAAACGCTTTATTTCATCCTGAAAAATGATGATAAGTACAAACAGCCCGAAGTCGGTAAACTTATCGAGGATAGCACCCATCAGGCGCATCTGCAACACCTGCGAGACAAGCACCCAAAGGATTATAAATGCTAAAACACCTTTAAAAATAGCGCCCGTACCAGACCTCGATACAATCCTATACAATTGATACATTACTGTTGCAACCAACAGTATATCAACAATATCTCTTATTCCGAAGTTTTCCATTAGCAGGATACAGCATTAAATCAAGTACCAAAGATAGTGGATTTCTTTCAGAATCGGCCTAAAAAATCATTCCGGTGTTCTTAAAAAATCTTTTATTCGAGCATCTGGTTCATTACAGGATGACGCAACGGGAATAAGCTTCTGAAAGGCTCATCCAGTTCATCCGTCTTATAACCGAACAACAGGCGGCATAGGAAACGTATATCTTTTATCTCCATATCGGCATGGGGTTGTTTTTCGGAGTACAAACCGTACAGGAAATCTGCGTCCATTATCCTCGCCATCCCTGCGATATCGTACTTTTCCGGAAATCCGTCTATGATTTGCTCTTCTACTATAGCTTTGAAATCCGTAAATGTTTTTTGCACACAAAGGTCTTTACCGCGGAACAATGCGTCATATACTTTGTAAGCCCCGGCCATATCAGGATTATCTTCCAGTATCTTCTTTAACGGATATAACGGGGTATTTCCTTTATCAAATACTTTCTGATAACCGTATTTTTCATAAAAACCGTATAGCCAGTCCTCTGCCGGCACAAGGATGGATAAGGGTATCCCTCTCTCTCCGATCACGCTGTGCGCCTTGTGTATCAATCGATCCATATACCCCCTTCTGCGGTATTCGGGCAGAGTACATAACCCCGCTAAATAGGCAAAGGGAATTTCTTCTCCGTAAAACGTAATTGTATAGGGCAGCATCTGCAAAGAGGCGACAGCTTTATCCCCGTCAAAGTATATCAGCGTATTTTCATTCCTGTACTTATACTTAAAAAGGATATCCAGAAAATCGTCAGCATCGCCAAAGCATGTTTTCCACATCCGGCGAACCAACGGCATTGTATGTTCATTTGCAAATTGTATCATCTAGGCCCCCTAGCCCCCGGAGGGAGTATTTTAACTATATCATATAAACTACTCATTATATACTGCTTAAAACTTATTATTTATCAAAAGTTGACAAAATTGACAACTTTTCTCAAATTCATAATTTCTTACTTACCCTCTATTATTGCAAAAACCAAATCGCACAAAACACAGAACCAAATGTACATAAAAACACACAAAGCACCAAAACGAAGCAAGCCCCGAAAGGGGCTTTACTATTGCGCGCCGACTGCGTCACACTGTAAACTTATACAGCATCATATCATTGTACCCGGCTTTTTTACACCTCTACCGATTCTCCCGGCGACCCGTTCACCCATAACATCCCATCCAATACACCTATATCAGGGCTTACATTCGTAACTACATCCCCCGGGGTGAATGTTATAGTTTTAGTTACTGTGTCCCATGCTACATAATACTCTTTGTCAGTATCGGCATACAGGAAGTCAAAGTCAGGGTTCCATCCATTTTGGTAGTCCCAGATGATTGCCTCCCCGCCGCCGTAGTCAACTAAAGATATCTGCCCGATCTTTGTCTCACTGTTACCTTCCAGCCAATCCTGGCTGACTACCATTAGCCTCAAGCTATCGTTTTGTATGTTGATTGCTTCCAGCTGTTGCCCTCCGGGCACCTCCAGATCCTGGTTTACATTCCCATTGAAAGAGATTTCTTCTATAGGGGTTGATGCTTCTGTCTGTGATGGCAAAGTGCCAATAAACTCATCGGGGGCCGTCGGTTTGAAATATTCTATAAGGTAATCGACCATGCCTCCTTCTCCGGAATAATACAGTATATTTGACACCTGAAGGAAACAGATGTTACTGTCGTGCGTTTGAGTGATATATTTACGCATCCATATTTTATAGACCACCCTTTTTGCGCCATTCTCAGGAACCTCTTCTTGAGTTATATACAGGTTGCCGCTTTCTAAAGTGCCTACCGAAACAACTTTGTTTATCACCTGCGCGTCGTTCGGCCACTGTCCCGCATATACGCTGACATTACCTATTGCAGAGTATCCGTTTATATCCGCCGCCTGATTAGCTATGATAAAATCGAACCTGAACATGTCTTTATACCAGAAGCTGCCCTCCGGCCGGGGGTCGGACGTTATTTTAGCGACACAATAGTAGCGGTCTACTGGCTGGTCCTGATAAGTGTCGTTAACGCTTCCGTTCGGCATCTCCACGCTTTGAGTCTGCCAGACAGGTGTGCTACCGGTTCCGGAAGATGTGAGCACCTGCCCGGCCGTACCGCCTGTAATTATGGCAGTAAGCCCGTCGGTGTCTTCCTGTATGCCGGTCAATGTATCATTCAAATCGGTTTGGTCAGACAGCGTTCCTGTTATCTGTCCCCAGACAGCGGCGGTTCCCCCTCCGCCACTAGTCAAAAAAAAATCCTCGAATTTTTCTTCTACATTGCCGGGCGTGATATCGGCGCCGTCGAGCGTCACGCCGTTTGCCCAGGTCTCGGTTATAAAGTCGTCTTTGTCCGAAAAGGGATACAGATACACGCCGTTTACGGTATAATTATACCATATTTTGCCCTTTTGTTTGATGGCTACCAGTTGGCCGTCTTTTACGACCTTAATAGCCTTATCGGTGGTTGTGATTTGTAACATAATTTTTTAATTTATAAGTTATGAGTAATAAGTTATAAGCTGCTCCGCTCATTTGCTAATCCGCTAATTATTTTTACTTTTACACCAATATTTAACTGAAATTTCTACTTAAAAAAGGCTGTAATGTGTAAGCATGCAGTCTTTTTTTTATCACTATCCTACCTGATAATTAGAGCCATCCTGCATATC
>NZ_JBHSGN010000099.1:0-12732 GCF_042654545.1 Dysgonomonas termitidis
TGGTATTTCAGGTCACTCTCGTTTACGATGGTTTCGCGCAATACACGGATAGCGCGGATGTAACCCAACTGCTTGTGGCGCACTTTATAGACAGTAGCGAATGCGCCCTCGTGGGAGGTGCTGCTGCTTAAAATTTCATATTCGCTTAAAAATAATTGTGACATGATTATATGGTTTAATTGTTATTTATTGTTCCATAATTTGTAATCCGGATGTCGGGCATATGTTCTTTAAACTCGTCGTCTATCTTATGGCACTGCTCTTTTATGATTCCCCTACGGCGGATGGCAGGTTCAAGGCAATAGGTGTTGAATTCCTCTTTATCCAGATCTTCGACGCTTGTAATATGGGGAAACAGTAATTTGGAGTATGCCGTGACAATCCTTTTTACAGCTTTTAGGTCGCGCAGGTCGCTCTTTTCTTCGGAATATATTACTTCATTAATGAGATATGAATATTCGGGAGCAGTACGGAGTGCATGGAGGATTTCCGAAAAATATTCAACGTTCAAAGTCCAGCCTTTCAATATCATACCCTGTTCCATACGAGGCAGTTTCCACCCTTCTATGAATCCATGGAAACGGTCTAACAAAGCGGATTCGCGGAAATTTTCAGGTAAAGCCGTAAAATACCGGTTGTCGGTGGGCTGGTTGTCGCTTGTTAAAGGCAGGTTTCCCATCAGCATCATACTGCATTCGGAAAGGAACGCGTAGTTATCCACCGTTGCCTTGCCTGCCTCCAGATAAGATTTAAGGATAGCTTGCATTTCGGATGGATCTTGAAAAACAATGGTTTGTATTTCATCGAAAGTAATCAGGTCATAATTTTTCATTATTCCGGGTTGTTGCCGTGCCTTGTCATAAAACAATTTGGCCCGCGACACTTTTCCGCCGCTTACCAGCCACCCGTATTTACTCAAATTGCCAAAAACATACGATTTCCCTGTTCCCTTAGGCGCCAGTTCAATCATATTCAAACGCGGCTCTACGAAAGGAAGCAGGCGGGATATAAACTCCAGTTTTTGAGTCATATTATCAAATCCCTGAGGATTATACTCCATTGCAGAGAGCAGGACGTCTACCCACTCTTCTGTCGAAAACTGTTTGCGGCAATCTGTAAAATATTTCAGATCGACCTTATAGGGGCGGAACGGCTTGTATTCCGTCAATTCGATACACCCTTTTTCCCGTCCGTAAGGCGGATTGTATTTCAGTTTGATAACACCCCATTTTTCACCGTCTATCAGGTCGTCTTTATGCTTGCTTATTAACCATTCGGGAATAAATGCCTCGGTAAGTTTAATTCCCGCATCCGGTATAGCCAATCGGACTTTTCCTTCTTTGATGTCGGTTGAAATAATAAAGCGGGTTAAAAGCTGTACGATTTCCTGGCTTAACAGGCGGCTTTTTACCATATTATTGTCATCGGGAATATGCTTGTCGAGAAATGAGACGATGGCATTCCTGTCCAAAATCCCTTCGCCATCGATATGCTTGCGGATAAGGAAATCTTTCACAAAGGAAGGCAAATTTCGCCCGTTGAAAACACTGTAGTTGTCTTGGTTTTTCAGGATTGCGACATCCGGGAACGCCTGTTTTATTTTTTGTCCTAATTCATTCATAATCTTTATCGGTGTTAAAACAAGTCTTCTTCTTCAAAACCTTTATTGGGCCGGATTCTGTTTTCCGTCATATTATCGTCTGCCGTTTCAAATTTCAGCAAAACCTTACGCCCCAATTCTATGATGTCCCCGTTAAACAACTGGTACCGGACATTTAGGTTTTGTGCTTCGACACTCGAATCTTCGCCGTGTATAATCCGTGTCCTGCCATTGGAAGCTAATTTACTGCCGCCGGGCAACACTTGCAGGCAAAATCCTTTTCCTTCCACAAACACGATTTTAGCATGCATCCGGCTCACATAAGTATTCAGTTCATTTTTGTCAGGATTGCTTTCCCGATCATTTATGACGATATGATTTTCATGGAATGTTTCTTCGTTAAACTCGCCTCTGCCTATGTTGTATGTTTTTTGCTTTGTGGAATCGAGCTGATAAGAATTCTGTACAAGGGAGCCCCTACCGTGCCAGATACTCACTCTGGCTTTGGTGTGAACCGGTTGTGCGGGCGTTGCTTCTGCTACTTTATTTACATACTGCAAACGGATGCCGGGCATCACCTCCGAAATACCTGCCGCGTTTTCCGGCGGAAGTTCGGTTTTTATTGTCCATGGAACATTGGCTACTGCCGTAATATTCGCATTTTCCAATGCCAAAAGTAAATCGTTCAGGAAGTCGGCCTTATTTATTTCGGCTTGGTAATTCAGGTCATCGTTCGTTCCTGCGACATATAATGTATAATAACCGTCCACTTTATCCGCGAATGCTTGTGGGCGTAGTTTGTTCACAATCGCCTCTATTAAATTACTGCGGAATGTTACGGTATCGGTAGCCGTTTGTGGATTATTTCCCTTTTTCTCCTGTCTTTCCGCTCTCGGGACTTCTTGCTGCGGCGTTTCTTTCGGTATTTCTTCGTCTTTCGGTGCAAAGAAATTTATTAATTTGTTGAACATAGTTTTTATTTATTTAATTTTTGTATATTGTTAAGCCTGTAGCTCTCGGGTATACTCTCGGTGGAATAGTACTAGGTACACAACGGCAATACATAGTTTGTGTGTCATATGCTTCCAATACTTTGCCACCTGCTAGGTCAACAGCAGAATGTCTAGTGCTACTCCATTTTGTGCCACTCCAATAGTACATATTATGAAAACTTCCAATAATATCTTTGTTAGTAAAGATTGTAGATAATTCATTTTTTGTAGGTAATCGCCAATCTGTGTATCCTCCAAGTATTAAATTTTCACACAATGTATTTGCGTCCGCCCAAACAAGACTCTCGTTACTTGCATCTTTCTTTGCAACAATGATATTGACACCTTTTAGTTCCACATAGGGAGCCTCTGATTGTTTCAAATTTTTGTCGCAGGCTGTGATTCTGTTCTTAGCATTGCCATCCTCCGGATTCGTCTCAAGGATTAATTGATAGTACGTTTTAGCCTTTGCATAGTCTGATTGAAAAAAATAGTCATCTCCTTTTTTCAACAAGGCGCGGCAACTTTCGGCATTGCCCAGCAAATCATCCACCTTTTGGTTTTCCAGGGCTTGCGATTTTTTGTAATTTTTAATGGCGCATTCATAGTCGCCTTGCCGGTAACAGTCCCTGCCTTGTTGCAGGAAACCGGTTTCCTGTCCGGAAAGGGCAGAGCAGCCCAAAATCAAGGCTACTGAAACAATTAATAATCTGCTCACGTTCATTTTTCTGTAATTTTATTTTTTTAGATATCATTTTTAATCTCCTGTTTTATAAGTCCGGTTAGGAATATTATCTATATCCATTTCTTCCGGATAATAGCACAGGTAAATTTTTAATTCCACTGATAAACTCTGATTTTTCCTAGTTCGGGTTTCAGGTTATCATTCGACTATTCTTTCTGTTAAAATTTTGTAGCCGTTTTTAATTACGGATAATTCATTAACATAGCCTCCTTTTATCCAACCATCTTCATACATATATATATAATTTCCCATCTCAAAAATATATCTTTCCCCGAGTACTGCGCTCTCGCCATTATCATAGGTAGTATTACAATTGCAATCTTCTATCCCTGGTTCACACCAGCACTCTTTTATTCCATTCTCAATAATCAAATCAGGTTTATCCGGCATTCTTTTTCCTTTAGACCACGAAGTATAACGGTACTTTCCGTTGTTCGTTATATCTATTTGTATACGGAATTTTTCCGTTTCCAGGATTTTGACCGGAGCAATACCGGTATATTCAAAATGGTCGCCTTTCCATTGATAGATAAGATTTCCCTCTGTCATTGCGTTACCGCCTTCAACGGCAATGATATAAGGAACAAATAGTTTTTTATCGTTACTGTCGTATATTATTTCATCTCCACAACCTTCATGTCTCAAAGAAGGAATGTCTTGTTCGATACAATCATAATCCCACGAGATTTCTATTTCATCAAGGTTTTCTTTTTTTGTTTTGAATAATTTTTTACTATTAAAATGACCGTTATTATCAGTTTGATATGCTTTGATTATTTGTTTATAATGGCTTCCTTGTGCGAATATTCCCGATGTAAATCTGAAAAGATAATATGTTTGGTTTTCTGTTTCGACAGAAAAAATCCCATCAACGAAGAAACCGGAATTAAAATATTCAATGACACTTTTAAGAAACACTTTTTCATTATGCCTGAATTGAATAAAATGGCAATAACTGGTATAGTTGGGATTACTGACACCGCCATTCATTTCAATGCTATAGATCCTTACTTTGCCGTCATTGGAAGTGGCAAAAGAGAGCCATCCCGGCAGATGTACATCAGGATTTGTTTCGTAATCTTTATAAGCGTCGAAAGAAAAGTCCATTGTTTCCGGATAGTTTTCGAGCAACTGGAAAACGGCATCAATGTTAATTTGGGAATCACCTTCCCGTTCTATATTGGAGATGGTTTCAACAAACGCCTTTTCCGAATGATTTGTCTTATTTCGTCCACAGGCAACCAAACCAATAACCGTAAAGATTATTAAACCGGATCTGAAAATTTTATTTATCATAATATCATTTCTATTTTATTTTTTAGACATCGTTTTTTAATTTACTATTTTATAAATCAGGTCAAGGACATCGTCTATACTCTCTTCTTCCGAATGATAAGGTAAAGATGAATATATGATTTCGCGGATATTGGCATTTTTCAATAAGCGTAGGTATTGCTCTTTCAGGTATTCGGTAAGCTTCGTATTGTCGCTTTGTTTAATCCTGCTCAGCATTGCCGGGCAATTGGTCATTACATATACGATGTCCTCCCAGTCGTGGCTACTCCTTATATCCGTCCCGCCTCTGCTGTTCAATGCTTCAAATTTGGTAGCAATGTAATATTCTACCGGGAAGATAAAAATAGAAGTTCCATCAGGTAATACCCTTTCTATTTTATATTGTATCCCGTCTGCATACCATTCGTTACTGAATCCCAGAATATCGGGATTTACAGGCATAATATCCACTTTGACTCCCTTATATATTTTCCTGCAAACGGGAGCGCCGGCAGTTGTGTCGTCATGGAAACCCAATAGGCGCAGCTTTTCTTCCAGCTTATAATATGCGCTATATGTGCTGATTTCAACGACACAGTCCACATCGATCGTTGGCCTTATATCCGACAACTCCGGTTGCTGTGCATATAATTCGGCAACCGAACCGCCGACAAAAACGACCTCATCTTTCAATAAGCCAAGGCCTCCGGCTACACACTGGATAAGTTCTATATTATTCGCCATAATCATTCATTCTTTTATCCAGTTCCATGGTGGCAACCTCCACTTCCCGTTTTTTTCCTATTCTGAATGTATCCGCAATTGCCAGATATTCATACAGTTCCACGTCGTTTTCTATAAATTTCGGAATCTTATCATATAGAGGAACTATAGAATTACCTGTGCGCGTTCCCTTATAATATGCCCATACATATATTTCCCGGCCTTTCACAACATGGTTGCTGACAGGTGGCGCTGAATGGGCAGTGGCAATCCCTCGTGTAGAATGCCCGGCTTGTGGAGGAAAAACATACTTTAGTCCATGTATCAGGAATTCACGTAGCGCAAGTTTATTAACTCTGTTTTTAGCGGGATTGACTAATCCAGCCTCCTTGTTTCTCTCCATAGCAGTGCTTACTTCGCCTGCACTGATTTGCAAAGACGAGGCCAGTTCAGAGAATGTCCACGGACGTCCCTTAAAAGTTAAAATTTTCAAAAGTATGACCACATCCTGCGGCCTCATTCCGTTATGTTTCTTCATTTCTTTTATATTTACGATTTACAAATTGTAAATATAATTATTTTATACATTGTATAACAAATAATTAACATTGTTGATATGTAGTCATATTATTGTTAATAGTCCTTACCTTATTGCAGGAAATTAGTATCCTGTCCCGAAAAGTCAATACAGCCCGGAATCAAGGCGGCTGAAACAATTAATAGTCTATCCACACTCATATTTTGCAATCTTATATTTTTTCAGATACTTCTATTTACACCACGCAGGGATACCTCAGTCACTGCATGCAAGACGGAAACCCAGATTACCGTACCGGTCACCGGGTGCGTTGGCATAACGGTTCGGCACACGCATATCCCTTAGGTTATATTGCCAGCCACCGCCACGGATCACGCGGTCATAACCGGAAGAGGCTCCTTCGGGATTTGTTTGCGAATCGCTTTTTTTATAATTCCCATAGATGTCATTGCACCATTCCCATACATTGCCGCTCATATCATAAATGCCCAACTCATTGGCTTTCTTCGTACCTGCCGGATGTGTTATATCATTGCTGTTACCGTCGTACCACGCTACATCGTCTGCAAGGTTTCCACCGCTATATTTGTATCCCTTGCTTTGCACACCTCCACGGGCTGCGTATTCTCATTCCGCCTCCGTTGGTAAACGGTAATTTTTTCCTGTCTTTTGATTCAGCCTGCGGATAAACTCCTGTACTTGTTCCCAATCTACTTTCTCTACGGGTAAGTTATCGCCTTCGCCCTTAAAATAACTTGGGTTCGTTCCCATAATCTTTTCCCATTGTATTTGGGTTACTTCGTATTTCCCGATATAGAAATCACCCAGTGTTACCTTATGGGCAGGTTTTTCTGCTCCAGTACAATCATTGCCCTGCTCCGGAGTACAGCCCATTGTAAATGTCCCGCCCTGCACATAAACCATTTCAGGTTCGGGGGATGTGCCTTCACAGGCAGCTATCCGTAGTTCAATACCGACATCTGTTTTATTCGTGATATCCTTATATATATTGTACCAGATCCGGGCTTTCCGGCAATCGTTCAGCGATGTGCAGGAATCGATTCTTTGCAGGTAATCATTTCTTTCCTGCGCCGGTAAAATCACACAGCACATTAAGAAGGCAACCAATATTATCGATAGTTTATACTTTTTCATTGTCGGTTATTTATATTTTTTGTAAACCTAAAAACCTTATCCGTCTTTCGGACATTTGCTACTCGCCGGATAAGGATGAATTATTTTTACCCTTTCTCAGGGAGGGATATGGACACTTGTTCAAAATCAATAAGTTGTTTTGTGCTGCAGGCAAGGCGGAAGCCCAGATTGTTGTTCCTGTTGCCGGGCGAATTGTTGTTGCGGTTCGGGACGCGCACATTCCTCGCGTTGTTGTTCCAGCTACCGCCACGATTCACGCGGTTAGAGCCTTTAGCGTCCAATCCGGATTCTTGTAATATATGTTTTATAAATCCTGTACTGTTTGCGTGGGATATAAAGCCATAGAGGGATAAAACGCGCCGGGCAAATTGTTTTTCGGACATATTGCCGGTATCCAGTAGGGCTGTATAAGCTGTAAGTTTGGTTGCAAAACGTTTTTTACTACGCCTGTTCAATCGTATTTGATTGGGATATAGCATAAACCCTAATGCGGGTAAACCGTGCTCCGTTTTATTCATGACAAAAGGCTTTAATGACAATTTCAGATTTTGAATGATAAAGTGTTCGAACAAAGTTCCTTTTTCCATTAATTCGGTTTTATTATCAGCCCACAGCAGCATATCGTCCATGTAGCGGACATAAGCGAGGATACGCAACTGTTCGGTAGCATATTTGTCGGCAAATGAAAGATAATGATTGGCAAAATACTGGCTGGTCAGGTTGCCGATCGGAACGCCCTTTCCATCTTTGACATGATAGCTGTCTATTATTCGCCAAAATGTATCGAGCAGGCGTTTATCTTTATACATTCGTTGCAATTTGCTGGATAATATTTCATGGTCGATGGAATCAAAATATTTCCGTATATCCAATTTCAGATACCATGTATATTTTTTTTGATAATAAGCTGCTTTTTTAACGGCTGCAAAAGTCCCTTTACTTTTGCGGCAGGCATAGCTGGCGGGGATTTGATAATTTTCGAAATGGGCGGAACAAATATTCATGATAGCGTGATGGATGATCCGCTCTTCAAAAGATGCCGCGCATATAACTCTGCGTTTGGGGTCGTAAATTGTAAAGTAGTGGTACATGCCGAACCGGTAGTTTCCGCTCATCAGCCTATCCCTGATAGACAATAAGTTACTATCCGTATTTTCACAAAATAGCAGTACATCTTTTTTTGCTGATTTTCCCTGTTTGGCTTTGCAGAAAGCTAGGCGCAGGTTATCGATATCCGTAATTTGTTCGAAAATATATCCCCTCCGTTTCATCCTTCCGTTTGAGTTTGGTTGTAATGGTCGACTAAACGTTTACCAAAGCGTTCTGCTTTCTTATCACCGACACCGTTCACTTCTTTAATACTTTCAACTGTAATTTCACTTAATACAGCTATCCCGGCTAATTCTTCATTGGTAAATACGGCATAAACAGGTAAACTGTCTTCTCCTGCAATTTTTTTCCGGATTTCACGTAAAAGTGAAAAAACAGCAAATGCCTTTTCGTCCAATACCTCTTTATAATCAATTCTGACCGCATTCTGGGGTTTATTCTCTATCTGTGCGTTTGCCAGGTATTTGACACAGAAATGCCATTGGCTACCTGTCCGGGTAGAAACCAGTTGTTGTTCGACTTCCAGTATTTTGTGCGACCGTAAAAATTTATTCATTTCCTCGATTGCTGCGCCATCATCCGATGTCGGGACTGTAAACAGTTTAAATTGCATAATTATTTTTTATTATTCGACCGCTTCGCGGTATCAAAGGCTTTTGCCTTTTTGCGACTTCGTCCCTTGTCGCTTTTTAACAAAAGCCTATACTTGCTGGCACAAAACATCTATCTTGAACTGCAGGCAAGGCGGAAGCCCAGATTGAGGTACCTGTAGCCGGGCGAAATGTTGTAGCGGTACGGGACGCGCACACTCCTCGCGATGCTGTACCAGCTACCGCCACGATACACGCGGTAAGAGCCCCCAGAAGCTCCGGCAGGATTTGTCTGCGCAGAGGCAGGGTAAATGCCGTACCAGTCGCTGCACCATTCCCATACATTGCCGCTCATGTCGTAAATACCCAGCTCGTTAGCCTGCTTTGTTCCCACCGGGTGCGTCTTGTCGCCTGAATTATCATTGTACCACGCCACTTCTCCTGCCGTATCGCTACCGCTGTACTTGTATCCCCGGCTCCGGCTACCGCCTCGGGCGGCATACTCCCATTCCGCCTCTGTCGGCAAACGGTATGCCTTACCCGTTGCCGCGTTTAGCCGTTGTATAAACTCCTGAACCTCCGCCCAGCTTACATAATACATCGGATAATTATCTCCTTCACCATAAATCTTCAAGTTCGCATTGGCTTTATCCCTTTGCTGTTTCACATTGGTTCCCATAATCAGCCGCCATTGCTTTTGCGTTATTTCGTATTTCCCGATATAAAAATCACTTAACGTTACACTGTGCAAAGGGCTTTCATTTTCATCGCAATCGTTGCCTTGCTCGGGTGTACAACCCATCCAAAACGTCCCGCCCTGTACATAAACCATTTCAGGTTCAGATGGGTGTGGAGGTACGTCAGTAACCTGACTGTCTAAAGCTGTATCCCTAGCATTTTCAATACTAACACCGCAGTTTTCGCAAAAGCGTGCGTCTGCGTCATTCTTAAAATTACATTTCTTGCAAAGCATAATTTTATTTTTTAATTGTTATTATTTTTCATTTTCCGGATTTGAACTGCAGGCAAGGCGGAAGCCCAGATTGTAGTACCTGAGGACGGGCGAATTGTAGCTGCGGCGCGGGACGCGCACACTCCTCGCGCTGAAGCTCCAGCTACCGCCACGAAACACGCGGTCAGAGCCCTCAGAAGCTCCGGCAGGATTTGTCTGCGCAGAAGCAGGGTAAATGCCGTACCAGTCGCTGCACCATTCCCATACATTACCGCTCATGTCGTAAATACCCAGCTCGTTAGCCTGCTTGATTCCCACCGGATGCGTCTTGTTGCCTGAATTATCTCCGTACCAGGCTACCTTGTCGGGAGAATAACTCCCGCTGTATTTGGCATCTGTCTTTTTGCTGCCGCCTCGGGCGGCATATTCGCCTGCGTTACTTCATATTTCCCAATGTAAAAATCACTTAATGTGACCCGGTGCGCAGGTTTTTCATTATCATAGCAATCATTGCCCTGTTCGGATGTGCAGCCCATGGTAAACGTCCCGCCCTGTACATAGACCATTGCAGGCTCGGAGGAATGAAGAGGGGGAGGGTTCGGAATATTAACTTTACCCTCACAGGCTGCTATCCGCTTCTCTATACCGGCATCTGTTTTATTTGTTACATTTTTATAGGCTTTATACCAAAGCTGAGCTTTTTTGCAATCACTTTGCGATAAGCTGCTTTCGATTTTTTGCAGGTAATCGTTCCCTTCTTGCGCCGGTAAGATAATGTTGCCCAATAGTAGAGCGGCTAAAATCATCAGTAATCGATACGTTTTCATTTGTTATCCTATTGTTTTTTAATGTTTCATTTGTCTACACAAAACTATTCCAAACTTCAAGCAAAGGACAAGTGATAGACTTTTGCCCGACAAATTCTTTTTTCAGATTTACAAAAATTATCTATCTTAATATAGAAATAAAATAGCAACCTCATTCCATGCATTTTCAGCATATGGTTGTACTGTGTCACCTTTCCATACTACAGTTACACGGTTGCTATCGATGTTGTATTTCTTGATCAACTCGTTTGCTACATTCTTAGCACGTTTTTCAGAAAGTTTTTCATTGATAGAAGGAGTACCTGTTTTCTTGTCTGCATAACCTACAACTTTAACTTTAGCGCTAGGATTATCTTGAAGATATTTAGCTGTGTTAAAGATGTTAACTTTTTGGTTCCTATCAATGATTGCACTACTTTTTGGGCTAAAAAAAACAGTTTCAACACGATTCTCTATTTGTAGAGCTGGGATTACTTCTTCACAGGCTGCTATCCGCTTCTCTATACCGGCATCTGTTCTATTCGTTAAGTTTTTATAGGTATTATACCAAAGCATGGCTTGCTTGCAATTACCTTGCGATAAGCTGGTTTCTGCTTTTTGCAGATATTCGTTTCCTTCTTGTTGTGCCGATAAGGTAATGCTCCCCATTAGCAGGGCGGCTAAAATCATCAGTAATTTATACGTTTTCATTTGTTTATTTATTTTGTACGGATTTCTAAAATATTGCCTGTCCGAAATTCATTATTATTAATTTCAGGATTGGCTTTTATCAATTCTTCTACGGTAATTCCATAAAATTTACTGATGGAGTATAATGTTTCTCCCTTTTGTATTGTATGTTGCTTGTAACCCGGTTCACTCAAACGGAATACAACCGGAAGAGTAAAGTAAACCGGTACGTTCAAACCGTTTTGCTTACCCGGAATCCATTTTGGCATCGCTTTTACAACCCTTACTGCTTCTTTATCACAAGAAGGGTCGATACCACGGATTACCGTTACATCTGAGATTGCGCCTGTTTTGGTAACAACGAAACGTATAGTAACACGGCCTTGTATCCCTGACTCCTGAGCTACAACCGGATATTTCAGATTATCATTGATAAACCGGTGCATTTCTGTTTCACCTCCGGGGAAGCCAGGCATCTGCTCTACTGTAACGAATGGTTTCTCTTCCACTTTGCCCGAATCGTTGGATGTATGCAAATTACCCTCACAAGCAGCTATCTGCTTCTCTACACCGGCATCTGTTTTTCCTGTTACGTTCTTATAGGCTATATACCATTTCTTTGCACACCGACAATCATTTTTTAATAAACAGGTATTGATGTTTTGCAAATAATCACGCCCATCCTGTGCCAGTAAAGTAGCATAGGACATCAACAGTATAACTGGAATAATCAGTAGTTTATATGTTCTCATCAGATATCTCCAATCGTTTTCTTTAATGCTTTAATCTCATTGTCTTTTGTCCTTAACTGTGATTTTAAGTTGTTAATTTCCTGGTTCAATCCCGATACCTGGCTGCTGTTTCCTCCCTGGTTTTTCAGGCGGCTGATCTCCTCCCGTAACTTTTTTATTTCCGCGTCAGAACCGGAGTTAGACGGAATAATTTGCACCGAGTCCCGGATTATTTCATTTTTTTGCTTTAAATCAGAAAGTTCTGTGGCTTGTTGTTCGATGGTAGCTTGATCACCGCTTTCGTGAGACAATAAATAAGCGCTCAAACCAAGGGCAACGACGGCAAACACGATTGTCAAAGCAATAAAAAATGGATTGTGCTTAATCTCTGTTTCAGGTATTTGCCTCATCTGTTCAGCTGCTAATTGCTTTTGCAGTTCTTGATTTTTAGATTCCAACTGTTTGAGCTTTTCTGTCGCATCAAAATTATGCAGTCCCAACTGTTGAATACTAAAATCTTTTGCATCTGCATTTTTTTTCAATTTCTCTACCTGAGTTTCCAAATCAGTATTGTATAGATACAGATTATTCATCTTTTGTGTAAGGCGTGTATTTTCAGCCTGCAATTTCCCTGCCAATTCATTATCTGCCCACCCCTTACTGCCGGCAAGATTCCTTTCAATCTCGTCAAAAAATACTTGTGCGTTCCTGTAGCGGTTTTCCGGCTTCTTTTCAAGGCATTTCATGATCATTGCTTCCAGCCAGGCAGGATAATCCTTTTCATACTTTTTGCCCGGATTCGCTTCCTCAAATGCAGAACGGCGC
>NZ_JBHSGN010000100.1:0-68780 GCF_042654545.1 Dysgonomonas termitidis
TAGCGGACGCAAACCGAATTAAATATGAATTGGTCTGCTGAGTTTTTCAGCAGACCCTAGTATAGAACGTTAACCGCAGACAGAAAGAATCCAAAGCAAAAACCCTATATAAAATCCGAAGATGAATATCATTACTCTCCATGAACACCTCACCAAGCGTGCAGAAGCTCAAAACCAGCAACTCCGGATATTGAAGAGTGGGAACGAACATCTGAATAACGAAGAGAAAGCTCTCCCCCCTAGTCTGTCAGTCCGTCCAGCTTGCTGACTGCCTCACGCTTGTTCTTATCTATGACTTTGGCATATATCTGTGTCGTCTTCATATCGGCATGTCCCAATAGCTTACTTACTGTCTCGATAGGAACGCCCAGGGACAGCAAAAGGGTAGCGTTTGTGTGCCTGGCTACATGGAAGGTCACGCGCTTCTTTATCCCTGCCGCCAATACCCAGCTTTTAAGGGCCTGATTTGTAAAGCCGCTGGATGATAAGGGGTAGATGATATCTTCTCCCATAGCGGTTCCCCTTTCCGGGAGGAACTTCAAGGCTTCGTCAGATACCTGTAAGTATTCTTTCTTCTTCGTCTTCTGCTGGGTAAAGCAGATCTGCTTCCTGCCTTCATGGTCGGTCTGGATATCGTCCCATCTCAGGGCCTTGACATCCGAGAAGCGCAACCCGCTGAAACAACTGAACAGGAAGGCTGACTTTACCAGCGGTTTGATACATTCGGTCTTTACCAGCGCCCTGATTTCTTCCAGGCCTAAGTATTCCCTGTCGCTTTCCGGACGTTTGGGACGCTCGAAGCGGGTCATCTTCTTCATCGGGTTATCGGGAATGATACCATCCTGTACCGCACAGTTCAATACAATGGATAAGGCGCGGCTGTAACCGTAACGGCTGCCTTTGGATAACAGGCTGCCTTTAGCGTTTGCCGCAATGCCCCGGCGGCTGGAGAGGTTCTCCGCTGTCAGCAGGTATTCACTGAAGCCGCAGCAATACTCCCTGGTAACTGACCTGAAGGTTAGCCCGTCACCCTTATAAAGGATCAGGTGTTTTATAAGGCTCCTATAAGTATCGCATACCGCTGTCTTGCCCTCCGCTTCTTTACGTTCCGTCAATGCCTGCAAATATTTGATGAAATTCGCCTTTTGTTTCAGTCCCATATTGACAAAGCCGTTTTCCTTACTGGAGAGTTCGTCGATACGTTGCGCCTTGATACGGACGGCCTTGTCAAGCATACGGCGGTTCAGTTCCCTGTCTTCGGGTGTCCTTTCGGGTACAAGGTAAAGTTTGGGGAACTCGTATAAGCGCTTACCGTTCCTGTAGATATCGAAGTAAATGGATTGGCTGCCGCCGGAGAGTTGTTTGAAGCGTATCTTTACCGGCTCCTTTGCTTTGGGTTGTTTCCTGCTGTTTGTCATAAGGATAAATATTAAATTAAAAATTAAACCGGGGGCAAGATACAAACAAGGAACGGTATATCAAAGGAAAATAAGGATTAATTACCTTTTGATATATATGTTTTTAAATAACTAATAATCAGATATTATATAAATACAAGAAACATAATAGTTTACGAAAAACAAACAAGGTAACAATTATAAAAATACATAAGTAACAAACAGGTAACAAATAATGGATAAAAAAGGATTATGTAAATGAAAAATAAAAATCTATTTTTACTCTTATTAACTAGTTTAAATAACTGTATATAAGCGTATTTAGTTTCTTTTATATCCCTTTTATTTTCGTTTGCTTTCTGGGTGAATTTTGATGGTAACTTTTAAGGTAACAAAGGTAACACTTTTTTACTTATTACTTTTTACCCTCATCGTAAGTCCCCTTTGGGGGATTTAGAGGGCCTGTCAATACTTCAAAGAGCTATCGGCTAAAAGCCATATATATAGATAAAGTATTTACCAAAAAACAGATAATTATTATAGGAATAATCCCCCATTCACATTATTTATATAAAAAAGCCGAAAGACAAAATATCGTCTTTCGGCTTCTTGTATTATTACTTACCTGATTTTTATTTATAATCGTCCGGAGTGATAACGATTTCTCCTAACGATTTCTTGTCAGAATCAAGATAAATGTATTTATATGTGATCCCAAAATCTTTTGCAGACTTAAGTTCCGGTGAGTTTTTAAATGCATTTATCATTGTAGCTTTAGTTTCGTCATTTATTACTAATACAGACGGATCGGCTACGCTAAATTCTGTTACCATTGTGTCTCCTCCTTCAATGGTACACTTTTCCATAGTCATGCCGTTTCCCATATCAAGAGGGCATTGTTTGTTGACTATTCCAACTTGTAATTCCAGGTATTTCTTTTTTGCATCGCTACATTGGATAAAGAATGAACATGCAAATACAATAGCAATAATGCTAAGGGTAGTTTTTGTTAAATTTCTCATAAGTTGTATTTATTTATTAATAGTAAGGATGCAAAGATAATATTTATCTTTTAATTTTTGTTAAGGTTTGGTAAAGATAAAAAGAGAGCTGTTAATGACAACTCTCTTTCCTGTATTTTAGCGGTATCTTATTCAGAAACTACTTCGAAAGGAATTTCTACAGAAACTTCTTTGTGAAGCTTAGCTGTTGCTTTGTAAGTACCTACTTCTTTTACCGCATCTTTGATGATGATAACTTTACGGTCTACATTGTAACCTAATTTTTCAAGAGCTTCTGCGATCTGGATATTAGTTACAGAACCGAAGATAGTACCGGTAGAGCTTGTTTTTGCCCCGATAGTAAGTGATACTCCTTCAAGTTTGGCAGCCAAAGCTTCGGCGTCTTTCTTGATTTTCTCAAGTTTGTGAGCGCGTTGCTTCATGTTTTCAGCCAAAACTTTCTTTGCAGACTCTGATGCTATCACAGCTTTACCTTGAGGTATAAGGTAATTACGTCCATAACCGTCTTTCACAGTCACGACTTCATCTTTATATCCTAAGTTAAGGATGTCTTCTTTCAATATAACTTGCATTTCTTTTTCCTCCTTTTTATTATTTCATTAAGTCTGTAACGTAAGGAAGCAAAGCTAAGTGACGGGCTCTTTTTACAGCTTGTGCAACACGACGTTGGAATTTCAGAGATGTTCCGGTAATACGGCGAGGAAGGATTTTTCCCTGTTCGTTAAGGAATTTCTTCAAAAACTCAGGGTCTTTGTAGTCGATATACTTGATACCGTTCTTTTTGAAACGGCAGTACTTCTTTTTCTTGACATCAACTGAAGGCGGAGTCAAATATCTGATTTCTGATTGCTGTGCCATAATTTAGTTCTCCTTTACTTCTTCTTTTTTAGGTGATTTTAGATTTCTTCTCTTTTCTGCGTACTGGTGTGCAAACTTATCCTGGCGGAAAGTCAGGAAGCGGATAACACGTTCGTCGCGGCGGAAGTTGATTTCTAGTTTAGCGATAACAGCCGGATCAGCTTCAAATTCTAACATCGCGTAAAAACCGGTGGATTTCTTCTGGATCGGATAAGCCAGTTTGCGAAGTCCCCAGTTTTCTTCATTTACTATTTTTGCCCCTTCATTGGTCAAAATAGTCTTGAATTTTTCTACCGCTTCCTTCATCTGTACATCAGACAAAACGGGAGTCAAAATGAAAACGGTTTCGTAATTGTTCATAAATTAAATAATTATAAATTAAACATGTCATTTTTGCAAATGAGGTGCAAAGATAGAGCTTTTTATTTATATAACAAATGCTAAAGCTTTAAAAAATCTTTGATAAGCAGACTTCTTATCTTACATTTGTACACAATATAAGAGGAACCGTCAATGGAAAATGAAGAAATACTCAGCTTGGATGGAGATCAGGATCTTATCTTCCCTATCATCAACGGAAAAGTATCGATGGCAATTAACCGTATGATGTACCGCAACCTTCGTAAAGAAGGGCTCGATATTACACCCGAACAATGGACGGTATTAGCTTTTCTTTGGCGTGAAGATGGTGTCACTCAGCAGACCTTATGTAACTCCACATTTAAAGATAAGCCGAGTATGACCCGCCTGATCGATAACCTTGCCAAGCAAAATCTTGTCTACCGTAATGCTTCCACTACGGACCGGCGCTCCAATTATATATTTCTCACTGATCTTGGTAAATCAATAAAAGACAAGGCCAATAAAGCAGTGTATCAGACCATGGATGCTGCTTTGGCGGGAATTGACGAAGACGGGCTTAAGCAGGTGCGCTTCCTGTTGGCGGCTGTTTTCGGCAATATACGGGAGGCCCTGGAGGATTCTAATCGCTATTAGAACCTGATAAATATCTTATTAATCTGTCTCGCAGCTTTCCGGAGACAGGATAGTCAAATTTTCTCGCAAAGAACGTGTCCGAACGGATAATGTCCTCAAAATCCCTTTCGTCCAGATTGGCCGGATATACTCCGTCCCTGTTTTCCCATAACATGAATCTCAGGTTCTTTTTCGCTACCTTTTCTTTGAACGGGGAATTCATCAGTATGGAATGCAACAGGATCTCTTCGGAGCAAAACGTATATTTATAAGTTTCCAAAATATTAGGATACTTATCGAGAAAGCAGAGGAAGTATTTTACCGCCGGAAGTGTCAGAGTCCAATAGGTTGAACCTCCATAGAGGCTGTTTAGTTCGGATGGCAGTTTCCTTTTATAACCCGCAAACTTTTGTATCTGTACAAATGCTTTGATAAATAGGCGATGCCAGCTTTTTGCATTAAAGACCTCATACAGATTGTAATATATAACCCGGTTGAATCCTCCTCCTATCCATGTTTTAATAGGTAGTGGCCTGGCCGAAAGATACTCTGTTCCATAATTCTCTTTCAGATAACCGGATATCTGTTGCGGCGACTTTACAGGGAAGTCCTGTCCTGTGATCAGGTGGACATAATCTATGTCTTTGTCTTTCGCGCATTCCTTCGATAAAAGGAGGATGGCTTTGAGGTGGTCGACGCTACCCCAGTTGACTCTGTATTCCCGCGATACGAGCTTAACGGCAGGCTTCTCTTCCAGCATCTTAATATCAGAACCGGTAATCCGGCTTTTCTTATCTATATGGATATAGAATGAATAGTCTTCATCGAAGAAGTCTACCAGTTCGTTTAATTGCTGTGGATTCTTATATGCTGTTACCAGTATGGCGTGTTTCATTTCTTTAGTTTTTAATAATCAAATCCATATAAACAGGGAGGTGGTCGCTGTATCCTCCCAGATATTTAAATCCTGAATAAGTACGGAACGGCTTCTGTCCGCCATACTTTTTATTATCGTCATGCAAGAGGAATGATGCAGGGTAAACATGTGCTTCTTTCCCTTTTATCGAAATTTTAGAAGAGAGGTTCAATAGGTTCCCGCTTATAATAAACTGGTCTATGAAGTTCCATTTCCCCCTGTATTTATAAGAGCCTGCATTCTTCTCGCCTGAATAATGATAAAACATATTGTATAAGTTTTTGTCCGAAACCGGGGATTTGATGCTATGTGCGCCAAGGCTTTCAGATAGACTTATATCATTCGGATAGTCATTGAAGTCGCCCATAATAATGATATTCGCTTTCTTCCGTATGCGGAAAAGGCTGTCGGTCTTCTGTCTCAATAGTTCTGCACACCGTATGCGGTCGGGTCTTGTCCTTTTGATCCCTTCGCGCCGTGAAGGGAAGTGGCAAACGAATATATCCAGTATTTCATCATTGATGACTCTCCCTGTAACATGAAGTATATCCCGTGTCGTTTTCATTGGGTCCGATTGCAGGGTGGGAGTATAAGACCTTTTGCTTATTATCTTTATCTGGTCCCTTTGATAGAGCAGGGCAGTGTTCGAACCTCTGTTGTCTTTGGAGTTGGTTATTATATATTCATACTTATGTTTCCTCAGTCCGGCTCTTTTGGTAAGGTCGAACAGTACAGAGTCGTTTTCTACTTCGCATATGCCGACTAACGCAGGCGGATATTTATCGCCGGCAGATGCTATGACCGTGCCTATATCATTTAGCTTCTTCCAATACCGGCGGTTTGTCCAGTGCAATTGACCGCTTGGAGTGAGATCGTCATCGTTTGTTCCCGGATTGTCTTTTATGTCGTACATATTCTCTACATTGTAGAACATGATACGGAAATTTTCCTGGGCATTTGCCTGTATGCTGATTATCAGCAGCAATATAATGCCTTGCAGTATCTTCCGGAATTTATTTAATCTGCTCATAACAACCAATATCGGGGGAATCCTGACGGGATTTACCCCGCAAGTCGAAAGGCAGACCCCTGGAATATGTTTTATCAGCTTTATCTATGGCCGGAGATGATTCCTGTAACTCAAAGTTGTATGAATAGATACCTTCCGTATTTAAGTCTTTGAATAGAGGGTCTTTATTCCATATTATATTTTCAAAGTGCGAGTCTGAAATCTCCGTGCCTTTTATCAGGCAGTTTATGAACTGATGATTGTAGACTGCGTCAGCGTTTCTATTCATTAAGAATTCTCTGTTCAATGAACCGTAAACGATAGAGTTCATAAAATCACATTGAACTAACGGCATCTCCTTGCTGTTGCTTATTACCAGGCCCTCCGTCGTCCTTGCCGACCATCTGAAATAACTGGCGATCGTACAATGCAGGAATGAATATTTTCCCCCGTTGAGATTAAGTGCGGCGCCTTTCGAGTTGACAAGCAGGCAGTTCCCGCCGTCAATATTGCTGTTTGTGGCTAATATCCCGTATTCCAATGTGTTTTGTACAATTGCATTCAATAAGGTTGCTTTTTTGTACCGGATGTCTGACGCATAGAATGTTATGCCTTTTGTGGCATTCCGTATATTTATGTTTTCAAGTTGGTTGTTGTAACTTTCGGAATAGAAATACACGCCGTCCCATTGTCCCGGGACATTGTCGTAAGGTATATCTGCTTCAATCTTGTCAAAGCGGTCTCCCCTGAAAATGACAGGCTTTTCTATTGTCCCGCTGGCTATCAGCGTACCGTGTATCCGGATAGAAGCATTATTCCTCAAAAAGACTTTGGTGCCTTCAGCCATTGTAGCCGTAACCCCTTTGTCGATCACGATGGAATCATATACAAGAAGCGGTTTTTTGCCTGTAATTACAGAGTCTTGGGTAATCCGTTCGCCTTTCCATATATAGACATCCTGTCCTACAGCTTCCAGTTGCAGGTACTGGATATTTCCGTTTGTTTCGAATCTGATAGAATCGCGTATTAACAACGGATTTTCATTATTCGTAGGATTCACAGTAACTTCTATGAATCCAAAAAGACTGTCCTTTTTCAGTATTTCTACATTTGAGAGCTTCGTCCCTTTTTCTCCGTCGATATTCATTCTGAATCCGCTTTTTGCTGGGTTCATCAATTCTATCGAGCCTATCACGAGCGATCTGCTGTTCTTATTATATATTTTAAACTGCCGTGTCGCAGAGCCGATAGTAGTAAATACGGTATCGAAACTGATTGTATCGCTCGAGAATGAGAGGCTCAGGCTCTTGTCGTCCGAAAAATCATCTCTATCTTTACAGGAGCTGAATATCGAAAGGAAAACGGATAATAGAATAATCCCCCTTGCCAGCCTTTTCAAAGGAAACAACAGATAAAGCAGTTTCTTTAATTTGCAATTAGTTCCCGTTATTTTATAACTCATAATTAATGATTTCAGTACTCTGTCATTTTTATCTCGCCATACCAAATTTCAGATGGATGTAAAAGATATATTCTATCGGCCTGCTTCATTTAAAACTCCGGTTTTCTTTTTCAAATACTTCAATACGCAATAAGAGATTATACTTATCAGGCACGCTATAATGAGAAAGTAATTATAGGCTTTCTGATGTTCCACCCATTCTCCGGACAAATCGAAAGCACAGAATATCAGAAACAAGGCGAGCAACCCGTTCTTCTCTTTTTTCAATACTTTTTTCCAGCTAAACGACAATGAAGGTTTTATAAACAGCCCGAAGTCCGGTAAAAAAGCCGGAGTCTTGTCTGCCCATTCACTGTAAACTGTTCCGAATTTCCTACCTAGGAATTGTTCTTCCGCAAACATGATTCTTTCGTAGTAAACCCAGTATAGAAGGCAAAAGGCAATAATAAACCACAGGTTGCCGGTCAGCAGGCATACTCCTAACCACATTAAAAAATTTCCCAGATAAAGCGGATGCCTTACAACAGAATACACGCCGGTGGTATTGAGTGTATCCGCAACTTGCCCGTTGGCAGTGTTCCTGCCCGACGTATTTTCCGGTGTATATCCTACAGTATAAATACGGATACCTAACCCTAACAGACTTATAACCAGACATGCCACCTCATAATATGCTTCGTAAAGAGTTCCTTCGAGTATAAATGTCTCGGGGTATATTTCCGTTTGCAAATATAAGTATGCGCCTATAAACAGGATAATAATGGGTAATATACCCCTATAGCGGAAAAGCCAATTTCCTTGCCGCTCAAATTCTTCTTTCAATGCCATATCACTTTTCTATTGATGTAATTAAATATATAATCATAATTTTACTACCAAATTAGCACTATTGTCCCGGCGAGTATCAATGTTCCGCCGGCAATAGTTTTTATATCTATTGGTTCTTTCAGGAAAATAAATGCCAGCACCATTACAAAAACAATGCTCAATTTATCAATCGGCGCAACTTTCGATACATCGCCTGTCTCCAGAGCCTTAAAATAAAATATCCATGAAAGTCCTGTGGCTAATCCCGACAAAATCAAAAAAACAAGGCTGACTTTACTTAATTCCTTTACATCTTTCAGATGGCCGCTGAAAAAGACAATGCCCCAAGCTAAGAAGAGTACAACTGATGTCCGGATAGCAGTAGCCAGATTCCCATTGATATCTTTTACTCCAACTTTGGCTAAAACGGCTGTGAGCGCAGCAAATATGGCTGATAAAAGAGCATAGTATTTCCACATATTCTTCTTCCCTATATATGTTCGCCGAACCAGAAAGTAAATTCGGTGGATATTATTTTTACAACCATTATAACGAATTTCATGGGGTCCTTATTGTTCCGTTATCGACCTATTTTCATTTTTATGCAAGACATTTCCCTTTGTCAAAGTTATCGGGTGGTTTGCGATTCAACTGCAAACGCCGTCTATAGAACAGGATTGCCCGCTTATGATTTCTCCTTTTCCGGTAGATATGCCGTTTTGTTCCCATTCGGCATATGCTTTGTTCAGCACCTCCAGATAATCTTCAACAGGAATGGAACCCTGCACTATTTGCTTGTTGTTGAATACATAGAAAGGGATGTATTCGAGATCAAGCTCGTTTTCGCTATATTCAATATCCTCTTTTATCTTGTCCAGATATTTATCGCTGTCCAGCATTTCCACAATGGATTTTTCAGTCAGTCCTATTTGTGTACCCAATTTCACCAGAATGCTGTTGTCGCTTATGTCTGCACCTTTCACAAAATAGGCATCGAAGAGTATCTCTTCGGCTTCGGTTGCCAGTCCCGATTCATTTGCCAGCTTCACCAGACGGAGGGCGTCGGATGTATTAGCCACGATAAGATTGTCGTAATCATAATTTAATCCGACTTCTTTTGCCAGTTTAGCCGTATTTGCCATTGTTTCATGGGCTTCATTTATACTTATCTGATATTTATCCGCGAAATATCCGTAGATTTTCGACTCCAGAGCTTCTTTCGGAAGTTCAGGATCTAATTCATAGCTGTGCCAGACAAGTTCTATATTGTCTTTGTGCTGGAAACGGCTCAAAGCCGTTTCCAGTTTTCGTTTGCCTATATAGCAATACGGGCAGGCTATATCCGACCATATGTCTATTTTCATTTTATCCATCTTTTTATCTCTATTTCGTTGATAATTAGTTTTGTAGTTCCTAAAAGGTAACAAAAGTAACAGATATATCAGTTAACAGTAAACAGTGAACTAACTTGTAACTCGTAACTGCCCTAGGGCGAAGTAACTTGTAACTATTAAAAAAGGTAACAAAGGTAACAGTTTTTTTGTTTTTTATTTGTTACTATTTATTATTTCAAAGAGCTGCAAAACAATGCTTTATTGTATAGATAAATATATTTGTTAAACTTAAAAAGTAACAAGGCTATAATAATACAAAGATACTATTAACCTATAATATATTTACTCTTCGGCAGATATGAAATTACTTTTATAATAATATAAGATACCAGAAAAGTACATATAGCCAGTAGAGGGATTTTTATTGCGGCTGTGGAAAAAATATCATCGAAAGCCCAATAGAAGAAATTCAAAACCATTATATGCACAAGGTATATGCCATAACTCATAATGGAAATACTTGTTATTACTTTTTTCAGGATAGTGTCCTTTCTACATTTGATATTCTTTATGACAAGAAATATCCCCAAAGCCATGATTGCCACGTTGATGGTTCCGTAGTTCCATGACAATTCCAGATCCGGAACTAATTCCTCTGTCCCGAGCCGGCTTGCGAAGAGTGAATATGTAACTGTGTAACCTGTTATAATCAAAGACAGTCCGGCGGGCAGGTCCCATTTGCTCTTTGCCGTACAGAATTTTTTGAGATAGAAGCCGAGTATGGCGAATCCGAGAAATCCGGTAAAGTAATATAGCAGGGATGTCGGATTCCAGTAACATTCTCCCAATACCTCGGGGAATACCTGATGTATATAAGGGAGGAGTAATGTGATTGCCCATATAATGAGGTAAAAATGCAGGCCGTTGCGCGATGCATTATTCAGCCAGGGGGATATGACGGGAAAGAACAGGTATAACCCGATCAGCATATAGATATACCATAGGTGACCGACCTCTACCCCATAGTTAACCGGGATTTTGGCTATACTGACAAATATTCCTTCCATATCGGTCTTACCCATAGCGAAAGCATATAGTGCATATAATATACACCATATAATGAACGGTATCAATACACGGGTAAAGCGTTTCTTAAAGAATATATTCATCTGTTCCTTGACAGGCAGGACAAAATAGCCTGTAATTATTATAAACAGGGGTACTGCTGTTCTGAACAGCGAATTATAGATGTTGACCCAGAGCGGACCGTCTCCACTCGCGACGGTTCCTCCGTCCCCAATGTAATAAAATTCACCGGCGTGTACCTGTATTACCATATAGCAGGCTAATACTCTGAGCAAATCGAGACTGAATACCCTATCTCCTTTCATTTTTTTTCTTAATAAGTGTTTTATGTTGGAATTTTCTGTCTTGTTTTAAAGTTCTATTTTTCTAACGCGCCAGTCGGCTTGTATTTGGCTGTACCGATTTGGCTAACGCCGATTTTCAATTCCGCTTCGCTCCAATTCATTTTGCCTTGATGCAAAACGAAACAAAAAATCAAGGCAGCATCCCCCGGCGACCCAAAACCGTAGCTCCGGTGGAGCAAAATAATACGGAATCATCTTTAGCCGGATTATCAGTCAGGTATAGCAGCTACCGTATTTTGCTCTACACCTCCGCTTTACGGATTGGGTGCCCCGCCTGCTGGACGAGGCCGGAATCGCGATGCGACGACAGAACAGAGGCTCTTCAGGCTTTAGTCCTATGTGCATAAGCCTACTCGTAACTTGTAACTGCTCACAGAGCGTTGTAACTTGTAACTAAAAATAGAACAAATAAATCCTTTTATAAAAATGCCGTGCCAATTAAGCATATTACTATCGGCACGGCAAATATTTTATTTCAGATGCTATATATCGAATAGCCTGGTCGGTTTTATTTAGCAGGAATGTTTTTCAGTATTTCAAGTAAGAAAATCCACCATTTTTCAACGGAAGGGATTTCTACCTGTTCTTCCGGCGAATGTGCATTCCGGATTGTAGGTCCGCACGAAATCATGTCCAGATGTGGATACTTTTCCAGAAATAGCCCGCATTCGAGACCGGCATGGATTGCCATTATCTCCGCTTCCTTGTTGAAGAGCTTTTGATAAGCATCTTTAGCTACTGCCAGTACTTTAGAATCCGGATTAGGCCTCCATCCCGGATATCCCGCCGAATGTTCCACCTTAGCTTTCGCCATTGTGAATACAGCATTCACTATATTTCCTGCATCATCCTTCAATGAATTGGTAGAACTTCTCTGGCTTGTAGTTATCAGGATTGTATTTCCTTCTTTCATTTTCACCGAAGCCAGATTTGTAGATGTTTCCACCAGTCCGGGTATTTCAAAACTCATGCCCAGTACGCCATGGGGACAAGCATATAGTGCGTTCAGTAAGTTGTTTGCTGTGTCCTTATCTATAACAAACGATGGAGTGTCGGTAGATTCCACTGTCATTTTCAGGTTTGGATCTATGCTTTTCAACTCAGCTTCGATTTCCGGAGCCAGTGTATTCAATGCCACTATTACCTCTTCCTTTTTATTATAAGGTACTCCTGCTATGGCATATGCTTCGCGGGCAATGGCGTTATGCAGGTTTCCTCCGTTAAATTCTGCGAGGGACAGGCCATATTGCCTGCTGAGAGTCCATAGGTAACGGTTTAGTATTTTGTTTGCATTGCCGAGCCCTTTATGGATTTCCGAACCGGAGTGCCCTCCGTTCAATCCTTTTATCTGAGCTTTAAACCAGAAATAGTTTGAAGGAGTGCTTTCCTGTTTGTATGTAAACGTAGCTGTAGTTATCTTACCACCTGCGCATCCTATATATACTTCACCTTCTTCTTCTGTATCCAGATTGATGAGGATATCCCCATTCAGGAAATCTTTACTTAAAGCATAGGCTCCGGTCAGGCCTGTTTCTTCGTCCACGGTGAACAGGCATTCCAGCTTGCCATGCTCTATTGTATCTGATGAAAGTATTGCCAGTGCTGCTGCAACCCCGATGCCATTGTCGGCACCCAGTGTTGTGTTTTTTGCCTTTAACCAGTCGCCTTCTACGACTGTTTCTATCGGATCATTATCGAAATCATGGACAGTACCGCTGTTTTTCTCACATACCATATCTACATGTCCCTGAAGTATTACGGTCGGAAGATTTTCTTTACCTTTGGTCGCAGGCTTGGTAATAAGCACATTCCCGGCATCGTCTTTCTTTACCTCCAGATTATGCTTTTGAGCAAAATCGAGCAGATAAGCTATAATTTTACCTTCTTTTTTCGATGGGCGCGGGATCTGGCTTATTTCATGAAAATAATTCCACACTGCACCAGGCTTTAAATCTTTTATTGTCATATTCCGTTAAATTTTTTAGTAGATGACTACTCTAATTAGTAATAACATATAAAATTAGAGAGATAACATATAAAAAGCAATTTTTTTACATCTTTTAAAGGTTTCAATATAGCGTTGTTTTAACATAAAGATATATCTTTGCCAAGTCGTTCTCAAAAACAGGTATGGAAATGAGTCCCGTACCCACGGATTTTCTGTTTTAAAAAAGGATTAACTAATGCATTTAAATAAATGAAGAATATCTCTTATGTTATTAACGGTGTACTTGCAGTTGCAATAATCGTATTGTTTATTTTATTTTTTACATCTAATAAGAAAAGCACAGAAGGTGGATCTGCATCCCTGAAATTTGCAGAAGGTGATTCTACAGGCGTTTTGCCTATAGCTTATGTCAATGTTGACTCTTTACTTATCAATTACAATTATGCAAAAGATGCAAATGACGTTTTGATGAAGGAATATAACAATTCTAATGCTACATTGAACAACAAGCAACGTCAATTTGAACAGGAAGTAGCCGATTTCAGAAAGAAAATCGATAACAATGTGTTCCTCAGCCAGGAACGCGCGCAACAGGAACAAGTCCGTATCCAGAAAATGGAGGCTGACCTCCATACTACAGCAGAACGATTGAGAGAAGATTATATGAAAAAACAGGCTAAAGTAAATGCGGAGATAACCGATTCTGTACGTGTCTGCCTGAAAGATTATAATAAAAAGGCTAATTATCAGGTGATCTTTAGTAATACGGGATTGGATAATATCCTGCTTGCAAAAGATTCATACGATATTACAAAAGATGTGATACAATTGCTCAACAGCCGCTACAAACCGGAAGCAGCAAAATAACAGAAATGAAAATATAGAAATAGGATAATTGCCGTAGGGTATTATCCTATTTTTTTATACCTTTTCAGATCTATATAGTCAAAGCTAAATTTAAATATTATGGATTTGTATGGAATTGTAGGGAACCCTTTGGTTCAGTCTTTTTCACCCCGCTTCTTTACCGAGAAGTTTCAGAGGGAGGGTATCGATGCCGAATATGTGAAATTTGAGATACCGGATATTTCCTTATTTCCGGATATTGTCGAGGCACACCCGAATCTTAAGGGAATGAATGTAACCATTCCTTATAAAGAAAAAGTAATTCAATATCTCGATGATCTGGAACCTCAGACAAGGGAACTGGGTGCAGTTAATGTTATAAAATTCATACAGGACGGCGATAAGGTAAAGTTGGTGGGATACAACTCCGATATCATAGGTTTCCGAAATTCTATTGAACCACTGATTGACAAGCGGATTCATAAGAAAGCGTTGATACTGGGTACGGGAGGAGCTTCAAAAGCAGTGGCCGGAGGATTAAAGAATCTGGGACTCGATTTTATATATGTCTCCCGCACACCTAAGGCCGGACAACTGCAATATCAGGATTTGGATAAAGGTATATTTAATGAATATACGGTAATCGTGAATGCATCGCCATTAGGTACATTCCCGAATGTAGATGAAGCGCCGGACATTCCTTATCAGTATCTGACTCCGGATTCCTTGTTGTATGATCTGGTCTACAATCCTGCCGAAACTAAATTTCTGAGACTTGGCAAAGAAAGAGGTACTAAGGTGAAGAACGGTGCGGAGATGCTAGAATTGCAGGCTTTGGCAGCCTGGGATATATGGAATAAATAAATTTCGATTATTGATTTTGTGAAATTGAAAGAAAACAATTAAATTTGGCTCAAAATATAATAATGAAAACAATAAATTTATCGGAACAAAACACTGTATTGAATCGTTTTGTCAGTGAACTGCGCGATGTGGAAATCCAAAAAGACAGCATGCGCTTCAGACGTAATATAGAAAGGATAGGGGAGATCATGGCTTATGAGATAAGTAAGACGTTGAACTATTTTCCTCTGGAAACTGTGACCCCGTTAGGTACTTCGGTCACAAATGTACCATCCGACCCTATTGTGATAGGAACTATCTTGCGTGCCGGACTGGTATATCATCATGGCTTTCTGAACTGTTTCGATCAGGCGGAAAATGCATTTGTTTCAGCGTACAGGAAATACCGGGAAAATCATCAGAGTTTTCATGTGCATATCGAATATATAGCATCACCCCGAATTGAGGATAAAATATTAATTCTCACGGACCCAATGTTAGCGACAGGCGGGAGTATGGATTTGTCATACCAGGCATTGCTGACGAAGGGACAGCCTAAACATATCCATATTGCAACTATTATAGCCAGTAGGCAGGCAATAGGATACTGCGAACAGAATTTCCCGAAGGATAGGACTACTATCTGGGCGGCAGCTATAGATCCTGAATTGAATGAGTATGCATATATTATCCCGGGATTGGGAGATGCAGGTGATTTAGCTTATGGTGAAAAAGAATAAGATAAGGTATTGAAAATAAAAAAGTCCGGAATTTCCGGACTTTCTTATTTATGATATATTGATTAGTTTAATTGTTCCTTTTAGAATAGAGCCATGCGGACTCAAACTTGGGGTTTTCTTTCCTGAAAGTATCGAGGAACGATTCAGCCTCTGTTTTATCGTCGAACGAAGATACATATATCCTGTATCTGTCACCTCCTTCTACAATATTGGCTTTGTTGAAACCATTATTTTTAATTTTTGCGAGCAGATTATTCGCTCTGTCCATTGTGTCTTCTCCTCCGACAATAATATAATAAAGACGGCCGGATTTAGGCCTGGCCGGATTTTCTTCTGTCGTGTTGCCGGTTTGTTCTGTACTATATGCCTGATTGCTCACGTTTTCAACTTCTTTATCTTGATAGTGTGATAATGAACTTGTAATTGTTGATATAAAATCAGCTTTTTGAGAATTTTTATTATTGCTGTCTTTGATACTAACAGGCGTCATAAACAGTGTGATTGCAGCTACGCTGGCGGCAATGGCACCTATAGTGTACTTTAGGGACAGGTTCCTTTTATTCCTGAAGGTTATCTTGTCTATCTCGGCCAGTTGTTTTATACCCATAGGATATAGGCCAAACAGGCCGGGATGTATAATCATAATGTTCTGAACGAAAATAATATTGCCTCCATTGTCGGATGTAAATGAACCCAAATTGCCGAATGGAACCGTTTTGCCATCTTTCAGGCCCATCTTAATAGTTGCGACAAACTCCTTTATTCTTTTACATGCAGCGTTATAGGATATATTCTCATTTTTGGAAATGTATGATGCGATAATACCATCGTTATGATTTAATTCGGGATTGAATACAATACTGTTTTTAGGAGGGTTGATCTCGCCATTGGATAAAAACACGGCCGGTTCCATATTTAAGATGAAGCCACCGAAGTCAGGAATGATAACACAATTATGTATAGGAAGTGAAAATTCCAGGTATGTAAGTATTGTTTTTTCCATATTGCAAATATAAGCATAAGCCGGATATTTTTGTAGTTAAAACTGAAATTTTATTCTTAGGTCTGTCTATTTCGGTTGTGCTCAGTATTTAAGAAAATTTGTAAGTGTTTGCATCTGATAACAAGATTTGAAAAAAGAGTATGGATGAAAAAACCGTAGATTAATATAAAAGCATTAATTTTGTGAAAAAAGTAAACAATGGACACTAAAGATATTATTATTGGTCAGATAGAGAATTCAATTTCCGTGAAAGAGGCGATACTAACCGATATTACTTTGCTGAAAAATATTCAGGATGCGGCCGGAATGATAACGGATGCCTATAAACAAGGTGGAAAAACCCTGTTGGCCGGAAATGGAGGAAGTGCAGCCGATGCCCAGCATATTGCAGGGGAATTTGTAAGTAGATTTTATTTCGACAGGCCGGGTATACCTTCTATTGCTCTTTCTACGGATACTTCTATATTGACGGCTATAGGCAACGATTATGGTTTTGACCGGTTGTTTGAACGTCAGGTGCAGGCTCATGCTCAGGCTGCAGACGTTTTTATTGGAATTACTACCTCCGGTAACTCGGAGAATATAGTGAGAGCATTAATGGCTTGTAAGGAGAAAGGCATTAAGTCTGTTATTCTTACAGGTAAAAGAGGAGGGCGGGTGTCGGAGATTTGCGATATCTGCTTAAAAGTCCCTTCGGATGAGACTCCGCGGATACAAGAATCGCACATACTTATCGGCCATATAATTTGTTGTATTGTGGAAGAGGAACTGTTCGGATATTTAAATAATAAATAATTATTCTGGAATTAATCAGATTTAGGGTGTTTACCGGAAGGCGAAATGTTTGTCGATAATATGCTTGCTTTCAGCTAAAAAATGCCTACATTTGTAACGCAAAAAAAACAGGAGGGGGTCCGGCTGATTGTGGTTGTGGTAAATTCCTGATTTTGTGTGCTCTGGATTTATTTGACCGGATTGGAATCAATATCCTTTTAGGTTTAGGTGACATAGGGCTACCTTATACAAAATTTTTTTTAAAACGACGATAATTATATAGCTCAATTTAGAATTGGAGAATCATAAATTTCCGGAAAAATTAACTCAAATATATGAAAAGACTTATTCTTTATTTATTTACTTTTTTGATTTCGATTTGTTCCCTTTTTGCTCAAATGTCAGATGATCAGGTGATCAGTTATGTCAAGTCCGAAATGGATAAGGGTACGTCACAACAAACAATAGCGGCTGGACTCTTAAAAAGAGGTGTATCTCAAGCCCAATTAGAGAGGATAAAAGACGAGCAGAACCAAACGAGGTTAAAAGTTGCTCCGGGAGTTATAGATGACGGTTCAAAATTAAGGACGGATGTATTAGATGAGACAATGGCCAATGAACCTGCCGTTGATAATAAGCGACGGATATTTGGAAAGGATATATTTAATAAGAAAAATTTATCTTTTACCCCGAATGTTAATATTCCCACCCCGGAAGATTATAAACTCGGCCCTGGGGACGAGGTCGTGATTGATATTTGGGGCGCATCCCAAGCATCTGTGAGGCAGACTATATCCCCGGAAGGAAGTATAAGGGTTGATAGACTGGGGCCTGTTTATTTAAATGGAATGACGATAAAAGAAGCAAATGATTATGTTCAGCAAAAGTTTTCCGGGCTATATTCAGGGATAGGTGATTATGAAGGTGCTTCACAGATAAAACTTACTTTAGGGCAAATACGTACGATCCAAATAAATATAATGGGTGAAGTATCAGTTCCAGGTACTTATTCCATGTCTTCATTGTCGTCTGTTTTTCATGCGTTATATAATGCCGGAGGTATAAATGAAATAGGTTCATTAAGGTTAATTCAATTATACCGTAAGGGTAAATTGATTAAAACTATCGATATATAT
Organism: Dysgonomonas termitidis; assembly: GCF_042654545.1. Classification (GTDB taxonomy): domain Bacteria; phylum Bacteroidota; class Bacteroidia; order Bacteroidales; family Dysgonomonadaceae; genus Dysgonomonas; species Dysgonomonas termitidis. The sequence continues at coordinate 18,501 of NZ_JBHSGN010000100.1, forward strand.
AAATATCTGTTGGATGGTGATTCGAGTGGTGATATACGGTTAAATGATGGGGATATTATTATTGTTCCGCCATATATATCACTGGTTGAAATAACAGGTAAGGTGAAGCGTCCGATGTATTATGAAATGACTTCGCAGGAAACATTAGCAGATTTAATTAAGTATTCGGGAGGTTTTGTAGGTGATGCATACCGGGATGAGGCTGGATTAGTACGGAAAACCGGAGGTTACGATAAAGTGTTTACATTGGCATCTGATAATTTTAAAAATTTTATCCTTGATGATGGTGATCAAGTTACAATTCATGCCGGATTAAATCTGTATGAAAACAGAGTGGAAGTACAAGGCGCTGTTTATCGGTCTGGTTACTATGAGATTGGTAAAGACATAAAGACTGTGAAGGATTTGATAGAAAAAGCCGGTGGCCTCAAAGATGATGCGTTTTTAAGCAGGGCTATATTGACGCGGGAAAAGGCTGATTTAACAATAGAGAATTTATCAATTAACTTAAGTTCGCTTCTTAAAGGTACTGTCAGCGATATAGTCTTAAGGAAAAATGATGTTTTATTTGTAGCAACGAAAGATGTTGTTACTGATTTAGGAAACTTTGCTATATATGGAAATGTTTCGAATCCAGGTTCATATAAATATGCAGATAATACAACAATTGAAGATCTTATAGTCCGGGCTGGAGGATTATTAGGGTCAGCATCTATGGCTAAAGTTGATGTTGCCCGTAGAATAGTAGATCCCATGAGTACAGAAAGTCAATCTGTGATTGCAGAAACATTTACTTTTAGTATAAAAGATGGTTTAATTGCGGATGGAGTATCTAATTTTACTTTGATGCCATATGACCAGGTGTATGTGCGTAGAAGTCCGGGATATATTGAACAGCGTAATATCGTGCTTCAGGGGGAAGTATTGTTTCCCGGGACATATGCCCTTAAAGAAAAGACCGAGAGAGTTTCCGATGTGATAAAACGAGCAGGGGATCTGACTCCGCATGCTTATTCCCGGGGAGCAAAATTGGTGAGGGAAAAGTCCCAGAGAGAAATAGAAAATCAGAGAAAATCCTTAAAAATGCTTTCCGAAAGCGGAGCAAAAGATTCTATCTCCAGCGATTTAATGGAAATCGATAAGTATTATACTATAGGAATTGAGTTAGATAAAGCAATTGCAAATCCTAGATCTGAATATGACCTGGTATTACAGCTCGGAGATATGTTGCTGATACCGGAATATGATAATACCGTGAAGATTAATGGATCTGTCATGTATCCGAATACTGTATTATATAAAAAAGGAGAAAAGGTTTCATATTATATCGATCAGGCGGGAGGTTATAACGATGTTGCTCAGAAGAAAAGGGCTTATATTGTTTATATGAATGGTACGGTAGCAAAGGTTAAAGGCTCAAGTAAAGATGTGATTCAGCCGGGTTGTGCGATAATAGTTCCATCCAAAGAACAGAAGCAAAAAATGACTTTAGCTGAAACGATCAGCATTGGTACCAGTATAACTTCGATGGCCTCAGTTGTAGCTTTATTGATTAATGCATTGACTAAATAAGGGATGGAAGAGAAGCAAAACAATATAGCAGAAGAAAAAGAAATAGATTTGCTTGCATTAGCTAATAAAATATGGGCAAATAGGAAGTTTATATTAAAGGCCTTAGGTGTCGGATTGGTTATAGGTCTTATTGTAGCATTTAGTATTCCGAAGGAATATACGACGACGGTAATTTTAACTCCGGAGTCTAAATCTACAACATCCGGAAATATGGGATCATTAGCAGCATTGGCAGGGATAAACCTGAATAGTGCTGCTGGTCAGGATGCTTTAGCTTCTCCGGAATTATATCCAAGCGTTATCAGTTCCACTCCTTTTTTAAGAGGACTGCTGGATATACAGGTAACAGATTCAAAGATGGGTATTGATACAACTTTATATAGCTATATAAATGATTACCAGTCTGCGGCATGGTGGGGTTATATCCTAAAGGCGCCCGGATTACTAAAAGGATTATTTTCATCGGAAAAGATCGATATGAATGATAGTAATTCTAATAGCCGTATTATATCTGAAGAGGAACAAAAGATATTAAATAACTTGACTGATAGGCTGACTATAAGCTCTGATAAAAAGACAGGGGTAACGACAATTGAGGTAATGATGCAAAGCCCTGAGATTTCGGCATATCTAGCCGATACGGTAACGTCTTATCTTCAGTCTTATATAATTGATTACCGGACTCAGAAAGCACGGAAAGATTTAGCGTATTCAGAAAAGTTATATGAGGAGTCCAAGGCCGATTATTATAAGACTCAAGCAACTCTGGCCGCATATGTCGATGGGAATATGAATGTTGTATCTGCCAAATATAGAACTACACAGGAAAGGCTTCAAAATGAGGCTAGTTTAGCATATACAGTTTATAATCAGATGGCTCAGCAATTACAGATGGCTAAAGTAAAAGTGCAGGATACTACTCCGGTATTTACAGTGATACAGCCGGCGGTGGAGCCTTTGTTTCCGGCTAAACCGTCGAAGAAGTTGATTTTGATGGGATTTATATTTATTGGTACTATTAGTGCTATTGTTTGGGTGCTGAGAGAGGATATGAAACGTTTTTTAATAAACTGAAAACATGATTAATATATTAGATTGCACTTTGCGGGATGGGGGATATTATACTAATTGGGATTTTGAAAATTCTTTAGTTGATCAATATATACACGCGGCAAATATATTGCCTATTGATTATTTAGAAGTTGGTTATAGGAATAATATCTCAAAATCCTATTTGGGAAAATATGCATATTCTCCAATTTACGAACTGGAGAGGTTAAGATCTAGAAGTCAAAAGAAACTAGCTATAATGTTAAACGAAAAAGATACAAAACTTGGAGATCTTTTTCATCTAACGGAACCTATAAAAGGCTTAGTTGACATGATAAGAATTGCTGTTGACCCGGTAAATATTGAAAGAGCAGTAAAACTAGCAGAAGCGATAAAATTGCAAGGATACGAGGTTGGTTTTAATGTAATGTATATGTCTAGATGGGGGCAGATAGAAAATTTTTATAGCAATCTTTTTAATTTAAATCGAGATACTATTGACCTTTTATGTATGGTTGATTCTTTTGGAGGAATAGCACCAGTAGAAGTTGCAGAATCTATAGATCGAATAAAAGAGAGAATTGATATTCCATTGGGTTTTCATGGGCATAATAATTTAGAATTGGCATTGGTAAATACGTTGACTGCAATAGAAAAAGGGGTTGATTTTGTAGATTCTACTATTTTAGGAATGGGAAGGGGAGCCGGTAATCTTAAAACAGAGTTATTATTAACCTACTTATCGAAATATTATAACCTCACTGTTGATTTCAATGTGATGGGTTCTTTAATAACGACATTTGGTCCATTACATGAAAGATACAGATGGGGAACAAATCTGCCTTATATGATTTCAGGAGCAAATTCTATACCCCAAAAGGAAGTGATGGAATGGGTTGGAAATAGAATTTATTCGTTTAATAGTATAATAAGGGCTTTGGATAATAAGAAAGAGTGCCAGATTGATAATAAGAAGTATCCTATTTTTAAGGATATAGCCTATTCTGATGTCCTGATAATTGGAGGTGGAAGTGGCTCAGTCGAACATTTAGATGGAATCATTCAATTTATTAAGACAAGACCAAATATCGCAATTATACATGCGACATCCAGGAATGCATTATATTATAAAAATATAGAAGCGCCACAATATTTTTGTTTGGTTGGAAGTGAAGGAGAACGTTTAAAAAAAATATTTAATAGCGATATAAGTTCTATAAGAAAGTGTGTTTTACCACCTTATCCTCGTATAATGGGTACAGATGTACCTTTGAGTGTAGAGGATCGAACCTTTGAACTGGAATCTATAACATTTACGGACCTATACAAAGATTCTTGTACATCTTTAGCCTTGGAAGTGGCTTTACAAATGATGCCTAAGAATATTTATATAGTAGGTTATGATGGTTATCCGAATGGATTGACTCAAAGAGAAAGAGAATTATCTAATGAGAATGAATATTTATTTAACGTTTTTACTGAAACTTGTAACATAAAATTAACCTCATTAACACCATCATTATATACAGACTTGATTGTAGAATCTATTTATCAAAAAATCTAATTTTATGAAAAAAATAATAGGAGTGATTCCCGCCCGGTATAAATCATCTCGTTTTCCAGGTAAACCTTTAGCTTTAATTAATGGTAAGCCTATGATTATCTATGTTGCTGAACTGACCGCAAAAGCTTTGGGTATAGAGAATACTTATGTAGCAACAGATGATCAACGCATTTTTGATAGTGTAACTTCATTTGGATTTAATGTGGTAATGACGTCGGAGTCATGTCTAACCGGGACTGATAGATTATGGGATTTTGCTCAGCAGATAGAAGCCGATATATATGTGAATATACAAGGAGATGAGCCTTTGCTAAACCCGGATGATATAAAGTCTATAGTTAATGAAAAGCTCAAATATCCCGACTATGTCATAAATGGAATGTGTTCAGTATTGGATGATGAAGATCCTAAAAATATTAATATACCGAAAGTTTTAACCGATAAGGATAAAAATCTTATTTATATGTCCAGATTGGCAATTCCAGGTATAAAGTCTGAGTCCTTGAGTATAAAGCCGATTTATAAAAAGCAAGTTTGTATTTATGCTTTTAGTTACGAAGAATTAAAAGCTTTTGGAAGTGAGACAGAAAAGGCATATTATGAGCAATTTGAAGATATAGAAATACTTCGTTTTTTTGATCTCAATATCCCTATTAAAATGGTTGAAACTACAGGGTCAACCATTGCAGTTGATAATCCGGAAGATATCCTGGCTGTTGAAAGAATACTAGGTATGAATTAATAGAAGAATATAAGCATTTAACAAAATATAATGAGAATATTTGTTTGTAATTTTCAAGAATATAAATCAAACGCTTTTAATGAATAGGTATATTTATTGTTTTCTTGTATTATTTTTATTATCTTGTACAAAAGAAGATGATTTAAATATTATTAATGTATCTAATATATCCGATCAGGTTGGTATAGTAGTTTCTGATACAACCAAAGAAAAACTCGCTCATTGCTCCCTTTTATACAGCGATAGATTCTTAAATGATGGAACTTTTTGGATATCTTATTATTGTGACGAAACCCAATCTATTGAAAATCCCCTTCATACAACAATATATCCTGTCTTATGCAGACTAAATATAAGAAAGAAATATAAGGATTCCCTTTTGCGTTGGCCTATCATAAAGGCAAATTCTATATTTAAAGACATCAGGATAGGAAATAGGGCTCTATATGACCCAAATTTACGGGTTAATGAAACTAATATACAAGTTTATTTTCAGGCTTTAATCAATGGAAAAACTAGTATTGTTTATCGGGAGTTTGATAAGAATAAGTTGCAGTTTAAAGAAGAATTGCAGATTTCGAAGTTGAGATATAATAACGTGGATGGGAAGGAACAAGTTTATAATTTAGATGATGATGGTGTTGCTCAATGTCTTAAAGATTTTGGTTATCAGGGTAAGGGAATAACCCATCTAATCATAACCCGTTTTATAGAGTATAAAGGATATACATATATGGCACTTACGCCATATTCAGGGACATCAAGAGGTATACTCCTTAAATCTTCAGATGGAATTGTTTGGGATGTGGTAACAATCCAACCGAAGGATATTCTTGACATAGAATCTCAAATAGAGATCGTTGATGATGTTATTTATTATGTTGCGCGTTCTGCATATAATAAATGTTTTATTGGAAAATATGAGATGTTATACAATCGATGGACTGATTTAATCGAAATTCCAAAAAGTATTGGCTCTCGCCCCGAAATATTTTTTTATAAAAATCACCTGTATACTGTTTATAATATAAGTAATCCTGTTAATTTTGGATGGGGAGTGGTTCCTCGGAATTCTGCAACAATAAGTGAAGTAAATCTTTCCTCTTTGGATTTAGTTACCAAGTTTACCATCCAGAATGAATATGGATTTCACTACTTTAGCGTCAGCCAATTTGACAATGGCCTTTATATGACTTACTCGGAAGATAGAAGAAAGTTGAATTTACATGCATCGGATATAGTTTTTTTAAAATTAGATCTTTGAGATAATGATGTCGTTACAAAGAATATATAAATCTTCTCTTTTTAAAAATACATCTATTTATATAGTTACAGATGCCTTAAATAAGGCAATTCCGTTCCTGTTGCTACCTTTCTTGACTCATTATCTGTTGCCGGAAGATTATGGGGTGATTACAAATTTTAACGTAATAATCCAGATATTATCTGTCTTTTGTTATAGTTGCACCGTAGCTGCACTACCTGTCATGTACTATAAATTGAATAAAGATGAACTGCGATTATATGTTTCTAATATAATCATACTTAATACGGCTATTACAGTAGTTGTTTCGGTTCTTTTGATTATATTTAACGGTTTGATATATGGTTCATTGCAGTTATCCTTGTTATACCAATTGGTTAGTCTTATTGTGGTGTGGTTCAGTTCGTTGACTTATGTTAATCTAGTTTTGTGGCGGTGTGAGGAAAGACCTTTATCATTTGGAAAATATCAAATTTCTCAATCTATATTTAGTGCTTTATCAACTATTTTGCTGGTGATAGTCCTTCTAATGGGATGGCAAGGTAGGGTTTACAGTTATTTGATTTCTGCTGTGGTTTTTGGGTTAGTAAGTCTTTATGTATTAAAAATAAGGGGATTTTTGGAGTTATCGGTATCAAAGAAGTATATGACGCATGCATTATTTTTTGCATTACCCTTGGTGCCTCATGCACTTTCTTTCTGGTTGAAAAGCGGTGTGGATAAAATATTATTGACTGATATGTGTAGCCTCACCGAGAACGGGTTATATTCAGTTGCAATGACATTAGGAAGTATTGTGACTATGGTGCTTCTTGCCTTTAATAACGCTTATGCTCCATACTTATATAAGAAGCTGACATATTTTGATGATAATAAAAATAATATTGGTATGGAGAAAGATAAGGTTAAATTAGTAAAATTGACATATAGTATCGTAATATTAGCATTAGTTTTGGTTTTCTTTGCATATTGGATATCTTGGTTTATTATAAAATATGTATATGATATATCATATTCAGATTCCATTAAGTTTCTACCCTATGTAATGATCGGGCAATTTTTCTATGGGGGATACTTAATGTTTGTATGTTACTTTCATCATACATTCAGGACAAAACTTTTAGGAACAATAACGTTTCTGTTGAGTATGTTACAGATTGCGATGTCATATTTATTTATTAAGTGGATTGATTCTACCGGTGTTGCAATAGCATCTGCTGTTGTATCTTTCCTCACATTTTTCTTTGTCGCTATATTTGCAATGAAAATTTATCAATTACCATGGTTATTCTTTATTAATAAAAAAAATGAATAATAAATTTCAAAAATATAAACAGCTCAAAGATCAACTGAATATTCAATATAAAGGCATCAATCTAAATAGGGTGATGGCTATTGAACTTTGGCCTTTTGTGAATGATAAGAAATCATTTTCTTTTAAGAGAATATTTTATTTTTTTATTTCTCTGAATTTAAAAAAAATAAAGACAGAAAGACCAATTTTGTCTACAATGGGAGTATATAACAGAAATGATCACACTGAATTGTATCAAAATGTTATTGAAAAATTGGAGAAGCAAATATCAATAAATGACCTAAAGGAATATAATAGAATTATTAGAGTTTATCCTAACTTAATTTTTAAATGTACAAAAGATGTATTGAAGAGATTAAAATATACGAATTTTAGTTTTATTCAAAAAATGATAATATCCGCGCGATTTGTACACTATGCCAATATAATTGAGGATATGCAGAAAGTTGACCTTACAAATATATCCAAATACTTAGCATTTAGTGGAGTTCATCCTTTAGAGAATCTGTTTACTCAATATTTATCCAATAAGAATATTAAAACATATTCTTTACAACATGGAGTAACTTTTTTATTGGAGAAGGATATATCTATTGATGCCTTGTGTTATGAGAATTTTCAGTCAGACATCCTCTTATGTTGGGGAAAATACACAGTTGATGAATATCATAGATTCGGAATTTCATCGGAAAGATTATTAGTAGCAGGATATCCTAAAACTTCAGAGTGTATAAATCTTAAGGTTAATAATACTTATCGCAAATGCTTGGTGCTTTGCTCTAGACATATCTATGATAATGCAAATCTCGAACTATTAAATATATGTGGAGAAATTAGAGAAATAGAATTCTTTTTGAAGTTGCACCCCTCTTTGGATATTGAAAGATATAAAAAACGGGTATCTAATGCCAGTAATCTAACAATCATTGAGAATGGTCAAACTTTAATGTCATTGGCCGATAATGAGTTATTCGATTTTTCTATTGCTGTTAATACAAGTGCATATTATGAGGTGTTAGCTAAAGGAATTCCTTGCTTACGTTACGATAATGGAGCCTTTGACAAAATGTATGGATTAAATGATATTTTCACATCAAAAAATCAAATGTTAGAAATTCTTGATCGGCTAAAAGCCCAGCCCCTTTCAGAATTTCAACAAGAAGTAAACTTACTATTAAACTATGTATTAGGTATCGGTGAGGACAAGTATAGAGAGATTTTATTGAACTTTGAGAAAAATGTTAATTTTGTAAACCATGATTGAGAAGATCTATAATAGATTGAAGATATTCAGAAATAATAGGAAATGGCGTCTATTAAATAGACATAATTTTACTACACTGAATAGTTTATGTTCTACAGAGCTTATTCAAGTTGGACGAGAAACTTATGGAAATCTCACCGTTTCAAGTTGGGGAGTAGCCAATGAAGGCTTAAAAATAGGAAGTTATTGTTCTATAGCTGATGAGGTCAAATTCATATTAGGCGGTAATCATAGATTAGATACATTCTCTACTTATCCTTTTAAAGTGAAAAAATTTAATATTCAGGACGCAGAGGCGATATCAAAAGGACCTATTATTATCGAAGATGATGTTTGGATCGGCCTTTATACGATCATTCTGTCTGGTGTAAAAATTGGCAAAGGATCTGTTATTGGGGCTGGATCCGTTGTTGCGAAAGATATACCTCCATATTCAATAGCCGTTGGAAACCCTGTTAGAGTATTAAGGAAAAGATTTAGAGATGAGGTGATTGAATTCCTTTTACAACAAGATTTTAATAGTATAGATTTTAACAAAGTAAAAATTGATGATTTATACAAATCAATATCCACTGTAGAGGATATAAAAGAGACCATTTTAAAATAATATAAGATTTAATCTAAAATAATATATGAGGATATTGTTGCTTACAGGAAGTATTAATGCGAAACTGGCATCTCCGGTTATGACCAAAATAGTCAATATAGAGGATAGGCGTAATCAATATCTTAATACCATAAAAAGGTATATCAAAGAATCTGATTTCGATACTATAATTTTTTGTGAAAACACAAAGTCTGATTTTCCCGTGGAAGAATGTCAGGATTTAGCTGACGAATATGGAAAACAGATTGAATTTATATTTTTCTTAGGTAATGTAACTTGTATAAACAAGCAAGGAAAAGGCTTTGGAGATGGAGAATGTATTGAATATGCAATTAATCATAGCAAATATTTACAGGATGACTCAGCCTGTTTTTATAAAGTGACAGGACGGCTTTTCGTCGAAAATATTAATGATATATTGAAAAATAGTTATAAGAATGAGAATTGTTTTTATCGATTAGGTTTTAAAGCTCTAACTGTAGGAACATTCTTTTTTAAGGTACAAGTTGGCTTCTTCAAGAAGAACTTAATGACAGAATACAAGTTTGTAAATGATTCGGATGGTAGATATTTAGAGGTAATCTATTATGATATCCTTATAAGAGAAAAGGTACGAGCATTTAATCCTTACCCATATATTAATGGCCTATCGGCTTCTACAGGAGAATCATATTTAAAGACGTTGAAACTTAATAAAAGAACATCCTATATTTTTAATAGCTTGGGATTATATAGAGTGAATGGTATTTGGTCTAGTTTGTTTAATTTTATAAAAAAGAAACTTTTACTAAAAAATACTATTTCATAATATTATAACTTAGAACCTTTTTTACTGGTCTCATGCATTTAGAATATATTTATATATAATTGGGGTCGTATATGAGCTGATTAATATCGTTTTAACATATCTCTGTGATCTAAATAATTTAGTTTATTGATAAATAATACACTCATATTTGAGATAACGTAACATTAAAATGAACAAATCGCATTTGATTTTAAATTTGAAAAAAATATTAAAAAGGAATCAACTCCTTTTTATTTTAGCCTATAAAGGTCGACATTTTCTATTAAGATTAAGCAATTGGATTCATATAGGTTTCTCGGTATCCAACAATGGTGTTTATTCTAAATTGAAATATGATATAAGAGGTAAGGGTAATTCAATTTCAATAGGTCGAAATGTTGTATTAATCAATGTTTTAATTTATATACGAGGTAATGGAAATAATGTTGTTATACAAGATGATGTTTTGATTATGAACTCCATTTTATGGATTGAAGATAACTCTAACCTGATTCTATTGGGGAAAAATGTAACCATTGAGGGCGCACATATGGCAGTTACCGGTATTGAAAAGAAGATTGTGATTAGTGACAATTCTATGTTAAGTAATAATATTACAATTAGAACGGGAGATAGTCATGCTATCTTGAATGAGAAAGGAGAAAAAATAAATGTAGAAAAGGATATATTCATTGGTAAGCACGTTTGGATTGGAAGCAATGTTACAATTCTCAAAGGAGTACATATTGAAGATAATAGTATTGTAGGAACTGGGTCTTTAGTCACAGACAATATCTCTCATTCATCAATTGCAGTAGGCATTCCGGCAAAAGTGATAAAAAATAATGTTTCTTGGATTAGGGATAGATATTTATGATAAAAGATATTGAAAAAATAAAATCAGATATTAGTATTATAACTGTAGTATACAACGGTATCTCAGATATTGAAAAAACTATATTATCAGTTATAAATCAAGAATATGAAAATATTGAATACATTATTATCGACGGTGGTAGTACTGATGGAACAGTCGATATAATTAAAAAATATCAGGATAGAATTACATATTGGGTGAGCGAGCCTGATAAAGGGATCTATGATGCAATGAATAAGGGAATCGAGAAGGCGACGGGGGAGTGGGTCAATTTTATGAATGCCGGAGATTGCTTTTTCAATAATACTGTTCTTCAAGATATCTTTATTGATAGCCAGATTAAAGATAACTGTGCCGTCATTTATGGTGATACCGTACAATGCTTCTCTTATGGAAATTTTGTAATTAAAGCTTTCCCTCTCGAAATGCTAAAAAAGAGGATGGCATTTTGCCATCAATCTAGCTTTGTCCGTCGAAATATACTAGTTCTCCATCCATTTGACTGTTCTTATCGGGTATGTGCCGATTATAATCTTTTTTATAAAATATTTGAATCCGGATATCAGTTTTATTATCTATCTATGTGTATTTCGATATATGAAGCTGAGGAAGGTTTGTCTTCAATAAATCGTCTTCGGGTACTTAAAGAAGAATGTAAAATAAATGGTATTCAAGGGCTGGCGTATTATAAATTGTTCTTAAGAAACAGGATACGCGCATTAATTGTTGCATCTTTACCTCATTATATATCTCACAAGCTATTGATTAGGCGCCTGAATAAGACAAAAGATATGTATATATATGAAGCAAAAGAATTACATGGAACAATAGAAAAAAAATGAAAGGATGATCTTTAATGAAAGCTAAAATACAAAAGGTAATTTTATTGCTGTTTATACTGACACCTCTTTTTTGTCTTTCTGAGATCTTTGAATATTTAGGTCTTGGATTGTCTTTTGATATGTTTTTCATAAAACTACCCAAAGATATCTTAATGATATTTTTATTGCTTATGTGTACTATATTCTCGTTCAGATATAAACATCCTCATAATTATTATATTTGCTTGTTATTGCTATTTTCATTTACAATAATATGCTTTGCTTTTTCATATTCATTAAATGGATTACAAATAGCAATGGCGGGCGTTCGCTGGGCTATACCTTTTTTTTTGCTAATCCTTTTATACGATGTTGTTGATATTGATTTATTAAAAAAAGTAACAAAGATACTCTTTTGTTTACTGATATTGCATGCGGCAGTACAACTTCTGGAAATGCTATTCTTCCCTCCACGTAAGGGCCTGAACATTTTTGGGTTTCCAGGAAGACTTCCGGGCATCTTTGTACATCCCAGCGCAAGCGGTACGTTCGCCGCTTTTTGTTTCTATGTTATCCGGTATTTTCAGGAAGGTAAAATACGGCTTTTAGGCTTAGTAATAGCTATCTTGTCTGTATTTCTATCCATGTCTTCTACCGGAGTGATATTATTGTTTTTACTGATATTTATGCCTTGGTACTTAAAGAGTAAACATAAGGGAATATTATCTATTGTAGCCGTGTTATTTCTATTCTTAGTTGTGACTAATTTGGATTTCTTGACTGGACGGGGAGAAGGGTCATCAGCCGTTTCTGGGGGGACAAGAATACAGATACTGCAAGAAATTGTGGATTCAGCAGAGCCTATATCTACAAATTTTGGGCTGGCGACCAATACAGCTATTAATTTGATGTCCAGTTTTGGAATTCAATCTAATGCATATATTGCTGATTCCTTATATACTTCTGTTCTGACAAATTATGGGGCTATCTTTTTCTTTTTGTTTATTAGTGCTATATTATATTTACTATTATATTTATTTGTAAGAAAGAAGATTGATATCCCTTTTGGCTTGATATTTCTTATATCAATAACATCTGGTGTATCTATAATCATAGTGGAAATGTTTCCTATGAATATTATTATCGCTGTATTTCTTTCATATTTTATGAAAGAATATAGCTTTATATCAAAAAATAAATAAGATGAAAATTCAGTTTATAACCAATTATAGCAAATTATATGGTGCAAATAAGATTCTTTTAGACTTGTTGAAATATTTAAAGTCAGAAGGCTATGACATATCTATTTTAGTGCCATCTAATGGAGACTTAGTTCATGAATTAGAAAAAGAGGATATAAAATATGAAGTTATTTTTTATTATTCATCATTTTTGTATTTCAAAAAGACTATAAAATTTATTGCATACCCATTACTTTTATTGATAAATATAGTAAATTTTCCAAGGATATATTATCATATAAAAAAACAAGACCCGGATCTGATATACTCAAACACCTCTGCTGAAAATATCGGAATATTAGTTGCCAAATTATTGGGTAAAAAACATATTACACATGTTCATGAGTTTATGTCCATAAATCATGGTGCATTATTCATGGGAGGACAGAAGCTAAAGGCAAAGTTTTTAGACAAAAGTGATGGCCTTATTTTTGTTACGAAAGCTGTTGCATCACATATACTAGGGGGAGGATATTTGCAGGGGAAACATAGGATAATATACAATGGATTATCTATGCCAAAAGTTCAATATGATAACATACCTAAATTTAATGCTCCTCCGGTTAATTATGGGATTGTGGGTATATTCTCTCGTGGCAAGAGACAGGATGTTGCAATTAAATATTTTAAAAAAATAAAAGAAATTTATCCGCAGTCAAAATTACATCTGTATGGTGACAAAGAAGGAGCATACAAAACTCACTTGATAAATTTGGTGAAAGGATTAGGCCTTGATTCGGATATTATTTTTCATGGTTTTGAAAAAGATATTGAGAAAATATATCGAGATATAGATATTTTATTAATGTTTTCAAAATCTGAAGGTTTCGGTTTGGTAACACTTGAAGCAATGCTGCGAAAGATTCCTGTAATTGGATATGATAGCGCAGGAACATTAGAATTAATAGGAAATGAAAATTCCGGATATTTGTTCAAAGATATTGATAGTTTTATTGATGCCGTAAAACAATTGCAGTCGCCAGTTAAATATAATAATATAAGAGAAAATGCATTTGAAAGAGCGCAATTATTATTTAGCGACAAGAATTTTTGTATCAATATTGAGAATTTTATAAATCAAATAGCAAACAATGAGTAAAATCATTATTACAGGAGGTTCAGGCTTTATTGGGACTAATCTTATTGATAATTTCTTGAAAAAGGGTAGTGCAATTCTGAGTCTTGATATGTTCGAGCCAAAGAAAACTGAACACATACCTTTTTTTAGAAAAATAGATATATGCAATTATTATGAATTAGAGTCGGCTATATTGGATTTTACTCCTGATTATGTAATTCATCTGGCAGCACGAACTGATTTGAATGGAAAAACATTAGAGGATTATAATGCTAATATCTTAGGAGTCGAGAATCTGATAAAGGTGTTAAAAAAAGTAGAGACTCTAAAAAGAGTAATTTTTACTTCTTCTATGTATGTGTGTAATCCTGGATATATACCTGATGGAGATAATGATTATCATTCTCATACAGTATACGGAGAAAGTAAAGTATTGACCGAAAAAATTATTAAAGAAAGTGATCCGGAATATTGTTGGTCTATTATTAGGCCTACCTCTATCTGGGGACCATATTTTGGAGAACCGTATAATTTATTCTTTAATATAGTATTAAGTCGAAAATATTTTCATATGGGAGATAAGGCTTGTTCTAAAACATATGGATATATAGATAATACTATCTATCAGATTGAGTCAATATTGACGGCTAATGAAGAAATTGTAAATAAGAAAGTCTTTTATTTAGGTGATTATATTCCTTATAATATAACAGAGTGGGCGAACGAAATTGCTTCTGAAGCTGGATTTAAAATTCCAAGGATACCATATTTTTTGTTCAAATGTGGAGGATTGTTTGGTGATTTTGTTAAACTCTTTGGTGTAAAATTTCCAATGACGAGTTTTCGCCTTAAAAATATGACGACTGATAATATACATAATCTTGAACCAATTAGGGAAATAGCACCTAACTTACCAGTAGAAAGGGCTGAAGGTGTTAAACGTACTATAAAATGGATAAAAAATTGATGCGGATTCTAATCTATGGAATAAACTATTATCCAGAGCTTACAGGCATTGGTAAATATACAGGAGAAATGGCCTCTTGGTTTGCACAGCAAGGGCATGATGTAAGTGTTTTTACAGCGATGCCGTATTATCCAGAATGGGAAATTCATAAGCAATACAGAGGCAAATTATGGTATAAAGAAGTCATTGATAATGTGAAGATTTATCGTTGTCCTTTTTACGTGCCCAAAAGAATAAATTCGAAAAAAAGAATATTACATGAATTTTCTTTTTTGTGGAGTAGTTCCTTTCGTTGGCTTCCTGCATTGTTCAAGAAAAGATTTGATTTAGTAATAACAATTAATCCTCCGTTTTATATAGGATTTTTCTCTTATATTTATTCTATATTTAAGAAGACTGTCTTAATTACACATGTTCAAGATTTACAGATAGATGCTGCTAAGAATTTAGAGATGCTATCTAATCAAGAAGCATTAAATATTATGTTTAAGCTAGAGAAATTTCTTCTAAGAAAAAGTGACTTTATATCCACATTAACTTTAGGTATGAAAGAACGGATAATCAAAAAAGGAATAGGAGAGAGCAAGATTATAATGCTCCCTAATTGGGTAGATACTGATTTTATAAAACCTATACCAAAAGATCAATCTTTAAGAAACCAATTTAATATTCCTATAAATGATACCGTTATCTTGTATTCTGGAAATATGGGAAAGAAACAAGGTTTAGATTTATTGATAAATGTTGCTGGACAATATAAATATAGATCTGATGTTCATTTTATAATGGTTGGGGCAGGAGCCGAAAAAGATAATTTAGAAAATATGGCTAGAGAAAAGGGACTTAGTAATATGAAGTTTTATCCATTACAGCCATATGAGAAATTGCCAACCCTATTGGCTACTGCAGATATTCATTTAGTTTTACAGAAAAAGGATGCGTCAGATTTAGTTATGCCCAGTAAGTTAACAGGGATTTTATCAGCAGGTGGATGTGCAATTGTGACAGCTGTATTGGGATCCTCCTTATATGAGGATATAAGAAATCATGATATGGGTATATTGTGTGAACCAGAATCAGAACAAGCGTTAAAAGAAGCTATAAATATAGCTTTATTGAGAGACACAACTCAAATTAAAAAAAATGCCCGAAAATATGCTGAAAGATATTTGAACAAAGATAAGATACTTACGTCTTTTATGTCACTAATAAATAAGAATTAATATTTTATGGGCGAGATAGTATATTGTGGATATAATACATACTTTTGTAGATTAAAATGAGAATCCAATTTATAGCTCATAATGGGCAATTATATGGGGCAAATCAAGTCTTATTGACATTAATCAAAGGATTAATAGGAAAAGGTCATGATATATCTGTTCTTCTTCCTACTAAGAAAGGTTTAGCGGAAATATTGAAAAAAGAGAATATAAATTATACCGTTATACCTTGCTTTCCTCAGTTTATGTATATTAAACTTATGCCCCAATATTTAATATATCCATTATTAGTAATGCTTAATATAATTGTATTCCCATATATTATATATAAAATAAATAAATTTAAGCCTGATATAATATATTCTAATACTTCTGCTGAAAATATTGGAATCTGGGCTGCAAAGATTCTAAAAATAAAACATATATCCCATGTTCATGAATTCATGTCACTAGATCATAAAGCTTTATTTTGGGGTACAAGAAAATGTAAAGAAAAATATTTAGAAAAAAGTGACGCTGTAATTTTTGTATCAGCTTCTGTTATGAAGCATGTTTTTTCCATTTTCCCTAAAACTAACTATACAGTTATTGCCAATGGATTAGAAATCCCTAATGTAAATATCAAAGATAAACACTTATCAAAGATTATTAATTTCGGAATAATTGGGGTATTTAGTCCTGGTAAGAGACAACATATGGCAGTTGAGTATTTTAATGATATAATATTACCATATTACCCACAAGCAAAATTACATTTGATAGGAGATAAAAAAGGAGCTTATAAAAAGCATCTTTTGAAAATAGTTGAAAATCTCAATTTAAAAGATAATATTATCTTTCATGGTTTTATTCATGATACAAACAAAATATATGATGAAATAGATATTCTTCTGGTCTTTTCGGAAGCCGAGGCTTTTGGCTTAGTTACTATAGAAGCAATGTTAAGAGGTGTTCCTGTAATTGGATATGATAATGCCGGTACTACGGCACTCGTCACAAGCGGAGAAACAGGATATCTTTTTTCTGATAAAGATAATTTCTCAATTGCTTTGTCAGAGTTATTATCCAATGATAATTACAATAATATCAGGCAAAAAGCTTTATCATACGCTCAAAATACGTTCTCAAAAGAAACTTATTATAATAATATTGAAGAGTTCATAGCAAAGATTATAAATGAATAATTTACAGAGTATAGAAATTCCTGCTGTATCCATAATAACTGTTGGTATGAATCATCTATCCTATTTAAAAGGGTTACTCGTATCATTGTTTAAAGATAATTCGCTTGCTATACCATTTGAGATGATATATATTGACAATTGTTCTTCAGATGGCACTATAGAATATATAAGAGCTAATTATCCTATGGTTAGAATATATGAAAATACGACGATTAAAGGATTTGGTGAGAATAATAATTATGGTGTCTCTCATGCTAAGGGAAAATATATTGCAATTATTAATCCCGATATAGTGATACTAAAGGACAGTATAGAATCCTTGTTCAACTATATGAATCTATATAGGAATATTAGTTCCTAAATTGTTAAATCCAGATATGTCCATTCAATACTCCGTAAGATCCTTTATTTCTATTAAAATATTATTTTCACGTATTCTGTCCAAAGGGAATGACAGTTGTAAGAATAAATATATAGACAAATATCTCCGAAAAGATCTGGATATAACTAAAATACAGGATGTTGATTGGGCAATAGGCGCTGCAATGTTTATGTCGAGAGATTTTTTTAATCAACTTAAAGGTTTTGATGAAAGATATTTTTTATATATGGAAGATGAAGATTTATGTCTTTCTTCTTGGTTAAAAAATAGGCCTGTTATATATGTGCCTGCTTCACAGATGATTCATAATCATTTAAGGGCAAGCTCTAAAATAAACAAAAAAACTCTAATTCACATTCAAAGCATGTGCAAATTTTTTTTAAAGAATGGGTTAAATCCTAGAAGAAATAAATACTAAAAATGAAAGGAATCGTCTTAGCCGGAGGCTCCGGCACTCGTCTTTATCCTATTACTAAAGGAGTAAGTAAACAGTTGTTGCCTGTATACGATAAACCGATGGTTTATTATCCCATTTCAGTGTTAATGCTTGCAGGAATCAGGGATATATTGATAATCTCTACACCAGACGATCTGCCGTCTTTCCAACGACTGTTGGGAGATGGCTCCGATTATGGGATAAGGCTTCAGTTTGCAGTACAGCCTTCTCCCGATGGTTTAGCCCAGGCTTTTCTTATAGGGGAGGATTTTATCGGAGACGACTCTGTTTGCCTTGTGTTAGGTGACAATATATTTCATGGTCAGGGATTTACTGCTATGTTGAAAGAGTCTGTTTATCAAGCTGAAGAAGGTCAGAAAGCGACAGTTTTCGGATATTGGGTAAGCGATCCTGAACGTTATGGAGTTGCAGAGTTTGATAAAGAAGGTAACTGCCTATCGATAGAAGAAAAACCTGAAATGCCAAAATCACATTATGCCGTTGTCGGTTTATATTTCTATCCCAATAAGGTTGTAAATATTGCAAAAAATATAAAACCATCAGCAAGGGGGGAATTAGAAATTACAACAGTGAACCAACAATTCCTTCAAGATAAAGAGTTAAAGGTTCAGACCTTAGGAAGAGGCTTTGCATGGTTAGATACCGGTACGCATGATTCATTGAGTGAAGCCTCTACTTTTGTAGAGGTAATTGAGAAACGGCAAGGACTGAAAATAGCATGTTTAGAAGCTATTGCGTATAACCAGGGATGGATTGCGAGAGAGAGATTGCTTGAGGTCGCAAAGCCAATGATTAAAAATCAGTATGGGCAATACTTAAATAAACTAGCAAACGAAAAAAGATGAATATAATAAAAACAGATATTGAAGAGGTTGTTATTATCGAACCTCGTATTTTTGAAGATGCGCGAGGCTATTTCTTTGAATCTTTTAGTCAGCAGATATTCGAAGAAAAAGTGTGTAAAACAACTTTTGTCCAAGATAATGAAAGTAAATCTACTTTTGGTGTCTTACGAGGATTACATTTCCAGAAGCCGCCCCATGCTCAGAGTAAATTAGTCCGGGTTATAAAAGGGAAAGTTCTTGATGTTGCCGTTGATATAAGAAAAGGTTCTCCCTCTTTTGGACAATATGTTGCCGTAGAGTTATCCGAAGAAAACCATCTGCAACTTTTCGTCCCACGGGGATTTGCTCATGGCTTTGTTGTATTGAGCGAAAACGTTATTTTTCAGTATAAATGTGATAATTATTATGCACCTCAAAGTGAAGGTGCTATCGCTTGGGACGATCCCGATCTGAATATTGATTGGAAAATATCTACAGATAAAGTTATTTTATCTGAAAAAGATAAACAGAATAAACCATTGAAACATGCAGAATGGTTATTTGATTATAAAGAAAATTTATATTAATAATGAACATACTGATTACAGGTGCTAACGGACAACTAGGTAATGAGATTCGCCGGATAACCGGAGATAGTCAGAATAACTATATCTTTACAGATGTTGCAGAATTAGATATTACAGATTTAGATGCTATTCGCCAACTGGCAATAGGGGAAAAACTGAGTATTATAGTAAATTGCGCTGCATATACCAATGTAGATAAGGCAGAAGATGACTATGATATGGCAGACCTTATAAACAATAAGGCTGTAAGAAATCTTGCTGTCATTGCTAAAGAGACTGGAGCTACTCTGATTCATGTATCGACAGACTACGTATTTAACGGGGAGTCTTGTATACCTTATCAGGAAACTTGCAGAACGAATCCGATCGGAGTATATGGAAAGACTAAATTAGCAGGAGAACTGAGTATACAAGAGATAGGATGTAAATATTTGATATTTCGCACGTCTTGGCTTTATTCTCAATATGGCAATAACTTTGTAAAAACTATGCAGAGGTTAACTTCAGAACGAGATACTCTTAATGTTGTATTTGATCAGGTTGGAACTCCTACCTATGCCGCAGATCTGGCCTCTCTTATATATAAAATAATTGAAGAGGATATATATCATAAACAAGGTACTTATCATTTTAGTAACGAGGGCGTATGTTCCTGGTATGATTTTGCAAAAAAAATATGCGACCTTTCAGAAAATATTTGTGATATTCAACCTTGTCATAGTGATGAGTTTCCGAGTAAAGTCAGACGTCCTAATTTTTCTGTTTTGGATAAAACTAAAGTTAAAGAAACATTTAATATAAAGATTCCGTATTGGGAAGAGTCCTTAACGCAATGTATAAAAGAATTAAAAGCACAAACAAATGAATTTTAAAAAAAATATACTAATCACAGGGGGAGCCGGTTTTATAGGATCCCATGTCGTGAGATTATTTGTAAATAAATATCCCGAATATCATATCATTAATCTGGATAAACTGACTTATGCCGGAAATCTGGAAAATCTTAAAGATATAGAGGGAGCTTCTAACTATACTTTTGTTAAGGCGGATATCTGTGACTTTGAGAAAATGAAAGATATTCTTGAAACTTATAAAGTTGACAATATAATCCATCTGGCGGCTGAGAGTCATGTTGACCGTAGCATCAAAGATCCATTCACTTTTGCTCAAACTAATGTGATGGGAACTTTATCTCTACTTCAGGTAGCCAGACTATTTTGGAACGGAGATTGGGAAGATAAACTTTTCTATCATATTTCTACAGATGAAGTATATGGCAGTTTAGATTTTGATGGAACGTACTTTACTGAGACAACCAAATACGATCCTCATTCTCCTTATTCAGCGAGTAAAGCTTCCTCCGATCATTTTGTACGAGCATATCATGATACTTATGGAATGCCTGTAATTGTGACTAATTGCTCGAATAATTATGGGCCATATCAGTTTCCGGAGAAATTAATACCTCTGTTTATCAATAATATTCGTCGAGGAAAACCACTACCTGTATACGGTAAAGGCGAAAATATCAGGGACTGGCTTTATGTGGTAGATCATGCGTGTGCAATTGATACAATCTTTCATAATGGTAAGGTTGCGGATACATACAATATCGGAGGATTCAATGAGTGGAAAAATATAGATTTAATTAGAGTTATTATCAAAACGGTAGATAAATTATTAGGCAATCCCGATGGAGCGTCCGAGCATTTGATAACTTACATTACAGATAGAGCAGGACATGATCTTCGTTATGCTATTGATTCTTCAAAGTTGAAAAATGAATTGGGATGGGAGCCGTCGTTACAGTTCGAAGAAGGGATTGAAAAGACCGTTCAATGGTATTTGGATAATCAGCAATGGATGGATAATATAACGTCCGGAGAATACGAGAAGTACTATAACGAAATGTATAAAGGTAGATAAAATAGAATAAAAGAACTCTTATGTCCCACACCCTCCACCTCACCCCCACCTCTTCCAAAGAAGAAGCCTACAGGTCCCTCCTTCCCCAACTAAAAGCGTTACTGGAAGGAGAGTCTGATACTATTGCAAATTTTGCCAATATATCAGCAGCGTTGAAGATGACTTTCGGCTTCTTTTGGGTAGGCTTTTATATCGTGAAAAGGGACGAGCTCGTTCTCGGGCCATTCCAGGGAACAATAGCCTGTACCCGTATTAGATGCGGAAAAGGAGTTTGCGGAACAGCATGGAAGGAAAAGAGAACGGTTATAGTCGAAGATGTAAATCAGTTTCCCGGGCATATTGCCTGCGATGCGGCTTCCCAATCTGAAATAGTAGTACCTTTATTCCGGAATGATGAAGTCATCGCGGTACTCGATATAGACAGTGAGCATCTGAATCACTTCGATGAAACAGATGCCCATTATCTTCAGCAAATAGTTAAATTGTTGGAATCCTAAACTCCGGTCACTTTATCAGAACGGGAACAATAGCGGCAATACCAGTATCATCACTATTCCCATGATTAATTGTAGAGGCAATCCCACCTTTATATAATCCATAAAGGTATAACGCCCGGCACTCATAACCAATGCATTTGGAGGAGTCGAGAATGGTGATGCAAAACACATGCTGGCAGCCACCGCCACCGCAAATAAGAACGGATAAGGGCTGATACCCATGCCAATCGCGGCTTTAAGGGCTATCGGGGTGAACAGTACAGCTGTTGCCGTATTACTTATAAACATGGTGAGCAATGATGTACAGAAGTATATCCCCGCTAACAGGGCATAAGGGCCGAAGTCACCCAGTTCACTGACCAGTCCACCGGAAATCAATGTATCTACCCCTGTATTTTGAAATGCTGTTGCCATGGGCAACATGGCTCCGATTAGGACTACACTCTCCCAGTTGATACTCGTGTAAGCTTCCTCCACATTACGCAGGCATCCGGTAACCACCATTGCCACTGCCGCCAGTAAGATTGCTATCACGGACGGTACAAGCTCAAATACCATGGCTATCACCATCAGTATCATAATACCGGCAGCGACAGGAGCCTTCTGATCCAGTGTTACCTTTGCTGCTTCTTTCAGGGGTTGTCCCACCAGTACGAGGTCGTCCTGCCTGTCATCGAGGTTTGCGAGGTCTTTCCACGTACCCTGTATCAAGAGTGCATCTCCCGAATGTAATTTTGCATTCTTTATATCATGCATGCGATATTCATTCTGTCGCTGGATACCGAGTACATTTACATTATATTCCTCTCTGAACTGAATCTCTGAGATTGTCCGGTTTATAAGTTTGGAGTTAGGCATGATAAATATCTCGGCAATACCTGATTCCTGAAAATCCGCAAAAGGATAATCTCCGTTTGTTTCCTCAAGATACAGATGATTTTCGGAAACGAATCTCTCTATATCGTCCACACTTCCATGACAATATAATATATCACCTTTCTGTATCGTTGACTTTGGGCCGGCAACTTCTTCAATTACATTCTTTCTGAATCTGGAATTACCGGTTTTTCGTACAATCTTACTAATGCTTACATTGTAATGTGTTGCTATTTTCAGTTCGGCGAGGGTTTTATTGGATAATGGAGTGTCATTCTTTACCTCTATCCTGTATGACTGGTTTTGCAGTTCATACTCCATTGCCAGTTCAACCAGCGATTTTCCCTGTTTCTTTTTTGTAGCGGAGGCATCACTCTTGGAAATAAGTAATTTGCTGAGGAAAAACAGGATAACGACCCCGACACTTAGTGCGACAAAGCCGATAGGAGCAAAAGAAAAGAATGATAACGCTTTATATCCCGCTTCTACCAAAGCATTGTTAATTACCAGATTGGGAGGTGTACTGATTAGCGTAAACATACCCATACTACTGGCAAAAGCTAGCGGCATAAGATATCTCCGGGGGCTGATATTGGCACTTGTGGCCATGCTGACAATGATAGGCATCATTACGGCTACAGTTCCGGTATTGCTTACAAATGCGCCGATGGATGCGGTAACGAGCATTACCAGTATGAAAAGTTTATTTTCGCTGTTTCCGGCTGTCTGCAATATCTTACTGCTGATTACCTTGGCTAGTCCTGTGCGGAAGATTCCGGCGCCTACAATGAAGAGTCCGATCATCATTATGACGACCGGGTTCGAAAATCCGGCCAATGCTTCCGATGTATCCAGTATTCCGGAAAGAACCAATGCCAGCAGGGCGCATATAGCCACGAGGTCGGAGCGGACCTTTCCCCGCATAAAGAAAACGGATGCCGTAATAAGGATTGCTAATGTAATATTGATAGGGGATAGCAAGGTGGATAATTCCATATTTAAATATATATTATATGATATATAAGCAGCTTGTTTTTTTCGAATGTACACAAAGATAAAGAAACCTTCAGCTCAAAGCGAATACTTTTAAATAAGAACATTAAAAAGATAAGAATTGTTTATCTTTTTTCACGTTCGTTAATCAGGCCATTATTTTTTCGGAAAACCATTTGGAATATATCTTACGGGTATAGCTTCTAATTTTTATTCTTTGCAAATCTTCACTAAAAAAGACTGACAAAATGGGAATTAATATGTAATTTTGTCAGGTTTTATTTACTGTTTAACAGTTGATAGCAGGCAACTATTAGCCGTAATTATAGACTAATGTGTTGGATACTTATGATATATAATCTATTAACTTGTAATTTATAATGGCAAAACCGGACATTCAACAAGTAAAGCAACGCTTCGGTATCATCGGGAATAGTCCTGATCTGAACCGGGCTATAGATATCGCCCTTCAGGTGGCTCCTACCGATATGTCGGTATTGGTGACCGGGGAGAGCGGAGTAGGGAAAGAGAACTTTCCACAGATTATTCATCAGTTCAGTCACCGTAAACACGGGACATATATCGCGGTCAATTGCGGCTCTATTCCCGAAGGAACGATCGATTCCGAACTTTTCGGACACGAAAAAGGTTCTTTTACAGGGGCGACAGGCGAGCGAAAAGGATATTTCGAGGTAGCTAACGGAGGTACTCTGTTCCTCGATGAGGTAGGAGAGTTGCCTTTGTCTACTCAGGCACGCTTATTACGTGTACTGGAAACAGGCGAATTTATAAAAGTCGGTTCGTCGAAAGTGGAGAAAACCGACGTACGTGTCGTTGCCGCTACCAACCTGGATATGGTGACCGCTACCCGCAACGGGCGTTTCCGTGAAGATTTATACTATCGTCTTAACACGGTGCCTATCCGTATTCCGGCACTTAGGGACCGGAAAGATGATATACCGTTATTATTCAGAAAGTTTGCAAGCGATTGTGCCGAGAAATACAGTATGCCTCCAATCGCGCTGACCGATTCTGCAAGGCATATGCTAAAAGAATATTACTGGCCCGGCAATATCCGCCAGTTAAAGAATATTACAGAACAGATCTCAATAATAGAGCAGACGAGGGATATAACTCCTGATATACTGAAGTTATATCTTCCGGCTAATGAGGTCGGGCTTATACCTGTAGGAACAATAAGCGCCGGAGAACAGAAGAGTTTCAATAACGAGCGTGAAATATTATATCAGGTACTGTTCGATATGAAGAAGGATATGAATGAGCTGAAAAAGATCGTTCATGATATCGTAGCCGGAAATATGAAGCCCGGAGATATTATATCCTCTCCTGTAGTAAACAGTAATGAGAAGCCCCTTACGCCGATGGTTGTAAATCAGGCGGACAGAGCATCCGCTTTGCCTATTAAAGATGACGGCCACACGATAATACCCGCATCTACGATTGCCGATGCCGATGTGATCGATGCGCCTGAATATGAGGAAGAGACTCTATCGTTGCAGGATGTAGAGAAAGATATGATTATAAAAGCCCTTGAACGGCATAACGGTAAACGTAAAAATGCAGCTCAGGATCTGAAGATATCGGAACGTACATTGTATAGAAAAATAAAAGAATATAATCTGGAAAACTTATGAGAAAGATATTACTGTCGCTTTTCTTTATCGCACTGTTTGCCGGCTGTACGGTGTCTTATAAATTCAATGGGGCATCTATCAACTACGCCGAGACGCCGACAATCGATATACGCGATTTCCAGAATCAGGCCCCTTATGTATATCCTCCGTTGACCCAGGTATTCAATGAGCGGATGAAGGACGTATTTACCCGTAATACGAAACTGCAATTCACTTCGGTCAATCCATCGCTCGAGATAGAAGGGGAGATTGTTACATATGAATTAACACCTTTATCTGTAAAGGAAGATAACTTCTCCGCCGAAACCCGTTTGACATTAGGAGTGAAGATGCGGTTCAGGAACAATAAAAATCCGAATGAGGACAAAGAGGAAACGATTACCGCCTACCGTGATTTCTCCAGTAGCCTGATGCTTACCGATGTACAGGACGGATTGATTGACGAACTGACGAAAGATATTGTAGACCAGATTTTTAATACGACAATGTCTAATTGGTAAAAACAATGTGCCAATATGTCAATGAGGAAATATGCTAATTGGCGCGAAGCGATAAATAGGTCATTATTTATATATTAGCACATTGGCATATTAGCTAATTAATTTAATAAAAGTGGATATTCAACAATTCTATAAACTGACCGGAAAAGGCGTAAATCCTTCGCAAGAGGATATACAGCCCTTAAAGGCTTTTGTTGAAGAATTTCCATATTCGCAGACGGGTATATTTACTTACCTGAAGTCGGTATATTTGTTCGAATCTGAAAATTTTCAGGAAGAACTGGGTAAGTTGAGTATTTTCGTAAACGACCGCAAGGCTTTATTTTATTATATTTTGAGCGATGAGTACGACTCGTTTTTCCATCAGACGGGAAAAAATGAGGTGAGTGAAGATAAAACCAGTCTGTTACTGAATGCTTTTTTTGAATTGAAGGGAAATAATGATGCGGATGCAGATCTGGAATATAGCATATCGCATTCAAGTCTTGCTACCACAGATTATTTTACTTATATGCAGGTGACTTCTGTGCCGGACGGTGAAGATATTCCGGTTCAGGAAGAATCATCGAGTCTCAAACATCAGAACATCATAGATACGTTTATCACCCGTTCGGAGATGGAAGGAGGTATCCGCATACAAATAAGCGGAGCTGACGAGCCATTATCGGATGATATGGAAAAAGCGGATGAAAAAGATGACGAACTCGACGAAGATGTATTTTTTACCGAGACATTGGCGAAAATCTATATAAAACAGAAGAAGTATGAGAAAGCATACAAAATTATTAAACACTTAAGCTTGAATTATCCGAAAAAAAATATTTACTTTGCAGACCAATTGAGTTTTTTGGAAAAACTGATTATAAATTCGAAATTTAAAGATACAAAATGATTACACTTATTACTGTATTAATTGTAATTGCAGCGATTGCCTTAGTACTGATAGTTCTTGTTCAAAATTCCAAAGGTGGTGGCCTTTCATCAGGTTTTTCATCATCTAACGCCATTATGGGTGTTCGTAAAACTACCGATTTCCTTGAAAAAGCAACTTGGGGACTAGCCGGCTTCATCATGGTGATGAGTATCGTATGTGTTATGATTAGACCGAAAGCGACAACTACTCTTCAACCGGAAGTAGGTGCTCCGGCTCCGGTTAACACTGGTGCTCCTGATATGTCGACAACTCTGCCTGCCATACCAAGCAATAATGCGCCTGCGCCTGCTACAGAGCAGCCGGCGACACCTCCTGCAGAATAATCTCGGACTAAATATAATTAAGATATGTGAAGGCTTCTCTTATGAGAAGCCTTTTTTGTGGTATGGGAGTGTGTATTTACCGGATATATTTATCTATATGGTTTTACGGGTTCTTTGAAAGATTGATTGGCAGATTGGTAAACTAGCAAATAAATGAAAAGGTATAACCTTTGTTACTTTTTGGGAAACTGTAGGGGCAAAATAGCTATAAAACCTGTAACCTTTGTTACCTTTTGCGCCTTAGCGTCTCTGCGTGAAATACTGTTTACTGTTTACTGTTAACTGTTAACTGTTTACTGTTAACTGATATTTCTGTTACCTTTGTTACTTTTTAACTATATATGGTTAAAATATGTAATTTTCCGGAAAGCTATAATTCTGTATATGTTGGTATATCGGCAAGATATTCGAATGTTTGTGTGCTGTAATCCATCCGGCAACAGTAATGGCTAAGCCCGTTGGATACAATCAGGTATTTTACTTTCAGTACGATGTTATATCTTACTATCTGGTCGAAAACAGCTTGGGTAATTTCCACATCCGGCGACTTATATTCGACTATGACCAGAGGGGAAATAGTTTTATCGTAAACGACGGAATCACACCTGCGTTTCTGGTTGTTCAGGTTAATTTGTATCTCGTTGGCTATTAAAGCCTGTGGATACCCCTTCTCCGTTATCAGGTAATTAATGAAGTGCTGGCGTACCCATTCTTCAGGTGTAAGTGTCACAAACTTACGACGTAGCCTGTCGAAAACGCTAAGTCTTCCGTCCGTTTTTTTTACATTTATATTGAAAGGGGGCAGATTTAAATCCAACATTTGTTACCTTTGTTAATCCTGTACAACAAAAAATAAAAGATACTTGTTGTATCTTAAAACAAAAGTAAAGTTAATATGAAAACAAAACAAGAAATTGTAGACAATTGGCTTCCAAGGTATACCAAAAGGCCGTTAGAACAGTTTACCAAACATATATTACTTACCAATTTTGCAAAGTATGTAGAGGTGTTCGCAGGTCATTTCAACGTGCCTATTGTAGGGCTCGACGGCAATATGCCGAATGCATCGGCTAATGGTATTACTATTATTAATTTTGGTATGGGAAGCGCCAATGCGGCCACCATAATGGACCTACTAAGTGCTGTTGAACCCGAAGCCGTATTGTTTTTAGGCAAATGTGGAGGGATAAAGAAGCATAACAACCTGGGAGATTATATATTGCCTATCGCGGCTATCCGGGGAGAAGGGACATCGAACGATTATTTTCCGCCCGAAGTGCCGTCTTTACCCGCTTTCAGCCTGTTGAGGTCGGTATCGTCCACTATCCGTAATCACAACCGTGATTACTGGACTGGGACAGTATATACCACCAATCGCCGGGTGTGGGAATATGACGATGTATTCAAAGATTATCTGAGGCGGATTCGCACAATGGCTGTGGATATGGAAACGGCGACATTGTTTACCTGCGGGTTTGCTAACCAGATCCCGACCGGAGCGTTGCTATTGGTATCTGACCAGCCAATGATTTCGGACGGTGTGAAAACTGAAAAAAGTGACAGCCTGGTCACTAAAAGTTTTGTGGATGAACATGTGCTTATAGGCATAGAGTCTCTTACAACACTGATAAACAACGGGCAAACGGTTAAACATCTGAAATTTGAATAAGGACTATGACTTTTGAGCAAATTATAGCCGATATAAAAGCCCGTAAATTTAAGCCTGTTTACTTATTGATGGGTGATGAGCCGTATTACATCGACGAGATAACAGATATGCTGGTAAGCACCGTCCTGCCCGAGGAAGAAAAGGACTTTAACCAAACTATCCGCTATGGAATGGAGACTGATGTGGCTTCTGTTATTACTATGGCGCGTAGTTTCCCGATGATGTCCGATTATCAGTTGATTGTTATAAAAGAAGCTCAAAATCTGAGTAAAATAGAGGAACTGGAGGTTTATGCAAAGAATCCGCTTCATACAACCGTCCTTGTACTCAACTACAAGAACGGGACGCTGGATAAACGTAAGAAGCTGTATGCGGAAATAGATAAGAACGGTATAGTGTTCGAGTCGAAGAAGATACCGGAATATAAAATACCCGCCTTTATCTCTTCTTACATGCAACAAAAAGGGCTAACTATAGATGCCAAATCGGCACAGATGCTATCCGATTACTTGGGAAACGATCTGAGCAAACTGACAAATGAGATAGCTAAGTTGCTGATTGCCATACCGGGAGGCCAGACACAGATTACTCCTAATCTGATAGAAGAGAATATTGGTATAAGCAAGGATTTTAACAACTTCGAGTTGCTAAAGGCTGTTATAGAAAAGAATACGTTCAAAGTGAACCAGATAGCGGATTATTTTGAAAAGAATCCCAAGAACAATCCTTTGATTGTGACATTGGTAGTTCTTTTCAACTTCTTCAGCAACCTGATGATATGCTACTGGGCAAAGAATAAAACAGAGCAGGGTATCGCTGCCGAACTGGGATTCAGGAATCCATATCAGGCAAAAGATTATGTTGCGGCGATACGCAACTACAATGCTTTTAAATGTATGGAGATACTTAGCCTGCTGAGAACATACGACGCTAAATGCAAAGGGGTGGATAATGTATCTACGCCCGATGGGGAATTGCTAAAAGAGTTACTGTATAAAATAACACATTAGTCTGCGCCTTATGAGAAAGAGTTTTATATACATCCTGTCGGCTTTATTATTGCTAAGTATCACTATTAGAGCAAATGACCCTCTAAGGAAGGAGACATATATCTATTCCGTAAAAGGGACAGACACCCTTCGTCTCGATAAATATGATTTGCCCGGGCCGGAAAAAGAAAAGCCATGCATCGTTTTTATGTTTGGAGGAGGTTTTGTCGGAGGAGTTCGTGATAATAAGAATTACATTGGGTATTTCAATCATTTGGCGAATAAAGGCTTTACCGTAGTTTCTATTGATTATAGGCTGGGAATGAAGAGCCTGAATACCCAGGACCCGATGCGTATCGTAGCCGCTCTTAATAAAAGTATATCTATGGCTGTGGAAGACCTCTTCGATGCCACGGCTTTTGTAGTGGATAATGCCGGAGGTTGGAATATTGATAAGGATATGATTGTCGCCAATGGTTCCAGTGCAGGTGCCGTATCTGTTTTACACGGCGAATATGCTATCTGTACCCGGGCAAAAGTAACGGAGAAACTTCCTGTTGGGTTTAATTATGCCGGGATTATCTCTTTTGCCGGCGCAATATTCAGTATAGACGGGGAGTTGCAGTGGCAGACACCTCCGGCTCCGATGCAGTTATTTCATGGCGATGCCGATAGTAATGTACCTTATGATAAGATAGAGCTCTATAACTACGGCTTTTACGGATCGAAATATATTGCAGGACAGCTAAATAAGATAGCTTCGCCTTATTATTTCTTTGATGTGAAAAATGCGGCGCACGAAATATCAGAGAGTCCGATGACTTCCAACTTACAGGAAATAGACAGCTTCCTGGAAAAATATGTGGCTGGCAGGCAGCCACTGATGATTCATACGGAAGTACAGCAGATCGGTAAACCGGAAATGAAGAAAGACTTTCAGATGTCAGACTATATAAAGACCAATTTTAAGTGACAGATCCCTTTTCTAAAGGAACAATCTCTTTTAAAATACAGGCTTGTCGGCAGATAGTGAGGGGCTGCCACCTTCTATATACGGCCATCCGTCTTTATCCCATTTTACCTGGTCCAGCAATAATACACGGCCTTTAGGATTTTCCACATCTACTCCATGATAGAAAATCCAGTCGTTTCCTTTCTTGTCCTGTACTATCTCGGAACAATGGCCATTGCCTACGAACCGGGAATTGGAGCCTATGACAACTGAATATCCGTTGTCCATCATGTCTTTACCTGATTTATCCACATATGGGCCAAATAGAGATTTGGATCGTCCTACAACAAGTTGGTAGGTGCTCTTTATTCCTTCGCAACAACTGCCAATGGACGCGAACATATAATAGTACTTTCCTTTCTTGTAAATATATGTTCCTTCGAAGGCAGTTCCCGCTATCCGCTTTTTGGCGGCGCCCGGTTTCAGACTTAGGCCATCCTTACCCAGTTCAATGGCATAAATACCTCTGAAGCTGCCCCAGAAAAGGTATTTCTTGCCTTTGTCTTCTATATAGAACTGGTCGATGGAGTTCTGGACGTCTATATCCTTACTTTGGAAAAGCTTTCCTTTATCGAGGAACGGCCCTTCCGGTTTATCGGATACGGCAACACCGATGCCGCATGTCCATTCGCCGCCCCATACCGACATGGAATAGTATAGGACATATTTCCCTTTGATGTAGTTGATATCGGGCGCCCATAGTCCGCCTTTCGGTTCGAAATTTGGGCGGGTACTATTTGTAAAAGCAGTACCGGTAAATGTCCAGTCGGTGAGGTTATCTGACTTGTAGATGGGTATATTGCGGGTATTTTCGGTTGCATATAAGTAAAAGCTGCCATCTTTAGTTTTGATGATAGTAGGATCGGGTAAGCTGGTATTGATTACCGGATTCTGATATGTATTGGAGTTCTGGGCTGATGTATTAATACAGAGAGACTGTATTAGAAAAAGGATAATGGAAAGCAATAATGGTTCTGTTTTCTTCATAATATATAAATTGGAATTCTTCAAATAGGAACGGATAAATGTTCCGGACGCTCCAAATATAATGCATATATTTTGAAGAACAGGAGCCATTAGTGTACAAATGAATATGGGTGATTAAGATTGACTAAAAATTACCTTTCGCTGGCTGAAATTTGCTATAAATGGCTGCCCATACCATTTTATCCTATATAAATTCATCGGGCAGATTAACCAGATATAATTTTGCACTGGCCCGGGTAATTGCAGTATATAGCCACCGGTAAAAGTTTACACCAAGATGCTCTTCCGGGATATAGCCTAAGTCGAGAAATACATTAGACCATTCTCCCCCCTGAGCTTTGTGGCAGGTTACGGCATAAGCAAATTTAACCTGTACCGCATTATAATAGGGATCTGCTTTCAGTTTCTTCATCTTGCCTGCACGGGTAGATATATCGGCATAGTCTTCCATTACATTCACGAATAGTTCTTCGGAACGTTCGCGTGTAAGTCCTGCCACATCGGAATGAAGCGTATCCATCAGTATTTTTAGCTCCAGTTCTATGTCATAATCGATGCTCTTTACCAGTACATCCCGGAAACGGAAACCATACAACTCCTGTTCCCCGCGGACACGCAATACTTCTACTATTTCGCCATTGGCAAGAAAGTCTATGCCTTCAGTATTCTCAGTCCAGAAGTAATTGTTCTTGGTAATCATCAGCATATCGCCGGCAGAGAGTTCTTCTTCCCGGTAAAGTATGCGGTTTCTTACGCCTTGATTATAGATGTTGGAACGTTTATTGGAGCGGGAAATAATCATAGTATTCTCCAATCCGTCGCGGTCATAGGCCGCCGATATTTCATCTATAAGGTCTTCCCCCGATATACGGACAATATCTGTGAACTTTTTTAGCTTTAACCTGGGATAAGCTTCTGTTTTCCCCTTGTTAAGCGCATTCCGGATATGGGTAGCATTATATAATATACCGGAACTTTCGGCTTGCCGGACGATTTGTGATAACATAGTTTCACGCACTTCCAGTCCGTATCCGGTAAGTACATCGGTTTGTAATGCTGGGCTGTCGTCTTCGCCTACAGGCGGTAGCTGGGCAGAGTCGCCAATCAATAATAACCGGCAGTTTTCTCCCGAATAAACGTAATGAATAAGATCATCGAGTAACCGTCCCGTGCCGAAAACGGATGAATCAAGCCCATTGTTGCTTATCATAGACGCTTCATCGACAATGAATAAAGTATCTTTATGCAGATTGTCCATTATTCCGAAACTGCCGAAGTCACCGGAATACTTTTGCTGGCGGTATATTTTCTTATGAATAGTGAATGCAGGGTGGCTGGAGTATGAGGAGAAAACTTTGGCTGCACGTCCCGTAGGAGCGAGCAGGACGGTTTTTTGCTTAAATTCGGTCATTGTTTTTACCAATGCTCCTAAAAGGGAAGATTTACCCGTACCTGCGTAACCTCTCAATAAGAATAAAGATTCTTCTTTCTGTAAAAAAAGAAAATCCACGATCTTTTCCAAAGCGGTAGCTTGTTCGGAAGTAGGTTCGAATGGAAAATTCTGCTTTATCTTATCCAGGAAGAATTTATCAATCATAATGAAGGGTTAAGTGAATTGAAGTTCAAAAATAGTGGATAAAAATTTCTTTTTCTAACTTTGTACATATTAAATCAGGGAAATATATCAATCTTTATAAATAGATTTATCTATAGATTGGAGAAAGAGTAATAAGTATTGAGTAATATGTATGAATGAATATTATTCTGTTTACTTTGCAATATAAAATTTAAATATGTTCTTACCGGAAAATATAGATCTTGGACAGTCAGAAAAATACGTTTTATCCATCCGTATAAAAACGGATGAATTTATGTTTTCTATCTCCGATCCGGAGAATAGGAGGGGATACTGTCTGCGTGAAACTACATTTTCGGCTAATGATAAACTATTAGGTAATATTCAGCGGATTATTTTTGATCTGAATTTCCTTACTCAGGAATTTAAACGGACAAATGTTATTATTGTTTCTCCTGATTATGAACTGGTTCCCGCACCTTATTTCAACATAAAGGAGAAAGATAGATTATATAACTTTACCCATAATCAGGAAGCCGGACAATTGATGTCGGGATTGATTGAAAAACAGGATGCTATATGCCTGTTTAATGTAGAGAAAGATATTTTTGAGTTTCTTTCGCGTAATTTATGGAATCCTCACTTTTTTCACCATTCCAATCTGCTTATTAATCTATTAGAAGACAGGAGAGGGGTAACAAACTTAAGGTCGATGGTGTATTTGAATTTTCATGGTAGCTTTATGGATGTTATTTGTTTTTCAGGTTCAAAGCTTGTCCATTGTTTGACTTATGAAAACGAACCGGCAGCCAATCAGATTTATTTTATTCTTAAATTATGGGAGAGTTGTGGTTTTAATCAATTGGAAGATTATATATATATTAGCGGCAAACCAGATGAACTGGTTGTTATCCGGCTACAGGAGTATATAAAGAATATAGAAAGGGTAAATGCTCCGAGCGAAGTATATTTATGGAATGAGGATGCTCAAAAGGCTCCACTCGATTTATTGGCATTAGCATTATGAGAATTATCAGCGGAAAATATAAGGGGCGAAGATTCGATCCGCCTAAAAGTTTCAAAGCACGGCCAACTACTGATTTTGCAAAAGAGAATCTTTTCAATGTGCTGAATAACACGATAGATTGGGAAGATACCGTTGCTCTCGATTTATTCGGAGGGACAGGGGGGATAAGTCTCGAGCTGGTATCGAGAGGATGCCCGCAGGTCATATGCGTTGAGAAAAATTTCAGTCATGCATCATTTATTGAAAAAACGAAAGAGGAATTGAAAATAAAATCAGAATTATTATTGCTTAAAATGGATGTTTTCAGTTACTTGGAAAGATGCAGGGAGCAATTCGATCTTATTTTTGCAGACCCTCCTTACGATATGAAAAATTTTGTGGATGTTCCGCGTATTGTTTTTGAGAAGGGTTTAATAAAGCCGGGAGGTATATTTATACTGGAGCACCCTAAAGATTATGATTTTTCCGGTTTACCTTTATTTGAGGATAAAAGGGTATATGGAAGCGTGAATTTCAGTATTTTCAGGGATCTTCTATAAAAAAGAAAAGGTTGTCATCCCGACAACCAATCTTCATTGTTAACCTTAAATCTAATACCATGAAAAACACAGTACAAAGATAATTGATTTTTATGTTATAAAACATGTTTTGGTGTTTTTCTTTTGTTTATTAACTTTATTTAACTTAATTAATAATTCTTCATTAAAGTAAAACAGAATATAAACGATCTAAAACTCCGGTTTATCCTTATAGTTTCGTGAATTCGGATGTGGTACGCCAAAGACTTTCGTTGAAACACTATCAATTTCCACCTTCCAAACCCGAACATTATTTATAGATGGCGTGGAATACGTGAATTTCCTTTCGGTATATTGTTTCATAATGATATCCAACGCTTTTATCTTTTCTTCGAAATCGTATTCGAAAACAACCTGACCACGACATATGACACTACTACCTTTCATCCTGTAGCTGCATGCTACTTCCCTGTTCTGATATGTGAGCACCGGTTCGGTACAGAAAGTAATACATACATTCGGATTTTTCTCCAACGAATTGATACTGCTCCCTTCCTGTGCCGAATGTAAATAGATGACATCATCCTGATAACCGAAATTCATCGGTATTATATATGGCATACCATCGGTATCTATCATACCAACATAACAGATCTGATTCTTTAGAATAATTTCATTTATCAGGGTGCGTTCCTCAACAGTAACCGTCATCATAGTGTCTCAAACTTTATTTTGAGGTAAAGATAAGAAGAATATACTTTGAGGAAAACCCCTTATTCCTAATTCTTCACGGACACAATGTAATCGCCTGCAGGGAATGCCAATGTATGCTTAGTTTGATGTTTATAAATATCCTTTGGTTCATATTGTCCGGAAGCAAGTTTCTTGCCATTGATTGTTATTGTTTTATCCCGGCTTTCCGGTAAATAGACTATTGCCTGAGTTCCCTGAGGCACATAAAACTTCAACAATAGTCCATCGTTAGTGCTAACAAACCCGGATTTTATTTTACCTGCTACCGAAGGTATTGTAATAGACGCATCGGGGTATGATGCCGGATCTGGTTCTATTTTAAAAACTTTATATGCCGGCTCTAAAGGATAAACACCACAAAGATACTGGGCCAGCACAGTCAGGGCTCCTCCACTCCATGCATGATTAACACTACCACCGCCAAAGCCACCTTCATCCCAGCCTTCAAACAGAGTAGTGTATGCCCTGTTATTTACCATATATGAGAAACGTCCTTTCGTCCTCTCTAATGCATACTTGCCTTCTCCCATTATAAACAGGGCCTCCATTACATATTTCTCCATATAAGGGCTGGCATGGAACTGTGTATTAAGGAGCTTTATGATGTCCGGATATTTAGTTTTATCTGCAATACCGGATATGACAGCCAATGCCTGTACGCGGTCATCAATACTTCCTCGATATTCGGGATGCTGGTAAGCTACACCATTCCAACATGAATTATACCCCATCCTTACTCTATTCATAATAGCCCTGTATTCCTTCGCATCATCTGTATTTCCCAATTCGTCGGCCATCAGGGCAGCACCCTTCAGAGCAAGGTAATGCCACCCTGCAAATATAAGCCGGATATCTCTGTTGTCTCCCCAGTCCCCCCATGTCCAGCCTCCCGATCGAAAAGCTGTTAACCCGCTATTATCCAGCGTCCACAAGGAAAGATATTTCTTTACGGCAGGATAAACCTCTTTTATTGTTTCTTTGTCTCCGGTATTTATATAATATTTCCAGAAACCATAATATCCTATACTTGCCAGCATTTGTCCGGGAAGCTCGCTGTCGAAATTTCCGGACGGAACAGGAGAGAAAAGAGTTCCATCATCTTTCTGCCAGGCAGCAAGCTCCTTTACAGCCTTCCTCATCAACAAATGCGTGGATGTCGAATAGGTATAAAAACTTTCACCCATAAGCACTACCACGTCGCCCCACCACTGGGCACGTTCCCTGTCGGGGCAATCGAAATATGTATCCCGCATATTTATATAGAGGGTGCGTAGAGCTTTGTCCCAAAATCGCATATAGAAAGTATCACTACATGAGAATTCGCCTTCCACATTTGTATTATAACCGGTTTCCCTGTATTTTATGCCGTCAACTTTCACTCCGGGGGGCACAATAAGATATATTCTCTGTCCATTGAGCCAACCCAAAGATTCATAGTTCTGATCCCCTTTCTTTGTTATATATTCAGCTCTCAGGTTTATATCTCCACCAGCCTCCGTATGATCGGTAAAAATTGAAATCAAATTGCCTCCGTCTTTGTCTGAGACATTGATGATAGGGGTCATCTGCATATTGTAAGGGAGAGTAGCTACAATAGTATCATTTATTGCACCTTTTATCCGTTGCAATTTAACGGCTTTCTTAATACCGAAATCCTTCCAGAACGGGATCGGCCTTTTCACCAGACTATTCCAGGGAGCATCACCCCACTTACCTGCTTCGACAGCATTTCCAAAGCCATATAAGCTTCGGCAATCGGCCGTTTGCCAGTTACCAATATCTTCACGGGCATCGAAACGGATATTCGACTCCGGCAGGCGGTAATTTGGCAAAGGCTCTCCACTATTCCCATAGGCAGGATGTATTTTACATAACCATGAGGCATCGCTTACCAGATCCTGAGCATCTAGTTTTGCATCGAAAATGAGTCCGGCTTTACCACTACTCTTATGAGAGAACCCCTCTTTGCCAAAATACCATAAAAGAATGGCTATTTTATTCTCACCTTTTTTAAGGAATGGGGCTATATTTACTTCATCATAGTATGTATCTCTCGGATTAGGACCACGTTTAAGGCCTCCTTCAAAAATAACCATCTCTCCATTAATCCAAAGCCAGTATTTACTATCGACAGCAATTTTGGCTATGGCTCTGGAAGGTGTTCTATCAATGGATATATCTTTGCGATAAGCAATCCAGGTATTCGACTCGTTTACTTTTTCTTCCGGCGATGTTATCCATTTGGATTGGGCATTTGTAATTTGCAGGCTAATTAAATAACAAGTAATTAATAAAAAGATGTTAATAGTTTTTTTCATGTTCCATAAATTAGTGAAGAATTTACCAATTAAGTCTCCGGAAATCTATCTAAGGGCATTAATATAGAGCAACGGAGATCAATTCATGTTATTATTTAAGCCTGGTTAGCAGGCTTTGTCTCTTTAATTGATTATACACTTGTATAAATTTATTTATCAATTTTGTAGATTTTTTGAATTTTTGTGATTGAGGCATATTTATTGAAGCAATAGGTAACAGGCAGTGACTTTAGTTAATTATGTGTGATATCAGGAATACGAGAAGCGGGCATATTATTTATATCTCCCAACCTCTGATATCTTAGGGTATATCCGTAAAATACCATGCTGATAATAAAAATATTCATTTCTTTGAGGTTCTTCTTATACAGAACTCATCACTATATCTATGATGTTTTTATTCCTGGAAGTATTTCTCTTTGGTATTCTTATTAATTCTTCTGTTATTACATCCATAAGACTTAATCTAAAGTATAATTGGGCAATTTCATTTGTACATCTAAATTACTACCTTTTGAGCAGACAACAAAATTAAAATCCAAAAAATTCTAAAAAAATTAACATTCCATCTGCCAAGGCCTTTGTAGACCGGAAATAAAAATCCCCCCGCAATATAACTATAGCGGAGGGATTCATATATAGATCTATTTTATAGCATCAAGGAATGCCTTAGTTACTGTTTTTGGACATACGCTTACGATCATTTTCATCGAGATATATCTTCCGCAAACGGATAGAATTAGGGGTGACCTCCACATATTCATCTTCTTTTATATATTCCAATGCGTCTTCCAGGCTAAAGATAATAGCCGGAGCCAAACGTACCTTATCATCTGTACCCGATGCGCGTACATTGGTTAATTTCTTAGACTTGGTAAGATTCACAACCAGGTCCCCGTCTTTATTGTGTTCTCCTACAATTTGTCCCATATAAATATCCGTCTGGGGCTCCACAAAGAAACGTCCCCTGTCTTGCAGTTTATCTATAGCATAGGCAAAAGCATTACCCGATTCACTGGCGATTATGGAACCGTTCGCACGTTTTTCTATATCGCCTTTCCAAGGCTGGAATTCAAGAAAACGATGTGCTATAACAGCTTCTCCGGCAGATAATGTAAGAGCGGTATTGTTTAATCCGATTATTCCTCTCGAGGGTATAGTAAATTCAAGATACACACGGTCTTTTTTACTGCCCATCATTGTTAATTCGCCCCGGCGACGTGTTACCAGATCAATAATCTTACTGGAATATTCTTCCGGCAGGTTGATTGTCAGCTCTTCTACCGGTTCATGCTTAATACCGTTTATTTCCTTTATAATTACTTTCGGTTGTCCTACCTGTAATTCATATCCCTCACGACGCATCGTCTCTATCAGGATAGACAAGTGGAGAATACCGCGACCGAATACCAGCCAACTGTCGGCATTCGCTGTTGATTCTACACGCAATGCCAGATTACGGTCAAGTTCTCTCATCAGGCGGTCATGTATATGGCGCGATGTCACGAACTTACCATCTTTTCCGAAGAAAGGCGAATCATTGATCGTGAAAAGCATAGACATAGTAGGTTCATCGATATCGATAGTAGGTAATGGTTCGGGATTTTCTATACTGGCAATTGAATCGCCAATTTCAAAACCTTCGATTCCCACAAGGGCACATATATCTCCGCATTGAACACCCGGAACTTTGGTACGGCCGAGTCCTTCAAATGTATTTATTTCCTTTATCTTCGTCTTAATTATGCTCCCATCTCTCTTACAAAGAGAAACATCCATATTTTCCTTCAATTCGCCCCTATGAACACGGCCTACGGCTATACGTCCCACATATTTGGAATAATCGAGCGATGTGATCAGCATTTGGGGAGTACCTTCCAATATTTCAGGAGCAGGAATATGCTTTACAATGGCATCGAGTAGCGGGGTGATATCTTCGGTAGGTCTGCGCCAGTCTTCCGACATCCAGCCTTGTTTTGCCGAACCGTATATGGTCGGAAAATCCAACTGTTCCTCTGAGGCATCCAGGCTGAACATAAGGTCGAAAACCATTTCATGTACTTCGTCGGGACGGCAATTAGGCTTGTCTACTTTATTGATAACCACAATAGGTTTTAGCCCCATCTGGATGGCTTTCTGTAAAACAAAACGCGTTTGTGGCATAGGTCCCTCGAACGCATCTACTAATAGTAAACAGCCGTCAGCCATATTCAATACCCGTTCTACCTCGCCTCCGAAATCGGCGTGTCCGGGAGTATCTATTATATTGATCTTTGTTCCTTTATAATTGATGGAAACGTTCTTGGACAGGATAGTGATCCCTCGCTCACGTTCCAAATCATTATTATCGAGAATAAGTTCTCCTGTTGATTGATTCCCTCTGAAGAGTTGTCCGGCAAGAAGCATCTTATCTACAAGGGTAGTCTTACCGTGGTCTACGTGCGCGATAATCGCAATATTTCTAATATTTTGCATATATATGATTTGAGGCTGCAAAGGTACTACTTTTTAATAATATACAATCAAAAACAGCCTTAAAAGAGAAGCGCATTTTGTACTATATTCAGGACTGCACTCCGGAGCATCCTCTGCTTTCTGCATGGATAAACAGATAATCGCCAGATAAGTCTTTCAGCACCTCTTCGTCTGAGGTCAGCTGCCCGTCATACAATTTACAGGGGATATATCCCAGATTTTCAAACAGTTCTTTTACAGGTTTCTCATTTTCGCCCCATACTTCTACCTGGACAACCGGCTTGAACTTGTCTATTATACTTTCCATATCAGACAAGACGACATATTCAAAACCTTCGATATCGCATTTTATATAATCCAGCCTGTCTACAGAAGAAAACAGAACCGAAGGAATTTTCATCTTAGCATCGAATGTAAATTCCTGATTTTGAATATCTCCGTCTCTCTGTGGGTCATAGACATGAGGCAAGCCCGTCCTTAAATATCCGACATTAGGCGAACAAACCAGCGTCACATCTTTTTCTTCTTTACCTAATGCATAGGGATATAGAATGATATTCTTCCGTTTGCGGGCTTTTTCATTGAAAATCTTATTGTATAAGGCAATAGGCTCAACCGAATAGACCATTCCGGATTTTCCTACCCACGAAGACATTAATATCGAGTAATAGCCCAGGTTAGCCCCTATGTCTATCACCACATCCCCTTCATGTATAAGATTCCTTATGTAATAATGATATTCGTACTCTTTCTTATTCTT
Organism: Dysgonomonas termitidis; assembly: GCF_042654545.1. Lineage (GTDB taxonomy): Bacteria > Bacteroidota > Bacteroidia > Bacteroidales > Dysgonomonadaceae > Dysgonomonas > Dysgonomonas termitidis. Next base: position 60,095 of record NZ_JBHSGN010000100.1, read on the forward strand.
TAGTAATCCCTGTTTGTACATCACAAAAAAAGATCTTTGCAGCAAGCGTAAGTAATTTTCAAGGCTCAGGCAGCGAAAGATTATTTTTTTTATGCTATTTTTCATATGTTATCCGGATTACCTAAGGCTTTATCCGCAAGGCCTTTTTTGAAGATCAAAGAAAAGAGGTTTATTATCCCATATACCCTCTGACGATTCCGCGAGGTGAGTTTTTCACAAAATCAACAATCTGTCTCATTTCAGGAGTTTCTTCAAATTCTTTCTCTATCTTGCTTATGGCATCAGAGAAATTGAAACCCGACTGATAGATCATACGGTATATCTCCTGTATTTCATTTATTTTCTCATTGGAATACCCGTTCCTTCTCAAACCTACCAGGTTCACACCGGAATAGCAAACAGGTTCGCGCCCTGCAATAATATACGGAGGGATATCTTTCCCCAAGCGTGTACCACCCTGTATCATAACATGAGCGCCTATGCGTGTAAACTGATGCACCAATGTTCCGCCACTCAGGATGGCATGATGATCTACCTCTACTTCTCCGGCCAGTTGTGTCGCATTTCCGACTATCACATAATCACTGATTACACAATCGTGCGCAATATGGCTATATGCCATCAATAAACAGTTACTGCCAACTTTTGTATATCCCTTCGATGCCGTCCCCCGGTTTACGGTAACACATTCTCTTACTGTGGTATCATCTCCCACAATAGCAAGACTATCCTCTCCTCTAAATTTAAGGTCCTGAGGAAGACCTCCGATCACAGCCCCCGGAAATATACGGCAGTTCTTTCCTACACGGGCTCCGTAGCGTATATTAGCACCCGACATGATAAGCGTGCCATCCCCTATTTCAACATTTTTATCAACAAAAGCGAATGGTTCTATTACTACATTCTCTCCCAGTATTGCTTCAGGATGTACATATGCCTGATGAGATATATTTGACATGATATACTAAATTAAGGCCTTAAGCCTATTTATTACTTTTGTATCTGCAGCAGCCATAGTCGACTATGATCGAATAATGTTGCATTAAATACTTTATTTTACTTATTTGTTTTTTACAATTTGCGCAGTAAACTCAGCTTCAGAGACAAGTTTATCCCCGATAAAGGCGTATCCTTTCATATTAGCTATACCTCTGCGGATTTCAGACATCATATTTAACCTGAAAATAAGTGTATCGCCCGGTACGGCTTTACTTCTGAATTTAACATTATCTATTTTCAGAAAATAGGTTGAGTATCTTTCCGGTTCATCAACCTGCGAAAGTACCAGCAATCCTCCTATCTGCGCCATAGCTTCGATTTGAAGTACTCCCGGCATAACAGGTTCCTGAGGAAAGTGGCCTTGGAAGAACTGCTCGTTCACACTAAGATTCTTAATGCCGACAATATACTTTTGCCCAATTTCTATCACTTTATCTACCATTAAAAATGGATAACGGTGAGGCAAAAGCTCTTTTATTCTGTTTATATCAAATACAGGCTCTTTGTTTGGCTCGTATACCAGAGGTTGCACTTCGTTCAGTTTAATTTGTTTACGAACTAAACGTGCTAATTTGTTATTTATTTTATGCCCCGGGCGTGTTGCTATAATCCGTCCTTTGATCGGTTTTCCTATCAGGGCCATATCCCCAATGATATCGAGGAGTTTATGTCTGGCCGGTTCATTTGGATACTGGATTTGCTTGTTATTGAGATAACCTAGTTCCGATGCATTCTTATGCGGTACTCCTAACAAATCGGCAAGGCTGTCCAAATCTTGCTGGGATATCTGGCGTTCGTAAATAACGATTGCATTATCCAGGTCACCACCTTTTATCAATCCGGCATCACGCAATTTCTGTACTTCGCGGACAAAGACAAAAGTTCGGGCACTTGCAATCTCTTTTGTAAAATCTTCCAGATTATCAAGAGACGCAGATTGATTTGGTATATATTTCGATTCAAATTCGATGAATGAGTTTATGCAAAAACGGTCGTCCGGCAACAAAGTCAGTTTTGAACCTGTTTCTTCATCCACTACTTCTATTTTCTGACGAACAACAAAATAATCCCTTTCTTCCAATTGCTCTACCGTACCTACCCTGTATATTTCCTGAACATATTGTATAGAACTTCCATCCAGAATAGGGAACTCAGGAGCATTTACTTCAATAAGGCAATTATCTATTCTTAAAGCATATAGCGCCGCCATTGCATGTTCTATGGTACTTATCTGCACTCCGTCTTTTACGAGTACTGTCCCACGTTGAGTATTACCAACATTTTCAGCCAGAGCATCTATTACAGGTTGGTTCTCCAAGTCAACTCTCTTTATTTTATAACCATGGTTTTCAGGAGCCGGATTAAATGTTATCGTGATTGGTAGTCCTGTATGCAAACCTTTTCCTTGTAAAGTAAAACTGCCTTTTAGCGTATATTGCTTGCTCATTATCAATTAATAAATGGTTCTTATTTATTTAGGTTAGATTTCAACTCTTCTATATCCTTTTGTAGCTGGGCCAGCTGACGGTACATATCGGGCAGCTTAGGAAATACGACACTCGATTTAAAGAAATTCCGGACAGGGATAGCCGGAGATCCCAGAATCTTGGAACCGGCTTCGATATTGCTTATTATACCGGACTGGGCTCCAATACTGGCATTATCTCCGATAGTGATATGGCCGCCAAGCCCGACTTGCCCTCCAAATACGCAATGCTTCCCTACCTTCGTAGATCCGGATACTCCTACCTGGGCAGCCATTACCGTATCTTCTCCTATTTCTACATTGTGAGCTATCTGTATAAGGTTATCCAGTTTAACGCCCCTGTGTATGATAGTGGCGTCCATAACGGCACGGTCGATAGTCGTATTCGCTCCTATTTCAACATCATCCTCGATGATAACAATACCCATTTGCGGAATTTTCTTATAGACTCCATCTTCCGGAGCAAACCCAAAGCCATCGCTGCCGATTACAACCCCTGCATGAATTATGCAATTATTGCCGACAGTACAGCCCTGGTATATTTTAACGCCGGGATATATTATAGTATTGTCCCCGATAGTCACATTATCTCCAATGTAAACCTGGGGATATATCTTTGTATTGTCTCCTATTTTAACGTTTTCGGCTATATAAGCAAAAGCACCCACATATATATCCTCTCCATATTTAACATCCGGAGCTATATATGACATGGGCTCAATCCCTGTCTTCTGGGGTTTTGTTTTTTCTACCATATCCAACAGTATTGCCAGCGCGGCATAAGCGTTAAAGCACCGGATAAGAGTTGCCCGGACGGGCTGTTCGGCCACAAAGTCATTGTTTACTAAAACAATACTGGCGTTTGTACTATATATATAGTGCGTATATTTGGGATTCGCTAAAAATGTCAGTGTCCCCGGTTTACCCTCTTCAATTCTGGAAAAATTATTAACTACAACTGAAGAATCACCTTCAATCGTACCGTTTAATACTGTGGCAATTTGCTCTGCAGTGAAGGATATTTGCATAAATAAATATTCAAAAGTATTTGGCGTCCCTTTAAGAGATGCGAAATAAATAATAATTTTCCAAATATATGACTTTTATACTTAAAAAAACAGTTGGTGAAGGTGAAATATTATATATTTATTCTATCTTTCCGTAAAAACTAATGGTTTGCCTATTCGTATCCTGCACAGTCAGAGTCGCATATCCGGTATTACCTATTTGTAATGTAAGCGTATATCTTTTCGCGTTATCCTGCGGTTTTATCACGGCCTCCCACATATCTTTCTTACCTTTGGTCAACGTATATTCAAAATCTGCGGAGACAAATTTTATCCCTCCTTCGTCTGTCGACATTGGAGCCACATATGCCCGTCCGAAATAAGGTAAATATGAGTTTACGGTATCTTTGGAAACATTTAAAGAGTACGAGTAGCCAAGGTTTATAGATTTACCCGATGAGGGTAAGGCCGTGGTAGGAATAAATGTATAATCCTGATTTTCAATTTTATCCGTAATCTGCAAAATGGTTTCCTGCTTCGACAGGCTTTCGCCAGGTTTACAACCAATCATAAATAATGCAATCAGTACAGTTGCTACGAGTGTTTTCATATTAGAATCCCTTTATTTGTATATATTTTCTATTCCAATTGGCATATCCAACTTATTAAATAGAAACGTATAAAATATTATAAATGTTTTATTTATAAAGATAAAAAAGAAAAACACACGCGAGGATATAAAAAATCATCGAGATATAAAACAGGATTACACCTCCTCTTTTCTCTACCAGGGCAAAGAAATGTGAAAGTAAAAAGGCCCCGGTTAGTAAAGCGATAAACTGATATATGACAAAATCAATATTCAAGAACAGGAAGGCCAATATGGAGAATACCGTTATAAAGCTCAATAAGCTCAGATAAGCCCGCGTCCTGATCTTGTCCTTATGGCGGTTGATATAATTATCACTCACAATTATGACCAGCAGTATGGTAGAGGAACCTAAAATAATCCAGTCCCCGATATTTAATTGATAAAATGGAAAACCGGCCAGTTGCTCCGCACTCACAGATGTAAAAGGTGCAAGGAATATATCCAGGCTGTCGGTCAGAAAATAATAGGAAAATGCCGGAAAATATAATAAAAACATTCCTAACAGCGATGCCAGCAATGATTTAAAATTAAAACACCTCATCATTACCAAAGCGAGCCACAAAACAGGCAGGTAGACTAGTAAAGCAGGAATAAACATGCTGCCTAAAGCAAGGATAAAACTTGTCTTGAAAGAGAATATCTGTTTGTCGGGACTGTTATATGCAGTAAATAATATAAATATTATAACCAGAAAAAGCATGGTACTGATATATTCGGCCGACATCTGCATAAACTGAGGATGGCAACTGAATAATAATATGATAACAGCCGGCAACAATATCGTCTTTCTCCGGATAAACAAATGCGTTGTATTTATATGTGTAGCCAGAACAGCCATACTTCCAACAACCAAACTACTGCATAGCAATGAAACCAATCCATCGTTGAAGATGTATAATAAAGGCTTCCACAGATAGCCATTTACCGGCCTGCTATGGGTAAAATCGAAATACAGGAAATAGACAAGACGAATAATAACAGCAAACACAATGGAAATAATAAGCATCCCATTCCCCTCTGTAACACTTTTTTTATATGATTTGGGTATTGCCGCCATTTATTTTAAGTCAAAGCCTATATCTTTTCTATAATATTTTTTATCGAAAACTACTTTCTCCGCATTCTTGTATGACTTAGCCAATGCTTCGTCTTTCGTATCTCCATATGAACTGATGGCAATAACCCGTCCGCCGCTGGTCAGCACTTTATCACCTGCTAATTTCGTTCCTGCATGAAAGAGGATGCTATCCGGAACAGAGTCCAATCCTGTCATTTCTTTATTCTTCTCATAATCTCCGGGATATCCGCCCGAAACAAGCATAACAGTGACAGCATAACGATTGTCTATCTCCATTGTTTTTTCTCCAAGGGTCTTTGTGGCCACACCTTCCAGTAATGATACAAAATCCGATTTGACGCGTAACATCACGGCCTCCGTTTCAGGATCTCCCATACGCACATTGTACTCTATGACCATCGGCTCGCCTTTTACCTCTATCAATCCGAGGAAAATAAAGCCTTTATAGACAATATTATCTTTCTTCAATCCCTCAACTGTAGGGATGACAATACGTTCTTCAACCTTCTTCATAAAAACATCGTCGGCAAAAGAAACAGGAGAGACTGCACCCATGCCGCCCGTATTCAATCCGGTGTCTCCTTCTCCAATACGTTTGTAATCTTTAGCCACAGGGAGTATCTTGTATGAATCGCCATCTGTAAGGACAAATACCGAACATTCTATACCCGACAGGAATTCTTCGATAACGACCGTTTTACTGGCCTCACCGAACATACCTCCAAGCATTTTTTTCAGTTCCTTCTTAGCTTCACCCAAATCATTGAGGATAAGCACACCTTTACCGGCGGCCAGTCCGTCAGCTTTCAGCACGTAAGGAGCCTCCAGTTCTTCCAAGAAAGAATAAGCTTCATCGAGCTGCTCCAGTGTAAAACTCCGGTAGCGGGCAGTAGGGATATTGTGACGCATCATAAACTGCTTTCCGAAGTCCTTGCTGCCTTCCAGTTTAGCGCCTTCTTCCGAAGGGCCGATTACAGGGATATGCCTGATCGCGGCATCGCTTACGAAGTAATCATAGATCCCGCGTACCAAAGGTTCTTCCGGCCCTACGACAACCATATCGATATTATTACCCAACACAAACTTCTTTATTGCCGGAAAATCGGTAACAGACATATCTACATTTTTTGCAATCAGATGTGTGCCCGCATTACCGGGTGCTACATACAGATTGTCGACTTTTGTACTTTGTATTATCTTCCATGCAAGTGCATTTTCGCGTCCTCCGCTCCCTAACAATAAAATGTTCATAGTTGTTATTAATAAGTGGTATCTCAAAACTTTGGACTGCAAAGATACATGATTATTTTCTTAACAGAATAATCAGAAATAATTATTGTAAATTTGCACGCTGAAAAATTAAGGAAAAACTAGTAGCTAAGATATATGCAAGAGGAAAAAGGGATATTTAAAAGGGCCGAATTACTGCTCGGCGACACATTGATGGGCCGGATTGCCGATATCCGGATTATATTATTCGGAATAGGCGGGGTCGGTAGCTGGTGTGCCGAAAGTCTCATACGCACAGGGGTAAAGCACCTTACGATAGTAGATTCGGATTTTGTCTGTGAAACGAATATCAACCGCCAGCTAATGGCCACGACCAAAACCGTAGGGCTAAGAAAAGTTGACGTACTGAAAGCCCGCCTGCTCGACATAAATCCCGATGCTGAAATAACTACAATCGCGGGAGTGTACAGCGAGGAAACTTCGCCCTCCTTCGATCTTGAAAGCTATGATTATATTATCGACGCCATAGACAGCCTCAAACACAAAGTAAACTTAATACTGACCGCCACCCGTACCAGAGCTAAAGTCTTTTCATCGATGGGAGCCGCTCTGAAAATGGACCCTTCCCGCATAAAAACGGATGAATTCTGGAAAGTGAAGGGCTGCCCCTTGGCTGCCGCTATCCGACGGAAGATGAAACAAAGTGGAAAACCTTCTAAAAAAGTAATGTGTGTTTATAGTGATGAGGTTCTCGATAACAAAGGGCTGAAATATGAGAATGACGAATCGAAAAGTTCTCAACTCCTCAAACAGGATAACCCCAGTGTAAAAGCACAGACAAATGGTACATTGGCACACATAACTGCTATATTCGGGTTTACGCTGGCCGGATTGATAATAAAAGATATTTGCAGAGATTAAAGCTGTCTTCAGTTTTATTTTGCATTTTTGTATTAATAAATTAAACAATATAAGAATTATGAACGAACTGAATATCAACTACGAAGAAATATCCTCAACCAAAAAGACAGCAAATATAATAACGGGTGCATACCTGGCTGTTTTTACGTTGTATTTTACAGTTACAGAAGGAATCGCAAGCAGATTCGGACTGTTGTTCTTTTGCGCTACCGCCGGGTTTATACTGGCGGCTATATTAATTTTAAGTAATACTGTATGGCTAAAGGGTGCGGTTCTCAGGATTGATACCGGTTCCATTACATCCGCTTTACCCAAACAAAGTAAAGCGACTATTGACTGGACCAGCGTAAGCCGTGTAAATATCGGTATGAGCTATATCGTTTTTCTGATAAACGGGGAGAAAAAACAAAGAAGGCTCGACCTTGTTACACTCCGGTATGAAGATGTACTGGCCACCAAAGCTAAAATAGTGGAAATATGCGAATACAAAAATATCCCGTATCAGAACGATTAATTGAAAAAACTTTATCTATAGGAAGGAGCTGTCAGCCTTCCGCTATCTCCGTAGCCTGCAATAACCGGTTCGACCGGATATAACACAGCAACGTCTACACAATGGTAGCCTTGCGAAAGGATATAACTCAATCGTTCTGTACATTCTAAAAATGGCTTCATCTCCTCCCAGTATGGCTCATGGAAATGATTGCATGGAGGAGCCCATTCCCACCAGCCTCCCATTGCGCTATAGTAAAAACCATGAAGGCTCAACAGATTTTGTCCGGAAGCGTAATTAGCAAATACTGCTTTGGTTAGCTGTTCTGTATTGGTTGACCATCCACCAAAAGAAAGGAACTTCTCCGTATCCTTTCGGCGGATTTGCGAAATTACTCCTAATATCTATAATCCCGGAACGTTGAGGATAGCCGGGAGAGCGTTCCTAAGCGTTAATAAATATTCGAAAATACCCCTAGGTAAGATATAAGAATTAAAAAAACAATCAATTTCTTCATTGCTATTTAATAATTAGGCACATATTCTAATGTGACAGGTCCCATCAATCCAGATTTCTGTAGAGGTGAATCAGGTTGGTAATCATTTATTCCCGCCCAGGTTTCCCGCTTTTCTTTTGGTAAGGTTTTATCTCCTATCATCCTGTTAACCCATGTGTTGACAACATCTATACAGAGAGTATTTTTCCCTTGTTTCAATGCAGAAGATATATTTACTCTGTACGGCATTGTCCATGTACCACCTACATATTGGCCGTTCACCCATACTTTAGCCATCTTATTGACTTCTCCAAGATCAAGGTA
>NZ_JBHSGN010000101.1:0-1320 GCF_042654545.1 Dysgonomonas termitidis
ATCCCCACCTTAACACAAACTTTACAAAACTTTACAAAAACTACTTCCCAGCCTTTATTCCGGCTACGAAATTATGACCTTGACGCCCGCCGGCGGCCAAGGGTCCTTTTACATATATATTATTCAAATGTCATTGTTTCTTTTATTTTTATACTCATAGCTCTTTACATTGTTTATAACGGCCGGGTAAATGCAGGCTCCCGGTGAAAGTCTGTCGTCGGCCAATCCGGCGACCTGGCTGTCGGCATTGGCGACCACCACCAGCCGGCTGTAATCGCCCGCAGGGAGGGACAGGGTCACCTTGATATTGACATTATCGCTGCCGCTGACCGTGATATCCGATGGTTGGGCCTCGATCTTCTGTTGAAGCTGTTCGGTGCCGCTGACAACTTTGTAGGCCAGCACGGTAAGCTCTTCCACGTTGTTTTCCTGACCCGCGGTCATGCCGTAGGTCGAGGGCGTGCGTACACCGGGTATGCGCACCTCGAGGGTCACATTCCTGGCACCGGTATGTGCGGGATCAGGGATTTCATTGCCGGAATCCTCCGATGTGCAGCCGGAAACGGCGGCCAGTATAGGCAGCAACAAAAGCAGCGGTATTATGTTATTCCAATGTTTCATCTTCGTCGTGCTGAAGGGTAAATAGCCACCGGGTCATCCTTTATCAATTCTTCCCGGATTCTTGTTTTTTATTTTTATATGTCTAGTCCGGCCATTTTATCCTGCTTATTTTTGTTGTTTGCCATCGCTATACATTTGTTTGGTTTCCTGAACCGTTGCATTTTCTTATAAGCATTATTTTTTCTCATCCTGCTCTCTTTTACTTTTACCTTTTATCTTAGTACAGTCGTTCACGCTTCCGCTGTATCCGCTTCCTGATCGTCCCGGCAAATCGTTTCCTGTTCATCCTGCTTCCGGGTGACGGAACATCCGTCAGTAGGCTTCGACTTCCACGATCTTTTTTAGCAGGCTCACCTGCTGGCGTTGCAAAGTAAGCATCTCGGTCAGCTTGGTGTCGATCACAGAGGTCAGCTCCAATTGTTGGCGTTGTAGCCGGCTGTCGACCGGTTGGGCGTCGCTCGCCGGGGTAGGCTGTTTCAGCAGTGTCCGGTCTTTGGGCGAGCGTTCCCGTAAACGGCGGTAAACGAGTTCGAAGCTGTGCAACCCGAAGCTGTGCAGGTCACGGTTCGAATAGCTGCGGCCACGCCCTTCGGCGGCCAGCCAGCGGCGCACTTCCTGCCGTACAAAGCCGTCCAGCGACTCGAACTGCTTTCCCACATCGCCATGCTTGTAATAGTTGGCAAAACCGTCGATCTTCCT
>NZ_JBHSGN010000102.1:0-1753 GCF_042654545.1 Dysgonomonas termitidis
CTCTCCGGCCTTCCTGCCGCAACGCCGGCAGGGGCGCCGCCCGCCCTGCTCCAGGCCAGTGTTTCATACGCCCGGTTCAGCAGCGGGAACCTGTCCTGCGGGATGTAAGTGGTCAGCCCCGAATGATGCGCTATAACGAAGCCGTTATAACCGGGCATAAAATCCGCGGTGGAGGCCTTCCAGACCACCGCTTTGCCCACCAGGCGGTGCAGCTCCTGCCGTTGTTGATCATCAGCCAGTAAACCCCCGTAGTAATCCCCGAAATCGAAGAACAGCCTGTAAGACGGATACCGGTCGAAATGCTGTATGCCGCTGATGTCAACAGCCGCGCCCGGGGTGGCGTTCTCCCGTATAAAGCCGGCCAGCGCATCCAGCTCCGATGTCTTTATCACCGAGAGGGTCGCCGACCGCATAAAGCCGCTTTGCCCGTCGAAGTAGCCGAAGGCTTTGCCGGCAAAAGCCCGCAGGCCGGGTTCCCCTTCAAACAGGTCGTTTACCGCCTGCGGATAGACATCCGTAAAGCCCGGGGAGACGATCTCCGCGCCCGAGGCCAGGATATAGGCGGTCTTGTCCTTCAGCTGGTAAGCCACCTCGATACCGGCCATAAAGCAGGCCTCGAAGACGATATAGTCGAAGGCGCCATCGGGGATGGCCGACGCGAAATCCGCCAGCGCCATCTGGTCGCTCCCGTCGCTGAGTACGGACTTGGTCCCGGACTTCGGATCGGACAGGGCGCCACCCGGCAGCCAGCCCGTAGCATGGGAGAAGACCAGCAGCCCGTAGCCAGGGGACGGGTACAGTTGCTTCACCTCCGAAAGAACCGAAGCGAATACCTCAGCATCGGCCGAATTGTCCTCTCCATATTGCCGGATCACCTTGGTGTAGGGGTTGCCCTTGTCGCAGCGGCACAGTTCGAGCAGCTGCGGCGCCGCATCGGCCGCGTCGTGAAAGACCAGCAGCCTGCCCCCCTGACGGGCATCCCAGCCCCGGCCCAGCGCTTCGAGCTTCGCGTAGCTTTCACCCGACAGGTTGTTGTCGCCGCCCAGGTAGACCAGCAGCACATGCTGCGTAGCCTCGGGTTCCTCCCCGTCTCCGGTGCAGCGGCAAAAAAATACCGTGCAAAGCAGCAAGGCAGGCAGGCAGCGTAAAAGTATCTTCCACAGGCCTGAACTATCTTTATCCGTTTGTTCTTTTCTTTCTGTCATTTCCATATCTTTCTATCTATCCTCCTTTGCCTTCCGTTTATTTAAAACTGCGCGAATTATCACAACTCACGCAGATCTGAGTGTTTACATAATAACTACATAATGCCCGGTAAACCTGGTGCCACATAAACACTCTCTTAGTTAGCTTGCTGTATGTTTCATGTTTTTACGTTTCATCTTTCCTGTTTCCATTCAGTTGCCCCGGTCAGCCTCACCGGCGTCATACATCTGCCGGGTCAGCCGCGAAAGGGTGCTACAGTAATTAAACCAGGTCTGCCAGGCCTGCGTACAGAACCTTGCCAGGCCGGCATCGCCATACTGTAAGCCCGCCGGGGGCAGGCTGTAGTCCACCGCATAGGCGATACAGCCCGTGACGGAATCCACGTAGAAGCCGCCCCAGTCCAGCTGGCGGTTGATGGCCGACAGGCAGGCCCGCACCAGACGGGTATCTTCTCCCGCCGCGCTCATGGTGCTGATAAGGCAGCTCTCAAGGGTGGCCCCGCTGCAACTGAACAGGTTGCATACACAGCCGTTTTCATCCTCGTGGA
>NZ_JBHSGN010000103.1:0-96236 GCF_042654545.1 Dysgonomonas termitidis
CAAATATAAGTATTTTCACTCATCCTTAACGAATTATCAGTTTATCAGCAGACCCTAATTACAGGAATAACAAAACAGTTTGTTTTACCGCTACCCGTACCCGTTGAAACAACAACATTTTTTCCTGCAACGATTTTCTCGACTGCTTTTTCTTGGTGCAAATACAAAGGACGAGAAACAGGAAGTTTTGGTTCGTGTATCTTGTCTTTTTCCAAATCTCTGAAAAGTGAAGACAATATACCTTTTTCTATCAGTTCATCAAGCGTTTTGCCCGACTTGAACGAATCTTTAATCTCAACAAAAGGTCCACTTGAAACCGTTTTTTCTAATTCTTCAACTAATCTTTTTTGCAGATTTTGATTACGGAAATGAAAGGTTGTACTTATATAACCAATGTACTCTTTCTTTATTTCTTCTGCGGCTTTTGCTGGATTAAACATATTCTTCTTCTTTAAATCTATATAAATTCATCTCGTCATACAGCTCATTTTGTTGTGCAATATTGCAAATACCCTTTCGTCTTTTATCGAAAAACAAACCACCGATAAAGTCATTTTCGCCTTCATAGCCTGCCACTAACCAAAGCGTAAAATTATCTCTCAGTTCAATCCTTACAGGATTTACTTTGTCATAATCTCCATTTTCGTTTTCCATTCTGTTTAACACTCTTGTTTCTCCATTTTGGTCTATTACGCACAATTGTCCTGTGTAATAAACATTTTCTTCTTCTTTAACTAATTCCAATTTGTCAATGAAGTATTTTGGAATAAATGAAATCCATTCAAAAGATTTTGCATTCATACAAGTTGCTGCCAATAGTTTGATTACTTTGTTTTTAAACCTCAATTTATCGAGAGTGCCAACCACTAAATCACCCTCAAAAATAGTATCGTACTTTTCTTCTTTTGAAAAGACATTTTTGTCTTTAATTTTCACAATTATTTTATAAAAATCTTCATCAAAATTACCAAATTGAATGTTTGTTGCACCAACTTTTTTCCTTCCGCTTTTCTCATTTTTTCCATTTGCTTTCGCAATAAGGAAAAAATCATTGTCTTTATCTCCAATAAAAGTATTCTCTACATCCCAACAAACTTTTCCATTTCTGTAAATTAACGGATTTTCCACAAAATGCTCCTTGGTGGCGATATTGAAAAGGTCAAATTTGTTTTTTCCATCTGAAAAACGAACAGAAATATTTGTGTAATTTTCATTAGCATAAATGGCTCGACCAATTTCAAATTTTCCGCTCTGATTTTTTGCAATTTCAAATGATTTACCGTCAACTTTCCCAAGAATAGATACTGTTTCATTTTCTTTTGGGCTGTCTATTTCCAATAAGTCTCCATTTTTCAACAAATCTTTATACCATATTTTTTTGTTAATCGGCTCATTATGCCATTCATCATCGTTTATTCGCCATTTCAAATAAGGTACTTTTACAACAAGAACACCATCGTTTAAGGGGCAAATAACTTCTTCATCTTGTTTACTCCAAGATAATTCTATTGTTTCATTATTGCTGTTTATGGTAATTTTTCGCCCAATGTCTCCGTAGTAAAATGGATTATTGAATTGTATATCAATCTCAGACAATACGATGATAGTTTCTTTTAATAGTTCCTTTTCTTTTTCGTAAGAATATAAGGATATTTCAGTTGGGTAATATTCGGAAATTAACCCAAGTATTTTTAATCCAAATTGATAACAATTCAGTTCAATCCGTTCGTAATTCAGTTCTTGTAGTTTGTAACGTTTATTGTCTATTTTCAATTCCAATGCTTTTAAATTGAAATTTTCGGGTATCATTAACTTAACAGCATTTTTGTACACAATGCAAGAAATATCATCTAATATCCATTCAACATCGGCTACACTCCCTATCAAACAAGCATTTTTGCCTAAACTTGCCGTCTTTGTTTTATCTATGAAAAAGACTTGCTTCGTTTCGCCGACTAAGCATTCTCCTGCATTTGGATAAATATTGTATAGATTTGTTCCAAAAGTTGATAGTTCGCCTGGAACACTTTTTAGTGCATCTATATCTTTTGAATAAACGAAGTAATTTGTCGGTTTATTTATTTGGCTGAAAATTTCTTTTTCGCCTTCAAACAAAATAAATTCTCTGTTAAGTGAAGAGGTTTTGCTCTTTTCCGAATCAAATATAACTATCTCGTTTTCCTTAATTTCAATCTTAATAGTGATAGCATCGGCACACTTCAACAATTCATTTAATTTAAACTCCTTTGTTTTTGTGGCAACAACCAATTCACCTCTTTTAGTCCTTAATTCTTCTGAATAAAGTTGTTCGCCATTCACATAAACCGCAAGCCATATTTTATTATTGCTGTTGTCTAACCTGATTGACGGAATGCAGAGAAAAACCTCATTTTCGTTTCTAATGTATTTCGCAACAATATCATGCTTTGAAACTGTTGGAACTCGTTTTTTGTGTACTATATCATCTGAAAGTTTTTCGGATTCAGTTTTATTTTTCCACCAATCAACAATATATCGTTCTAATCTTGTGTTTTCTTCGACTATCTCCCTATTAAATAGTTTGTTTATATTATAGAATGTATCTTTTATGAATTTAATGAACTCGACAGATAAGCTCTCATTCAAAACAAAAGAGCGTAAACCAATTTTTATAGAATATGCACTCGACCCGATAGAAACTAACTTATCTTCTCGATAGCCGCCTCCTAACACATTTTTCATTTGCTCTGCAGCAATTTCACAAAGCCATTCATCATCACTTGTAAAACCAAAATCTAAATCTTTTTTAAATACATTGTAACAAAGGTCAAAAAATGAACAAATACTGTTTTTGGGTGCAAACGAGTGCATCATCAAGGTGGCATAGTACTTTTGTCCATATGTAACCACTGGAATATTACAACTTCTACCGAGCCAACCAATTACATCTCTGTATTTTTGACAAAGTTGTTGATTAACATCAGAACCAAATAATATTTTAAATACATAATCCCAATATCCGCTGTTTTCTTCACTATCTTCATCAGTGCCGGATTGTTTCCAACGTTTTGCTATTTCAACAAGTGTCGCGAATATCAGATTATGATGATTTTTATTAAAATCATCACTTAAACTACCAACAACATCTACCATTAAGGAATATTCTTCTTCGGTAAAATCATGGTTTCCAATTAATTTATTTTCATTGAAAACTTTTTCTATCTGTTGAAGTAATCCATTCATGTTAATCGCAAATTCTTATTTCATACAAAAATAATAAACATCTAAGAATTAGACATGTTTCTATCTAAAAACCTTTATTTTATCTATTTCTTAGGTTTAGTTTCCTCATACATCTGATACCAATACATCGCTTTCTCTTTCCATTCTCTGTATTCATGAATGAAATATCCGGCAAGGAATGCAGAAGCCAAAGTAATTACCCACATCACAATATACCACTTCAAGCCTTTGGATGGTTGTTTTACTTTTCGAAGTTTATTTTCCATTTCGTTGATAAAGTTCCGGCTTAGTTGTTCAAACTTGTTAGTGTCAATAGAGATTTGCTTCTCACATAAGATATTTACACTCTCCCTGACTTGGTTTGCCGTTTCATCGTTCATTCGGGATATTTCCCTGAGCTGGTAGATTTGACCGCTCAGGATATTATCTGCTGTTTCGCGGGAAATATCCTCTTTTCCGGCAAACTTATTCCGGCGTTTGGAGTTTTTACTGTTGTCGTCCATAATATCGTTTTTTAGCTTTCTTCTTTTTATGTTTCAATGTATTATCTTCTTCTTCGGGATTGTGCCTATTGGGAGTAAACAAGTCTGCCAATAGCGAAGCTATGTCGGAACTTACTCCTGAATAGGATTGTTGATTGCTTGCATCTTGGTTGTGACTCTGCCGAATTTGTTGCGAATGATCCTCTTCCAGTGAAGAGGAAAAATTGTTGGCAAGCGACCGGAATCCAAACTCCCGACCTATTTCAGATGCTTTGAATGTCTGCCCCTCGTAAGTGAAGCGGATACCATAGGTATTCCCTTGCTTGTTCTTTGCTGATTCAACACCTATACTTTCGTTTTCCAATCCACGCAAAAAGCCCTCTAAACTGACGTTCTTGAATAATTCATAATAGGCAATTTGTTGGAGCTTTTCTTTTGTCTTTTGGCGTGCAGGGTCTGTATAGGCTTTCAGATGCTCTTTTTGTTTCTGAACATCCTTAGCTATCGTCAGTCCCATTTCACGGCTTATCTCTTCCGCAATCTTTGCCGAACGGTTGCTCATAAAGGTTGTATCGAATACTTTACTATCTACTCCGATGCGGTTTGCAATCAGGTGGATATGTGGTTTTCCTGTGTCTTTATGGGTGCAGGCTATCCATTGATGATTCTGCAATCCCATTTTTTTAGCGAATGTCCGTGCTATTTTAATCATATCTCCCGGTTTGAGTTTACCAATATCCTGCGGAGATATACCGATTTCATAACGCATATATTTGTTCTTGCATCGGTAGTTGTATTGATTAACCATTTCAAACTCCCGGAGAATGTCGGCAGGCGAATCACTTTCAACCATGTTCCTGCCGACTATCTTATCCAGCTTACCCTCACGCAAGGCATAATTAATCGCATTACCTCCGTGTGCTATTGCTTTTCCTTTTCCAATCATACGCCTAAAAGAATCGGTTATACAACTGTCGGGATTGTTCCAGATATTCCGCAATGGCGATCACTAATTGTGGGTCTTTGTTCCGTATAAGATTGGCAAGTCGGGCAATGGCATTATTATGTTCTTTCAGCTCCCGGAAGTATAAAATCTCTGTCGGGCTTAGCTTCGGGCTGGCAAGTATCCTACCTGTCAGGCATTGTTGCCGGCAATACTCGGAAAGGCTTACTCCCGACCTTTCAGCCATGCCCTCGATTCTCTCTTTTTCTAATTCCGTACATCGGAATTTTATATAGCTATTTTTCATTTGACTACTGATTATTTTGATAAAAAAACTGTCGAGAGCGAAGCGATTGCATTTTCCCGCCAGCGAAAGCGGTTCAGGCGGCAAGCGCAGTTTGTGGTAACAAACTGACGTCTTGCAATGCACTTCGCGCAAAGGTTAGCTCTACATCCTGTGCCCTTTCCTTTTCGTTGGAATCTGCCGTTTAAAAGAAGAGACGGCATTATTCTCTTTGACCTCTTTTTTGGGCTTAAATTTATCCCGCCAGTAATCGTTCAGGTCTTTATGATTTCGATAGAAAACAGACTGGTCGATTACCTCTTTACAAACCGGGCTTAAACATTGAACAGCCCGCTTGCCTGCTTCATCATTATCAAGAAAAGCGTGTATTGTCTGGTGGGTTTGAAGAAAAGGAATCGCTTTTGGAAGATTGGCTAATGAATTTAATATTGCCGAATCTATTGTTGGCGAAGCGTTCTGTTTTAGTGAGAGATAAGAGAGAAAATCAATAAAACCCTCGAATAGCATAACTGCATCATTGCCATTGTTTATAGTCGTAATATTCTTTGGAGTAGTACTTCCTTTGAAATACTTGTTCCGAAGTTCCCAGCCTCCGGCATCATTCTGAAAACCTATTGCAAAATATGGCTTACCATTTACTGAGTAATAAACTTCTTTGCAATATCGGTTTGCAATATCGGTCGAAATTCGTCTTTCTTTTAGATAATCAAGCAAAGCTGGATTTGACAATGACTGTATTTTGCGAATCGTTACTGTAGGTTCTTGTGTTTCCGGAATATTATTTCGTTGAAAAGAAAAAGGGCTCGTCTGTTGTACTGTCGTTATGTTGTACTGACTTAATGAAGTAATAACTTCATTCATTGAAGCATTATTGATTCGCATAACGAGGTCGATAATGCTTCCACCCTCGCCAGTTCCGTAATCAATCCACAAATTTTGATTGTAATCTACTTTCAAGCTGGCATCTCTATCTTCCCGGAAGGGAGAGTGATACATACCATATCGAACATTCTCTTTCGTCGGACATATCCCTATTTGCCCAAGATATTCCCGGATACTTATTTTCTTTATATCTTCTAAAGTCATAATCTTAAATTTTTGTTGATTTGTTGCGAAACGGATATATTTCGCAGATAATAAATGAGTTACGGTATCAACAGGCTCGCAACAAATCTTAGTTTCTAAACTCTTTGTTCTCCACAATCTTCGTTTTGTGGTATCTTTGTTGCGCTGTTGTTGCTTAGTTGTTCTTTTTGATTTTTAATTAGTTATAGATAAAAAAGAACATTACAACAGAATTTTATCTACCAAAGACTTTTCTATTTCTACGAAACGTCCTTTTTTTCTCACTGAATCCAATTCTCCATCAAATCTCTGCGAATAGAGGGTGTAATAACTGTTGTTCTCAGAATGGACACCCCAGTTATCTTTCAGTATATTGCGAATTTGATTGAGGTCGGCTTTCAGTCCGGCATTTTGAACTGCGTTTAATAAATCCTTTGTACAACAACGAAAAGTTATCTGTCCGGTCAACTCCATCATCTCGTTACAGTGAGAAGCCATTTCTATTTCAATCTTACTGGAATTGTATTTCTTGATTTTGTTCAGAGCAGGCGTTTCGAGTAAAGCTGGATTGAACCACATTCGAGACTCGTTCTGAGTGGATAGCTCTCTGTGAAGAAGAAAATGCAGAAAATGAGGAATTTCCTTTTCCATTAATTGTTTCAAGTCGGTTAAATAGTTCTCGACCGGACTGACTTTCCTAACCCAAAAACGGATTTCTTCCTTTGGAATTATAATCGGATTTCGTTCATTATTGGAACATAGAACGAATTTGGCGAAGAATTCAATCTCTCGTCGGTCTTTCCCTTTCGCTTCGATTTTATAATCTCCAGCTGTTGATAGATTCTTAATCTTTTCAGTATCTTCCATTTTGTTAAGGAGAAGTTCATCAATAAGAACCAGCAATCTATTCGCCCAATCAGCATTGAACTGACTTTTGAAGTCTTCGTTTGTGTTAAACGTAGCGTTTTTGCAGAATATCATCTTTAGAAACTTCAGGAAGGTGCTTTTTCCGGTGTTACGTTCAGTCGAGACTAATAAGATGATCGGTAGGATTTGAGTAGGCTTCTTGTAGAGTAGCTGTATATAATCATACGCCAGTTCTATCTGTTCCTCGAAAATATGTTCAAGGAACATGCAAATATATGGAAACTCTCCCTCGCAAGGAACGTGATTGACGGGTTCATATTGGTTTAGATAAGTCCCATATACCTGCATATAGTTGATATGATTCGGAATAATGCAAAAACCATCATACTTTTCAATCTCCGGCAGGTTATTCTTGCCATAATCCTGTCGAAGAGTTTCATAACTCCAAATTATCTTCTCCTCAATATAGTCGCCACTGATTAGCGGACGGCGGACAATCTTGTATAAAGTTGTGCCGACTCGGATATACTTTTCTTTATTTCCCATGACGTACTCCTTTCCTGCCGGTGCGTATCGCTTCGACATCTACGAGTTTGTACCGCTTTCGCCCTCCGAATGGGTAAGACTTGATATAACCTGTCTTCTCCCAACTCCATAAAGTGGAAGAATCAATTTTGAGGAGATTCAGCACCTCTTTTCTGCTGAGAAAGTCTTCTGGAGATTGGTCGTTCGTTTTTGGCTTGATACTACTGACCATCTCTTTGAAGATTTCTCGCAAATCTTCGAGTTTGAGTGTTACACTAACATTCGCCCCGGAATTCAATAAATCACGATAATTCATAATCGGAAATTTTAGAATTAAACAATAAATTACTTTCGGACTCAATCGAATCCGAGGCAAATAAAAAGAGAGATTTTTCGGAGACCCAAATCACTGGGTTATCTCCTCAAAATCTCTCCATTATCTCTAAAAAAAAGGATTATGAACGGTTTTCGGACATATATTTCGGGATATCGTCTATGTTCGGAATGGTGTGTTTCCGTGTTTGGTAGTCGTAAAGTTTCCCTTTTATTGTTGAGGGGGATAATTTATTCAGTTCGGAAAATACTGTTTTAAGCCAAGGAACTACTTCTTGTTTGTCATGCTCAAAATAGTGAGACATGTTCCATCCAAAGTGAAACATATCAGGGTTCTTTAGCTCTCTTGGCTTGATTGGAATTAGATTATCCGGCAAGCTCTCTTTTCGTGCAAAGTATTTGATATACTCATCAAGCCTTAGCAGTTCGTCATTTGTTATGTAGGGAGCCATCGTCAGATGGGAATATTCAATAAACAAATTTATTTTTGCTATTTCTTTATCAATGAATAGTTTATCTGCATTTCGCCTTATCTCGTCTATTGATTGAAGTCTCAACATTTCTTCTTTTTCACTGAGGGCGTTATTTATGTCTTCAATAACTATGCTTGTGGATTTGTTTTTTCTAGGCAATTTTTTCATTACCCAAGGAACAATACTATGAGCTAAAGTTGCAAGGATTATCAAATATAAAACAATGCATATACCGAGAATAATTATAAAAGTTAGATTTGCTGTACCAGTATCAAAGCCTTTCTCAAGCATAATTCTTCGTCCAATCATGGATATGATTACTCCGACAAGAACAACTATCGAGAGTAAAATTATATGGCTGTTGATTTTTCGGTAATCCATAACTTTGTGCTTAGTTTATTTTCCAGTAACCGCCTCTGTCTCCACCGACACGTTCAAGAATACCTTTGGCTTTAAGAGAATCTATATACCTATAAACAGTTGTCGTTCCTATATTTAGTTTTTCAGCTATGGATTTTCTTGATATCTTATTATCTTCTTTAATAAGAGCAACAATATCGGCTTCTTTTTGAGTCAAATTTTCTGCACCACTATCTATACCATTTTCTGCACCATCTGCACTATTTTCTGCACCGTTTTTTATGTCATCTGCACCATCCTCCGGTTTTGGGTCTGCATTCATAACAGTAACTTTGAAAGTGAAAATGTCTTTGAAATCAAAAATGGCTTGTCCGTTTTTATTTTCTTCGAGTATCTCCTGCACCATGTTTATTCCCCGGTTGAAGCGATTTACATAACCAAGGGTTTTCATTGCTTCTGCAATAACAGGATTACGATAGTCGTTTGCATTAGGAAAGTTTTCCGGTTGCACTTTACCATAAAGACCTCCCGGATTATCCAATTCTATCCTATCGGAATATTCATAAAACTTTGCAGGTGCATTTGTTTGATAATTACGGTGCATGATGAGATTCATCGCCAACTCTCTTATCGCCTCGTATGGATAATTGATTTTCATTTCCTCCCGCAAAACCGTAACAAATACCGGACGCTGTTTCTGAATAGTGTATTTGATAAAATAGTCTATCTCTCGCAGCATCGTAATTAGATTACCGGAAAACTGTCTTTCGTTTATTACCTTGGATGTTATTTTCTTTCCGGCAAATTCAACATACTGTATATATGATCCAAAGAGAATACGCTTTGGGTCTTTCCCTATTAATAAGATTCCGGCTACTGTTGGACAGTCTGAAGCTATATCGAAAAGTGTTAATGATGCCAATTGCTGTTTAATATCTCGTTTATCTGCCTTTAAGGTGTCAGTATTTACCATTTTAGGAAGATATTCTGTCCTAAATAAATCTAAGTCCAAGTCATCAATGGTGCTGTGTAAGCAAGGAGTAGTGTCGTATGTGGGAGATTTGACTTCGCTTTTTTCACGAAGGATTCTATCTTCTTCTTCATTGGCTTCGCTTTTTCTTGCTCCAATACGAACATAAGTCGTTCCTTTGTATTTAACGGGTGTAATTTTACTCGGTAGAACTTCAACGACAGCAAGGTCTCCTTCTGGAAAAGAAACTTTTTCTACCATCAATGCAGGTTTGGGCTGTATATTTCCATCAGAACGAAGACCGGCAAGACTACGCAACAATTCATCTGTAACTTTCAATCCGCAAAGAGTGCCATTGTCATGTGCTCCTACCATTAGATAGCCCGGCAATTTCTTATTGGGAAGATCATTAGCATAGGCACATATAGCTTTTGCAAACTTATCTGTATCTTTTGTTGAGATTGTTCGCTCGACACGTTCGTTCTCTATATCTTCCAGTAATTCTTTTATTTCGTCTTTTGAAATCATAAAAATCTGATATTTAATACAAAAGTACGTTTTTATTCTAACATACCGATTAATTCTTTCTTCATCTCGTCATCAATGGTTCTGTACCGGGCAAATGCTTTACTCCCCTCTTTATGTCCGCTCAATGCACCAACCAAATTCGGATCTTTTACTTTTTTATAGATATTTCCAATAAAACTACGCCTTGCCATATGTGAAGAAGCAACTGCATAAAGAGGTCTCTGAACTTCTTCTCTGGTTTGTTGGTCGAGAACTGTAACCATACGATCCAATCCGGCTCTTTTGAATGCTTCTTTTATCTTTCGGTTATAATCTTGTTCTGTATTATATGGAAAAATGGTTTCTCTCTCGTAATCTTTATATTTCTCAATGAGCTGTTTTGCCGTATCACTCAACGGAACTCGAACGGTTATTGCTCGTTCCTCTTTTGTTTTTCTCGGAATATATTCAATCGCATTGTCAATAATGCTTTTATAGGTCATTTTGTATAGGTCGCTAACCCTGCAACCAATCAGACATTGAAAAACAAAAATATCACGTTGGGTTTCCAGCTCTGCATTATCGGACAAATCAGCGTCTAATAGTTTGTTTCGCTCGTCATTGCTTATATAGATGGGAGTACCATAGACAATCTCGCCAATGGTAAAATGTTTGAATGGATTATTTGTGGTGTACTCATTATCGTTTGCCCAAATAATAAAGCTACGAAAACGGAGCATCATATCAGCAACGGAGTTTTGTCCACGAGGTTTCGGAATGCCTTTGGGAACTACGTTGCCATCTTCGTCTAATGTAGGTGGGCGTTTTCTCTTCGGAGTTTTAACTGCTATTTTGCTTGAATACGGAAATTCTTCATATATGGCTGGATATTTGAGAAAAGCCTCCCTCTCATTTCCTAGAAAATCTTCGATCTGTTGTAGTAAATCTAAAGATAAGTTGGCAAAAGACAGCTTAAATCCTCTATGCCCCTCTTTTTTCTTGAATAACTCAAAGCGGTGCAGACATCGCATTATTACTTTGAAATTTTTTTGACGTGGGACTGACAATTTATGAATAGAAAGGTATTTCTCCATCACATCAAAGAAGAATTCTTCTTTGGGAGCAACAGATTTTCGAGTAGGTTTATAAAACTTCTTTATTTCTTTTTCAATGAAAGGTCTGTCTATCGTGTTTTTATCTTCACTTGTATTTATGAGATTTTCAAGGTGTTCGGTCAGAGCTTTGAGTTTAGAACGCTTTTCTAGCAATAGTTCTCTTTCTTCTCCCTGTATCAGCGGAATATTAATATCATTTTTCTTCCCCCAGCGTTTTCTATCAACCCAAATGCCAGAGCCCACCCGGATACGAATATCACGAGAAACATACAACCGCAAACTTATCTCTGACTCTCCCGCGGTATTGACTGCTTTTCCTAAATAAAAATTGGTCTGTGCCATAAGTGAAAAATTTCTATATTCGCAAAGGTACAATAAATAAGAAAATTAGCAAGTTTCCGTGTCCGCAATTTGTCCGCATTTTTCAAAAAGTACTAAAATCGCATCCAAACATACTCAATCAAAATCAACCATTACATATTGTGTATCAAACAAATATACGTTGTTTCCAATTTTATTGATTTGGATGGTTTTGAACTTACCAAAACCGGCTCTGGGTACTGAGGCGGAGAAAGTTGAAAAACTCTCTCCGCTTTTTGTTTTTATACCTCGTAATTCATTGGTTTGCTGATAAATTAAATCAAGTACCATATTATAAGAATTGGTTCGATATGAATTTCCATCAAATGCGACTTTTTCGGGGAACATTGAACTTAATAGCTTGCATTTCATTTCAACCTTACCTTCTTTTATATAGTAATCCATATTGTCTATCAGGCCAATAGAGTACTTCAATTTTGGTTCGATATTAGAACGGTTTAGGTTTTCTTCTATTGTCTTTTTTTCTTGAATGACTGCAATTTCTTTTTATACCTTTCCTTCATCCTATCGTAATCATCCTGTTTTACTTTTCATCTATATACATATCCTCTAATTTGCTTCTTCTTGGTTCATATTTGCCATTTCAATACATACCCTGAGATAATGGGGCGTAAAGTGAACTTTTTTTCGGAACAAGATAAGGCTGCTAATCCAACTGAACACAGCAACAAAGCCAAATGTAATGCAAGCTATTGGAAACCATAAGTATGTTAATAGAATGCATTTCTTTTTTAACAGTTCATATTTATCCATCAAATAATTCCAGATCTTACGATTGGCTTCCTTTTGAGAGTATTTGATATAAGCTAGTTTGTTCATGGATCAAAAATTAGAGTTTATTTAAATTTGATTGCATGCATCTTGCGTCTTTTAGTTATACGTTATACTATACTCCTATTTTGAGGATTACACTCTCTCCAAACTTCTATAAATTATTTTATTTTTTCTTCTCGCAGATATTTTAAAGGGGAAAGTAGTCGTTCACCAAGGCTACGGTCATCGGTAATAATCTCAGCTTGCCCCGATAGTTCACCTGTAAAATTGAGTATTTTTCCTGACGTCGTCATTAATCCTTTAGTTAATTCTACTTCCACAGTATATTTATCTTCTGTTGGAACAAGGGATATATTCCTTATTTTAGCTTTAAGTATTCCATACTCCATATAGGGATATCCATTCAATTTGATGTTTGTAACCTGACCTACTTTAACTTTTCCATATCCAAAAGATGCGATAGCCGTTTTCCCTATGATTTCTCCTGGCTGTTCGGATATAACGGCAAAGACCTTATCCCCCGATTCTACAAACTGGTCTTTTTGCCAGAAAGTATTAAATGTTACAGTTCCATTTATTGGAGATATTAACAAATATGTTTGCTTCCATGCTTCAATGGCGGTAACTAATTCTCTGTATGCCGATCTTAATTCTGAATAATATTGATTCTTGTCCTGAAGGTGTTGCAGAGATAGTTTTTTAACGGATTCATTCATCTGTACAGATTCTACATTCTCATGTATAATTGATGTCTGGAGCTGATGAAAGGATTGTTGCAGGTTTAAATAGGTTTGTTCAGCTGTTTCCAGCTCAGCTTTGGAGATTACACCTCTGTTATATAAACTTTCTTCCCTTTTGTAAGCTGATCGTGCTAATGTCAATTCATTTTCTTTTAATTTCAATTGTTTTTTTTAAGCAATGAAATAGTTCTTCTTTTCTGATATTTGTTTTTGAAGAGCCAGTTTCTCTTGGCTTGTGAGATTGACGGAATGAAAGTTATCATAGTTTACAGCAGCTCTTGTAAATAATGAAAACGTCGATTGTAAATCGCCGAGTTCATATGAGCATGTATAAAGTTCTGTTGGGATATAGAATACGGAATCGGATATAACCACTTGATTTAGCAAATTACCCAGTTTATTTACATCATTTGTTTGTGCTGCATTGTCTATTACAGCCAGAAGATCATATTGGTTTACGTGTTGTTTTTCTCTGCATAATAAATCCTTAATTCGTCCGCTGGATTTTGCAACAAGCCATACTGGAGGGTTCTGTGTCGTTATAACAATCTCTCCAGTTACAATATCAGGATATTTAAAGAAAAAACAACCGATAAACAATACTAGAATCACTCCGCAGATAACCGATATACCATACCTTATAAGAGCATGTGGCGGACGGGTCAGGATTTCCTTGACCTCATCACTGCGTAATTCTATTTTATCCGATTCTTTCAATTTCATCTATAGTTCCAGTTGGTTTTTTACGAGGCTGTAATAAGCGCCTTTATTATTTGTTAACTCTTCGTGTGTTCCTATTTCCACGATTTCGCCTTTTTCCAGCACTACAATCTGATCAGCGTGGCGTACAGTACTTAACCGATGGGCGACAATGATAGAGGTACGTCCTTTAAAAAAATCCCAAAGATTTTCCATGATGGTACGTTCATTATTTGCGTCTAAAGCATTTGTTGCTTCATCAAAGAATACGAATTCCGGATCTTTATATACGGCCCTAGCTATAAGAATCCGTTGTTTCTGACCTTGACTTAATCCATGCCCTTCACTTCCAATTTTAGTATTGTACGAAAGGGGGAGTGACTCTATAAATTCACGAATATTTGCGGTTATAACAGCATTCATTAAGCGTTCCTTATCGATATTTTCTACCTCAGGCGCTATGTTTTTCGCAATTGTATCAGAAAATATAAACCCATCTTGCATAACTACTCCGCATTTTTTACGCCATTCGCGGATACTGTAACTATTTAGGTTGTTTTCACCTAAAAGGATATCACCTTTATCCAAAGAGTAGAATCTCAGCAGAAGTTTTAACAAAGTTGTTTTACCGCTACCGCTAGTTCCAACTATGGCCGTTTGTTTGCCATAGGGAATTAGGAATTCAATATCTTTTATAACGGTTTTACCAATTGATGTTTTATCATAAGAGAAGTTTATTCTCCTTATATTCAGATCTTTATTTGATGGGATATTCTGTATTTGTATCTCATCCATACTCTCCTCTTCTTCTTTTTCATGTATTTCGCTTAAACGCTCTATGCTAAGTTTTGCATCCTGTGTTTGTCGGAAAAAATTTATCATTTGATCAATAGGGCCATTTAGTTGTCCTATAATATACTGTACAGCCGACATCATTCCCAAAGTCATATCTCCTTGCACTACTAATTGAGCAACTAAAGCCGTTATAATAAGATTCTTTACCTGATTAATCAATATAGCACCAGAATTTTGGTACTGTCCTAACGCAAGACCTTTTATACGGATACGAAATAGTTTTGCTTGTATACGTTCCCACTCCCAACGCTTCTGTCGTTCACAAGCATTAAGCTTAATTTCTTGCATGCCTGTTATAAGTTGCACTATATTGCTTTGATTAGCCGATTGTTGCGCGAAATTTTTGCGGTCAAGCTCTTCTCTTCGTTTCATAAATATCCATACCCAGCAGAAATACAGGATACTGCCAATAAAAAAGATAATAAATATTTTCACGCTGTATAGCAATAGTACAATACTGAAAATGATAATATTGAAAAATGAGAATAAAATGTTTAAAGTCGAATTTGTCAGATAATTTTGTATGCGATCATGGTCATTTATACGCTGCAGAATATCTCCGACCATTTTCGTATCAAAATATTCCATAGGTAAACGCATGAGTTTAATAAGATAATCTGAAATCAAGGCAATATTGATTCGTGTTCCCAAATGTAAAAGTATCCATCCCCGTATAAATTCTACTGATGTGCTACTAAGAATTAATACGAGCTGGGCTATAAGTACCAGATAGATAAAACTAAGATTTTGAGTGTTGATACCAAAATCAACAATAGATTGTGTAAGAAAAGGAATTATTAGTTGAATAATACTTCCAAAGAGCAGACCTAAAAATAATTGAGATATGAACTTCTTATAAGGTTTTAAATAAGCAAAAAGGAATCTGAGTCCTACGCGCTCAGCCTTATTAGTTTTCTGCTCATAAAAGTCGGGGGTAGGCTCCAAAAGTAAAGATACACCAACTTTTTCTCCTTCATTAACTGAGCTAATCCAACAATGGCAGAATTCGTCTTTCGTATATTTAAATTTTCCTCCTGAAGGATCTGCAATATATATATAATCAATACCTCTTTTTCTCTTTATTTTATATACAACAACAAAGTGTGATTGATTCCAGTGAATGATACAGGGTAATGTTGCGTCTTTTAAATTATCAAAAGGAATCATTATACCCATTGTACGAAAGCCTATGTTTTCTGCAGCTTCACTGATGCCTAAAAGTGATACACCTTCCCGCGTTATACGTGATTTCTCCTTTAAATCCTCCAATGAATAAGTTCGCCCATAATACGCTGCCACCATTCTTAAACAAGTAGGGCCACAATCAACTAAATCGTGCTGAATAAAAAGAGGGAAGATGTTTTTGTGCATAGAAATGATAACAATATGATAACGTTAAAGAATGTATTTTTATAAAAATTCTAAATAATTTTGAATCTATAAAAAGGACTTATATGATTTCAAAAACCGAGGAAAAAGAATTTTATAAAACAATTTATATATTAACTTTTGGTAAAGAGTTCCATTATTTTTACTCGAATGAAAGTGAGACTATATTAAACTTTCTGAAAAGAGAATTCTGGGGTGAAGATTTGCGTCTCAGAATAAATCTTCTTGCTAAACTCCTTTATTTTGATTCTTTAGTGAATCCACAGATAAGCTCCGAATTAAGAGTAAAATCCAAAGAGCTAATACTGTATGCTACTCACATGCTAGAATAAGTCCCACCCCCTTAATGTTTTTTATAGAAATTGAGGCATCTTCTGATAAATAACGTCTCATTTTGCTGATAAATACATCTAGACTTCTAGATGTAAAATAGTCATTTGTACCCCAAAATTTGATTAGTATATCTTCTCGAAGAACAACTTCTCCTTTTTTATCACATAATAAATTCAATATTTGGGATTCTCTGGAAGTAAGGTTTTGCTTTTTTGAATTATAGTCTAAGTGATAGAGCGTAGGGTCAAATAGATATTTTCCGATTTTATATATCTTTTCTTTATGTTTTATTACCTGATTATATTTTAGCTGCATCAATGCTTTAATATGAGCATCTAATTCATCTGGTAAAAAAGGCTTTTTTATATAATTATTTACTCCGGCTTCATATCCGATTTTAACGTCTGTAGACGAACTCTTTCCTGTAGCAAAAATAATTGGTATATCTGTGTTAGATTTCCGAATGTGTTTTACCATATCTATTCCATTTAAAATTGGCATATCAATATCTGATACAATTACATCGGGAGTATAGTCTGCTAATATTTGTAAACCCTCATCACCATTTACGGATGTTATCACTTCATAACCACCAATGATTTCCTCAAGGCTGCTTTTTATAATATAGGCTAAATTTATATCATCTTCTATTAATAATAGTTTTATCATTTTTATTTGGTATTATTATAGTAAATTCACTGTATAGATCCAATAAACTATTAATTTTTATTTCTCCATCATGTGCCGTAACAACCTGATAAACATGATTTAACCCCAATCCAAATCCACTTTTGTGATTCTCCTTTTTCAGAGAAATTACACGTTCAAACTTATCAAATATACGCTTTTGATCTCTCAACGAAATACCTATTCCATTATCTTTTATTTTTATTATTGTGTTGGATGCATTTTTTAAACAAACAATAGTTATTACAACTTCATTTTTAGAATACTTGATCGCATTATCAATCAAATTGCTAAATGCTTCATACATATATTCTCTATCTGCGTAGATAGTATTTATATTATTATATTCTGTAATGAACTGGATATTCTTTTCTGAATTTAATTTATATTTCTCTATTAATTTGTCGAATATTGATTTTATATCAATATGTTGTTTGGATAAGTTTACCTTTTTTTCTTCAAATTTAGCAATAGTCAATATTTTGTTTGTGAGAGATAAGAGATGCTCTCCTTCTGCAGTTAGAATACTGTAATACTGATCTTTTAATTGTGGTTTGTTATCCAATTTACCTCCTTTTAGAGTATTTACTCCCATTAATATTGTTGTTATAGGATTTTTCATGTCATGGATCATTGCATGTGTAAAATCTTGTCTGATTTCAGCAATGCGATCCTGTCGGGTAATTATTCGGATTTGAAAGAAAAGGCAATAGCCAATAAAGATTGCTATTATAAATGAGGTTATAAGTAATAATAACATTCTGCTGAATATCATTCGATTAGGTGATTTTACTGTTGTTTGAATCATTTCCGATCGATCGGTTTTGATCGGTTTCTGAATCCGAATCCCTGACGATAATTCCTGTTGGAAACCAGTCTCTATTTTTTCTATAATTTCACCATCTGCTCCAATCTTTACTATAGAATAATTAATCTGGTCAAGATTCTTTTTTAACGTTTCTTTCCAGATGCTATCTAATTTAGATATAGAAAAAGGATATCCCTCTGAAGATAAGAATTCACTAAAGATTATAGCATTTGTATAAGAACTATTCTCAGGTTTTGCTCCTGTTACAGTTCTACCACTCGGTATGCGAGATGAATTATTTAATCGAAGGTATACTTCTTTTTCAATTGATTGGACGAATTCTTTTTCGAGTTTATCTTCCAACTCTTTTTCATAGAAAGAATATGTATTATAGAGCCAAATCCCTTGTAGGGCAAATATTAATACAAGGCCGATACAGGTAACTATTTTTATAAGATTATTCTTCATTTTCACGAGATTATACAGTAAACAAATATAACAATATTTAAATAACATTCATATAACATTATATAATTTTTTGATAACATATTGTTTCGTTTTATCTGCCTTACTTTGTTATCAGAATTAATTATCAACTTAAATTATTACAATATGAAAAAAAAATTCGAAAATTTCAGAAAATACGAATTAAGTAAAAATATGTTATCCAGAGTTAAAGGTGGTGGACAATGGGTAAAACTCGAAAACGGAGAGTATGTCTGGGTCGACAATTAAAGATCGTGTTAACAATTATATAACATAAAGATGATATTTCAATAACCTGCTTCAAAGGAAAATGAACAGATATTTGCATTACAAGAAATTATAAACTAAAATAAAAAGTTATGAGACTAGCAGATTTAACAATGGATGATTTCGATTTATTAGAGGAAACAGATCTTGGACTAATAAAAGGAGGTCGGACTAAAAATGTATCGGAGAAAAAAAGAATTTCGGATAATAATTACATTTCTAACGATGACAACTTTTCATTTTTTCTCAAAGGGTACAGACATTAATCTATAAAATTATATTGATCAATTATAAGTAAGTGGAAGCCGAAAAACTTAGAGAGAGTAGGCACTTTTAATTAAAAAATTAAAACTATGAAACCAGAAGAATTAAAAAAAGAAGAAGAACATGTAAATCTAGAGAACGATATCATTGAGGAAGCAGAGGCTGATGCATTAAAAGGAGGTAAAGCTGACTTAGCTCAAGAGTCAGTTGCTCCTGGTACTGCAGGACTCAATGTTTGTTGCAATTTTTAATACATAAAAATATTAGCTATGAAACCAGAAGAATTAAAAAAAGAAGAACAGGTAAATCTTGAAAACGATATCATTGATGAATCGGAGGCTGATGCATTAAAAGGAGGTAAAGCTGACTTAGCTCAAGATTCAGTTGCTCCTGGTATTGCCGGACTCAATGTTTGTTGCAATTTGTAATACATAAAAATATTAATTATGAAACCAGAAAAGTTAAAAAAAGAAGAGGAACAGGTAAATCTTGAAAACGATATCATTGGGGAAATAGAAGCTGATGCATTAAAAGGAGGTAAAACAGCTATTGTTCAAGATTCTGTATCCCGTGACACAGATGGAATTTCAGCTTGTTGCAATCCTACTTAACATAAGTATAACAATAAAAAACGAGAAGGATAAGTAACTGAACCATAAAATTAGTTCCTTTTAGGATTCTGTACTACATCGATCTGATAAAATTTAAGTAGTTGTAAAACAGATTAATTTAACTTTTTTACAAATTAGGAGGTTAATAAGGAAGCCTCCTAATTTTAACAATTTAATTAGGAAATTAATATGAACCAAATATTCACTAATAAAGATTACAAATACACATTAGGAAAAGAATGGGTATTGAGGGATGATTCTGAATATATGAATAAATATTCGGCATTGAACATAAACACTGGTCAAATATTATATTTAAATCAACCCCTTTTTGCTTTTTTAAAGATAATGTCGACAAATTCACTGTCTTTCAATCAAATAACAGAGATGTTCAGGCAGAAAGATATTAATTTTGACTGGAAACATTTCTTTGATATATATAAGAAAAATAACCCTATCAATTTATTAATTCCATCAACTATTCCTTACCAAGAAAAATATCAAAAATATAATATTGATACACATGGTTTATCTGCTCCAGTAGCATCTACTCCATTTGATGCTGAAATCCATTTAACACATAAATGTAATTTAAGATGTTTACATTGTTTCCAAGAATCTGATGCAAAAAGTAATAAGTTCTCACATTTGAGTTTAGAAAAATGGCTTGATATTTTTGATCAATTTGAACAAATGAAAATGTTTCAAATTACAATTTCAGGTGGCGAACCTTTATACTACAAATATTTTAATGAATTGATGGAAGAGATTATCAAAAAGAAACTATGTTACAATATATTGACTAATGGAACTTTAATTAGTGAAAAAAACATCCAATTATTATCTAGTCCAAATATTTTCTTAAATATCTCTTTAGATGGACATAATGCGAACCTGCATGATTCTTTGAGAGGAAAAGGTACTTTTTCTAGGACTGAAAATGCAATAAAGAAATTACTAAATCATGATGCAAAAATAAATATCTCATATACTGTTCATAAAGAGAATTATCAACATATTCGGGATATGGTAATATACGCAGTAAAAATGAATATCAAGTCTATTACTTTTAGTGCTATTGACGCAATGGGACGTGCTGAACTTAATAACAGATTATTACTGTCAGCCAAAGAGTATAAGCAAATAAAAGAGAATATTGAAAACTTAAACTTAGAGTTTGGAGAAAAAATAAAACTTTCTTTTGTTAACCTATCCGAACCAGGCTCAATAACTAATTTATCAACAGATTATATATATTGTTCAGCAGGAACTCGTCGAATAGCAATCAGTGCAAATGGTATTTTATATCCATGTGTATATGGATTTGGTCATGAAGAATTGGCTATTGGGGATATAAAAGAGAAATCAATCATAGACTGCTGGGTTGATTATGAAAAATGGGCAAACTACAGAGGAAAAATAAAATTACAGAATCTAGAAAAATGTGGAGGATGCTCTTTAAAACAAAAATGCACATTAAAATTCTGCCGGCTAAAAGGATATGAAAAAGAAAAAAACTTTTTAGCGAAGCCTAAAAATTGTCTTGCAGATAGAATATATCAATTACAATAAACTAAATAGATATGAAATACTTCTTATTTACTCTTTTTGCTTCTCTTTTTGCCAATACAGCAAATCTTCATGCAAATTTCATATTGTCAGGTAAGATAATAGACTCAATAGAGCACACGCCTATCGAGTTTGCAAATATTGTCATTCTATCGCCAAAAGATTCAACATTTGTTTCAGGAACAATTACTGATGAAGAAGGCTATTTCAAAATTGACAAGTTGGAGCAAAAAGAATATATTTTAAAAATATCATTTATTGGATACAACAGCTATTTTAAAAATATCATTTTACGTTCCGACATAAACAATCTTGAAGATATTATGCTGGCTCCGTCTGCTAAAATGTTGAATGAAATTGTTGTTACACCCAAAGAGGTGCCATTTAAACTCACAGGCAATAGTGGACTAATCGCTAATGTCAGCACCTCTCTCCTAAATAGTGTTGGCACAGCTAATGATGTCATACAAAGGATGCCTGGCATTATTGTGACAGACAACAACATTTCGGTATTAGGAAAAGGTAATCCCATAATATACGTAAATAACAGGCGGTTAAATGATAATCAAGAGTTGGAAAGAATTGAATCATCTGAAATTTCTACTATTGAACTGCTTACTAACCCTGGAGCAAAATATGATGCATCGGGACGTGCTGTATTAATTATCAAAACTAAAAAAAAGCAGAACGGATTTTCATTTCAGATAACAGAAAGATTGAGACAAGCAGCTTATTTAGGGGATAATGAGAATGTTAATATTGCATATTCTACAAGCAATTTAAATCTTTTTGCATCATATTATCATCTTTATGGCAAGATGAAAACAAATGAGAAAGAGTATATTCGTGTTACTTCCGATAATCTATGGGAACATGATTTAGAATCGCCTTATAAATATACAAATGATATTCAGCAAATAAATTTAGGATTGGATTGGAATATTAATGACAAACATGCTGTTGGAGGACAATATCAGTATTATTTTCAATCATCTAGAAATTGGGCTGATATTAAAGGAAAGTCGGTTCTAAATAGTAGTTTCTATGATGAATATATTGCAAACTCATTTATCAAAGAAAAGCCATACAAGCATATCGTTAATGCTTTTTATAAGGGTTCTTATAATAATAGATTCTCGTTACAAATAGACCTTGATTATATCAAAAATCATGGAAGAAGAGATCAGAATACAGAGGAAGTCTCTAATATGGAAAATAGAATAGTAAATACACTCAGCCAATCCGATTATGATCTTTATGCGATGAAGATGACGAATAATTATAAATCGACTATTGGGCTATTAGAATTTGGAGGAGAATATAATAATATTTCTGGATCAGGTTTTATGTTAAATCCAGAAGGTTATACAAAAAATAATATATATACTACAAATGAACAAAAAGCGGCTGCTTTTATAAATTACTCAAAGGAAATTGGTGGTTTTGGGCTCACTGCAGGCTTGCGTTATGAATATACTCATATAAAAGCAACACAGGATAGCATAAAAACCACAAAAACAAACCAGATATATAATGCTTTATATCCTAGTTTCTCCATTGCAAAGAATATAGAAGATGTTCAACTGAGTTTGAGGACCACAAAACGTGTGCAACGTCCTAATTTTTCTGATTTAAATGGTAATACCATATATTTGAATCGCTTTTTATTACAGACTGGAAACCCTTATTTGAAGAAGGTGGATATATTTGATATGAATATACAAGCTAATTATAAAATGTTTTATATCAATGTTGGATATACTTATGAGAAAAATCCAATTACATTTACTCAAAAGGAAGAAGATAATTCAGAATCGATTATACTGGCTGTCGATAATTTCCCCAAATATCAGGAACTTAATATCATTTCCAATTTTAGTCATGAAATTGGAAGATGGTATCCTAATTACACGATAGGTATAAGAGCTCCCTTTTTTTCAGTCGATTATTTAGATAGAAGTGAAACGTATAATAAAACAGATTTATCTTTTAGAGCATATAATGACTTCACTTTACCTTATAATTTTATATTGTCTCTTAATTTCTCCTATCAAAGTAACTTTAGTTATTATTTGATGGATATGAGGCACTATGAAAAAATAGACTTGGGTTTAAGGAAATCATTTTTTGAAAATCGGCTGAAGTTAAACCTGGAAATCCGTGATGTTTTCAATTGGGTAAAAGAAGGAAATGTAATGAAAGTTAATAACGTTTATTTTGATCAATATAAAAAGAGGGAAACCAGATATGGACAACTTACCATAACTTACTTATTCAATAATTATAAGAAGAAATACAGAGGCTCAAACGCAGCTAAAGATGATATTAATCGATTCTAGGTGAGATATTGCTATGAAAAAATTTCCTATATATATACAACCGGATGCTATGGACTGCGGGCCTACATGCTTACGCATGATTTCTGCCTATTATGGTTATAATTGTACCTTAGAAACGTTACGTAATCATTCATACATAGGTAAAGACGGTGTTTCATTATTGGGAATAAGTAAAGCTGCTGAAAAAATTGGACTTAAATCAATAGGTGGACGGTTTACATTTGAAAAATTAATTGAAAAAGCTCCGTTACCTTGTATTGCACACTGGAATCAAGAACATTTTGTTGTAGTTCACCATATCAAAAAGAAAAAATCGGGTTATGATTTATATATAGCAGATCCGGGCAAAGGATTATTAAAATACTCCGATGAGGAATTTAATTCTCATTGGATAAGTACTAAAAAAGATGGTAAAGAGAAAGGAATTGTTCTTATTCTGGAGCCAACAGCAGATTTTTATCAGAAGGAGACAGAAAAAACTAAAATAGATAGTAAATTAAAATTTCTGGGACGTTATTTTATTAAATATAAAAAGTTTTTCAATCAATTATTTATTGGATTATTTATTGCTTGTCTTCTACAACTTCTGTTTCCTTTTTTGACACAAGCAATTGTTGATATTGGAATTGGGAATAAGAATATAAATTTTATATGGCTATTATTAGTCGCTCAATTAATGCTACTACTCGGCCGGGCAAGTATCGATTTTATACGAAGGCGGATTTTACTTCATATCAGTACTCGTATTAACATCTCTCTAATATCTGATTTTTTCATCAAATTGATGAGACTTCCCATGTCATTCTTTGACACGAAGCTTATGGGAGATTTGTTGCAACGCATTGATGATCACAATAGGGTTGAACGGTTCCTTACAGCTCAGTCTTTAAATCTTATATTTTCTCTTTTCAGTTTTATTATATTTGGAATAGTCCTCTTTATATATAGTATCAAAATATTCTTAATATTTATAACTGGTAGTTTACTGTATGGCATTTGGATATTTTTCTTTCTTGAAAAACGCAGGGTGCTGGACTATAAATACTTTGAACAGCAAGCCATTAACCGAAGTAAAACATATCAGTTAATAAATGGGATGCAGGAAATTAAATTGCAAAATAGCGAACAACAGAAACGTTGGGAATGGGAAGATACTCAGGCTGATCTTTTTAATGTAAGCCTCAAATCGCTTTCTTTACAACAAACACAGGAGGCGGGAAGTATTTGTATCAATGAGATCAAAAATTTATTAATCACTGTTTTCGCTGCTACTGCAGTTATCCATGGAGATATGACATTGGGGATGATGCTTTCGACTCAATATATTATTGGGCAATTAAACTCTCCGGTAGAACAAATGATGCAATTTATATATCAATATCAGGATGTTAGCATTAGTCTGGAAAGAATGAGTGAAATACATAATAAAAGTGATGAAGATTCAGATAACAGAATAATCTCAGAATATTCTAATTTAAAGGATAAGACAATCTATGTTAATAACCTTGATTTTCAATATGAAGGTTCTTTGTCAAAAAAAATACTAAATGGAATTAGTGTAATAATTCCGGAAGGTAAAGTGACAGCAATTGTTGGAGCTAGTGGTAGTGGAAAAACGACACTCATTAAACTACTGCTTGGAAACTATTCTGCGACAAATGGAAATATAACAATAGGAAATTCTTCTATCGACAGAATGAATCTATATTGGTGGCGTTCCCAATGCGGAGCTGTAATGCAAGACGGTTTCATATTTTCAGAATCTATCGCTAAAAATATAGCTGTTTCAGATGAACAAATAGACATATACAGATTGCAAAATGCTGCTAAAACAGCAAATATTGATGAGTATATTTCAAATCTGCCTTTGGGTTATAATACAATTATCGGACAAGAAGGACAAGGCCTAAGTCAAGGCCAAAAACAACGAATACTAATAGCTAGGGCAGTATATAAAAATCCTCAATTTATCTTTTTAGATGAAGCAACAAATGCATTGGATGCAAATAATGAGAAAATAATAGTCGAAAATCTGGAAAACTTTTATAAAGGAAAAACTGTAATAGTAGTTGCTCATCGTTTAAGTACAGTGAAAAATGCCGACCAGATCATTGTTCTTGATGGGGGAGGGATCGTTGAACGAGGGGATCATGAAGAATTAGTTCAATTAAGAGGCAAATACTTTCAATTAATAAAGAATCAATTAGAACTTGGAAATTAATAGATTATGTCAGAGTATAAAGATATTGAATTGCGTAGCGAGAAGGTTCGTAACATTATCGGAAAAGTTCCTTCTATTATATTAAGAATTGGGACCTTTATAATCTCTTTTTTAATAATACTCTTTTTAAGTATCGCTTATTTGGTTCCATTCCCTCAATATAATAAGATTATAATTTCATTATATGTAAATCCTACAATTCAAATAGGAGAAGCTTCTCGTTCTGGGATAATTACAATTAATACAAATAAAACTGAAATTTTATTAGATGAATACGTTGGGTCATTAAAAACAGGGCATGATTCTATTATTGTATATAAAGCAATGAACAAAGGTGAAATTTTATACAATTGCGACAATGGGGATTACATAGAAAAAGGAGAGGTCATTTTTTCGATAATACCTGATTCTATCCACTCAATATATGGTATATTCTACATCACTTCCGACCAAATGAAAATTATTCAAAAGGGGCAAGAAGTAGAAATATTATTAGATGAACATTCTTTCATGAGTAAAATATCTGATATATATCCAATAAGCAAAACAAATAATAATGGAACTTTATATAAAGCAAAAATCGATTTTCATGATATTTCTAAAGAAATTAAATTATATAACGATAAAGATATTACGGGAAAAATACTCATTTCAAAGAAACCTTTATTGCAAAGGATATTAAATATTCAACTGTGAATATTCTTATGGTTGTGTACATTGTATAAAATGCTTTTTTTGCCTGACGACTTATTGGGAAATACAAACCAAATTTCATCGGCAGTATAGAAGTTATCCGTTAGCCACTTTCGCCAATCTCCTCGATTTTTTAGATGCTTGATTTTATTTTCTGTTGTCATAACAGTTCATTCAAATTGGTTATTTTACAGCCTTTACTTTCATAGTATTGCAGCATCTCGTCAATTTTCCTTTTATCATAACTCGTAATGCAATCTGACAAGACATTGACATTATAATTTGCCTTAACCAAGTTATAACAGGTTGATTTGACACAAGCAATGGCATCTGCTCCTGTTATATAGAAATCAGATATTCCGTTTTTATTAACAAAGTCTGCGAACTCCTCACTGCTTAATGCGTTTCCTTTGAATTTTGTGAAAATATTTTTTGATACTATTTTCAAATCCGAAACTAATTCAGCCCCTTGTGTGTTGGGTTTAAAAGTCCTGGTGCCGTCTGATAAGTTTTCGTGTCTTATATAAACAACGTGAATACCATTATTGACCGCCCAATCTATGGCTTTATTTATATTGCCGATTATTTCCTTATAATTCTTTGTTATATCATTTTGAATATCTATTATTACTAATACTTTTTCCATTTTGCTTACTTTTTTATGTCCTTGCCGGCCGGTTTATATTTTGTTTTCATTGTCCTATTGCCTATAAAACCATAATATACTTGTAAAATGATATGAATATATGAAATATCCGGACTAATAAATAAAAAATCTCCCCTCTTAATATAGAAAGAGTAAAAGTAGTTGATTCTGATATATTTATCCTTCTGTTCGGTACTTCTATTGTATTGTTTACAAAGATATACAATTATATGACCTGGGAACCTACTCTCTCAACTCATAAATTAAGTATGAACCTCCAGAAGATTTGTACATCGCAGCCCATCATTTGAATGAGGATAGTCGTCAGATCCTAGAGCCTATAACTCAGTTGTCTGGACAAGAAGATGTGATTCGGCAAGTTATTCTTTTCCAGTTTTAATCCAGGTTGCCTTTTTCCATAACCGTTCTAATGGTCCCTGACGGTGTGAACGAAGCCACCAGCGGCAAAAGAAGAACTGAATAAGAAACATTCCGATCCCCATTAAGAAACAGGCTGTAATACCTGTATACTGGTAAAGGCCTAACCCCCAGTTGTAAAATAAAAATCCTCCGATTAAAGACTGCGATAGGTAGTTTGTCAAACTCATGCGCCCATAAGGAGCTAATTGATGAAGAACTCGTCCAGCCTTTGTCAGGTAATAAACAAGTATTACTCCTGCAAACAGAATTCCTGTAAATGCAATATTTGATAGTGACTTAAGTATAAGTGTGGAAGGTACAAGTAGTGCCTCCCGATCTATAAAGTCGGGAAGTATAGCTATCAAACCGTAAATGGGGAAGAAGGCTATAACGGCTATAATGAATACTTTGATCCAGAATTTTATATTTTTTTCTGAATATGGAAATATGTTGCTGCGTCCGATGAGCATACCTATCATAAAAAGTGCAGCGGTTTGAGTAACCCTTCCATGCAACAGCATCCAGCCCATATTAGCTACATTGCCTGTCCATATTGCAGTTTTGCACATTTCCAGGAAAGAACCTTCTTTTTGAACTGTATTGACTATTTCCCAGAAAGGAGCATCGAACTCAGCATTCGCTGTGTATTCGGGGTTGATGAGTGCATAAACTATTTGTCCCCATTCGATAGGTTGCAGTAATAGGATAACCGCTATAACCGCGATTGTGCGGGAAGAAAGGCGACAGACCGCTATCATTATATAACCGACCAATGCATAAAGTACCAATATCTCACCTGGAAATAAAGTTGAATTGATGCAGGCTATAAAAAAAAGCAATACTAACCGCCAGGCAAACCGTCCACGGAAATCTTTCCCTTTTTCTTTTTGCGAGTTGTCTTGAATAAAGAAGCTGAATCCGAAAAGCAAGGCGAAAATGCAATAGGCTTTACCGGAAAAGGCAAAAAATACACTATCCCAGATTACCCTGTCCGTAAATATAAGGAAATTACTGGTTTCTTCCGGAAAGCTATTTAGGCTGAACCCTTCGATAAAATGGATAAGGGTAATTCCCATTACAGCAAAACCACGTAATACATCTGCTATTTCTATGCGATTATTAGTGGTTAGTGTAGAAGACGAGTGCATGCTTTTTAGAGTTTAAAATGTTAACAGATTCTTTTATTTGAGTTGCAAATCTATTATAAACCTTTTATATTCTTTGAAAAATACTATTCAATAAACAATAAAATATGACCTTTAAGGCTTTTGACGATGGGCATTATTTTTGTCCTTTCGTGAATAATCGGCTGAGAATCATATGTTCTTCGGAATTTACGAAATGTGCGGGCCGTCCTGATCCGCGATGCCCAAGACCGCCGCCCCCTTCTGTAAAAGCAAGATTCTTAGTGTTCTTATAAATACTTGATATACGTTAATCGGGATATTAATAACTTTGATTTTTCCCGATCTTTTTATACAGGAAAATATTTCTCAGACGTATTTCAGTAAAGAAGGAATAGACAACAATTCCACATTTCTGCCATCTATCTTTAATAAACCTTCGTCAGCCATCCTTTTTATTTCATTGGCTAGCGCCGGACGGGTCACACTCAGGTATTCGGCCAACTGAGTCTGGTTGTGTTCCATAACAGAAAATGTGTCACTTTGTTTGTGCTCGAACAGATAATAGATAAAGCGGCTTCTTATGCTCTTGTATGATAGAATCCGGAGTCTGCTTACGGTACATGCGTTGCAATTTCCGGTGAGCCTCAAAAAGTTCTTTAAAAGCTCCGGCTCTGAACTTATCAGTTTAAAAGCCGATTCTTTCGTCGCCTTAAATAAAATACCGTCTTCCATAACGGTGAAGGTCGCGGGAAATATACTATTCCCGTCAAACAGGTGAGGGGTGGCAAATGCCCGTGGGCCAATAAGGTTCTCCACCTTGACATTGTTACCCGAAACATCGATAATATTTACCTCAAGATTTCCTTTCAAGAGAATGTACATATGCAGGCAGGGCGTGTTCTGACGGATAATAATTTCGCCTTTGGATATTTCGGTCACAGTATAATCCAGTTTATCTAACAAAGTCCTCTTCGCATCCTCATTCAGTCCCCTGAATAAAGGGATTTTGTGGATGATATTGATTTGTTGGTCGGTCAGATAATTATTGTGCTCCATCAATCTTGTACTTTAAGGTTTATCAAAGATAATTCTAGTTGTTTACTTTACAAAAGAGTTACAGCTTTTTAGCAAGTATGTTTCTTAAAAACGGACAATATGGATCAATCTGTTTTTATCCGTTATTGTAATCATTTTTTTATCGGCTGTTAACAATCCGTCGTGCTGCATATTTGAAAGTTCACGTTCCAGCGATTGGCGCGAAACTCCGAAGTATTCGGCCAGTGCACTTTTGGTTTTATCCAGCTCTATGGTATCCTCCTGTTTCATTTTCGATAAGTTAAGTATATATACAGCCAGCTTCTGACGGATAGTCCTGAAAGACATAAAATGAAGCTTCTTACTTAACCGGGATGCAAAGTCGGCCGAGATATCCAAATAATTCTTCAACAGGGTCTGGTTCATACTCAGCATTCTGAGCACCGATTGTTTTGGTATCACCAGCGCGGTGACATCCTCCCGCGCGATTGCCTGGACAGGAAAACGATTGTCCGGCCCGAATAGAAACAGGATGGCAAGAGGGCTTGGCGCATATATGTCTTCTACTTTCACTACCTTTCCTGAAGGGTCGGTCATTTCACCCTTTACGCTGCCCGAAAGTAGTATAATGAGCCTGTTACATAGTTCATCCTGTAGGGCCAGGACCTCTCCTTTTCTAAATTCTGTTTCGGTAATTTTCAGTTCCGAAAATATCATTTCTATTTCTGCTTCATGTATTGAACGAAAAAGCGGAATCTTTTTTAATGCTGTTAAATCCATATCCTAATCTGTGTATTCAAAGATAAAGATATAATTATTTTGGCTAACGTCGCATATGTGACATATTTCAAACGTACTACCAACTTAATTTTGTAAAAAATAAAAAGGGTAAATAATGAAAAGAACGATCATAAAAATAGATGAAGAACTATGTGACGGTTGCGGTGCCTGCGTATCAGGTTGCCATGAAGGAGCTTTACAGCTTATCAATGACAAAGCCGTTATGATTAGTGATCTCTATTGCGACG
Source organism: Dysgonomonas termitidis (assembly GCF_042654545.1). Lineage (GTDB taxonomy): Bacteria > Bacteroidota > Bacteroidia > Bacteroidales > Dysgonomonadaceae > Dysgonomonas > Dysgonomonas termitidis. Next base: position 30,539 of record NZ_JBHSGN010000103.1, read on the forward strand.
GTCTTGGTGCTTGTATAGGAGAATGTCCCGTCGGTGCTATTACTCTCGAAGAACGTGAAGCTGAACCCTATGACGAGTATGCTGTGATGGAACGCATGCTCCCGAAAGGGGAGAAGGTAATACTCGCTCACCTGAACCATCTGAAAGAGCATGAGGAATACGAACTGTTACATCAGGGATTGGAGTATCTGAAAAAGCGTAATGTGAAAGTGAACTTTCCTGCCGAAAATAAACAAAACTCAATTACGCAGGACAAACCCGCTTGCGGCTGTCCGGGCAGCATGATGCAGGAGATTAAAAGGCCTGCCCCATCCGGATTCACGATGGCTGCGCCTGTGATAGTACAACCATCCGAACTGAGACAATTTCCTGTACAGCTTCATTTACTAAATCCGAATGCCGGATTTCTTCGTGGAGCCAATCTGTTACTGGCTGCCGATTGTACAGCGTTTGCCAGTGGCGAGTTCCATAGCCGTTTCCTTAAAGGCAAGGCTCTTGCTATTGCCTGTCCTAAGTTAGACAGTAATACGCAATCGTATATAGATAAGTTAATTGAGATGATTGATGAGGCGCAAATAGATACCCTTACCGTGCTTATCATGGAGGTTCCGTGTTGCGGAGGATTAGTACGGATAGTACAGATGGCAAGGGAAGAGGCTGAGAGGAACGTCCCTGTGAAAGTAATCGTCCTTTCGGTGCAGGGCGATGTGAAAAAAGAAGAATGGATATAATCACTAACTAAAAAATATTATCATGGACATGTTTTGTTTTCAGTGCCAGGAGACAGCTAAAGGCACAGGTTGCGCATTAATGGGTGTGTGCGGTAAAACTCCGGAAGTTTCGAATATTCAGGATTTACTGTTGTTCGTAACCAGAGGGATTGCCGTATACAACAACGAACTGAGAAAAGAAGGAAAGGCTTCATCTACAGCAGTCAAGTTTATTGTCGATGCTATGTTTATCAGCATTACCAATGCTAACTTCGATTTCGAAGCGATAAAGGAGAAAGTAAAGGAAGGTTTATCATTGAAAGCAGAATTATCTGCCCGGCTGGGAAATACATCTATTATTCTTCCGGACGAATGTACATGGAATGGCGATGAATCCGGATTCATGGATAAAGCACTTGAGGTAGGGGTGTTGCGCACAAAAGATGAAGATATACGTTCGCTGAAGGAACTGACGCATTACGGGCTTAAAGGTATGGCAGCCTATGCCGAGCATGCTTATAACCTGGATAAGACGGATGATGAGATATACATGTTTATGCAGCGTGCATTAGCTGAAATTACAAGAGAGGATATTTCAGTAAACGAACTGGTTGCCCTGGCTCTCGAAACAGGTAAATACGGTGTACAGGTAATGGCATTGCTGGATGCGGCCAATACCGGACGATTCGGGAATCCTGAAATTACACAGGTAAATATCGGTGTGGGAAAGAATCCGGGAATTCTTATCAGCGGACATGACCTGAGGGATATTGAAGAACTCTTGCAACAGACCGAAGGTATGGGGGTAGATGTTTATACCCATAGCGAAATGTTGCCGGCACACTACTATCCGCATCTGAAAAAATATAAACATCTGGTCGGTAATTATGGCGGTGCATGGTGGCAGCAAAAAGAAGATTTCGAGTCGTTTAACGGGCCAATCTTATTTACTACAAACTGTATCGTACCTCCTTCCAAAAACGCGACATACAAAGGACGTATATTTACCACAGGTGCTTCCGGCCTTGATGGTGCAAAACATATACCGGAGCGTAAAGACGGGCAGCAGAAAGATTTTTCGGAAATAATAGAAATGGCGAAAAACTGCCAGGCTCCGAAGGAAATCGAAAACGGAACAATCGTGGGTGGGTTTGCCCATGCGCAGGTGATGGCATTAGCCGATAAGGTTGTGGATGCCGTAAAATCGGGTGCAATAAAAAAATTCTTTGTAATGGCAGGTTGTGACGGACGCATGAAAGGCCGTAATTATTACACAGACTTTGCAGAGGCATTGCCTGACGATACGGTTATTCTTACTGCCGGTTGTGCCAAATACCGATATAATAAATTGTCATTGGGCGATATAGGCGGTATTCCGCGTGTATTGGATGCCGGACAGTGTAACGATAGCTATTCATTGGCAGTCATCGCCCTCAAACTGAAAGAAGTATTCGGGCTGGAGGATATTAATGACCTGCCTATCGCTTTCAATATAGCATGGTATGAACAAAAAGCAGTGATAGTATTACTTGCTCTGCTTCATCTGGGAGTGAAGAATATACATCTCGGACCAACTCTTCCGGGATTCCTTTCTCCGAATGTAGCGAAAGTACTGGTTGAGAATTTTGGAATCGGTGGTATATCTTCTGTTGAGGAAGATATTGAAATGTTCCTTGCCAGCTAAGGATATCAGATAAGTATATAATGAAAGCCGGATACATTCATGTATCCGGCTTTTATTTGCGATTATATGGGGGTATTAATCTGCAGTTAAGATTATTAGTGTTGTATAAAATTGTTGGTTTTTTTCTAACGCGCCAGTCGGCTTGTATTTGGCTGCACCGATTTGGCTAACGCCGATTTTCAATTCCGCTTCGCTCCAATTCATTTTGCCTTGATGCAAAACGAAACAAAAAATCAAGGCTGCATCCCCCGGCGACCCAAAACCGCAGCTTCGGTGGGGCAAAATAATACGGAATCATCTTTAGCCGGATTATCAGCAGAGTGTAGCAGCTACCATATTTTGCCCTACACCTCCGCTTTACGGATTGGGGACCCCGCCTGCGGGACGAGGCCGGAATCGCAATGCGACGACAAGACAAAAGCTCTTCAGGCTCTGGCCATATGTGCATCAGCCAACTTGTAACTTGTAACTGCCCGCAGGGCGTAGTAACTTGTAACTAAAAATAGAACCTTTTATTCCAACTTATTAATACGGAAGAACTTTCTCAATTAGAATAGACATGGATGCTATTCTGTGCGGCAGGAAGATAATTGACGCCGATCCAGGTGATCATAAGTAAAACAAACGCGATTGGCAGCATCCATAAAACAAACTTAACATGATATTTTTGCAGCCGCATATGGATATAGACTAAATATCCCGCCGATGTAATAAACGCCCATGTCTCTTTTGGGTCCCACGACCAGTAGTGTCCCCATGCCTCCTTTGCCCATACTGCTCCCATGAGCATTCCCAGTATGAGGAAGCCGAAACCGATATAAACAACATTATCCATCAGCTTGTACAGGTTATCATCCAGCCTGTCTTTTTTCAGATTTACCAACTGAATAATAGCAGCAATGGTCGCAGCCCCAAGCATGGCATAGGATAAAATATAGACTGTAACGTGCGGCACAAACCAATAGCTTTGGAGGGCAGGCATCAGATTGGTCGAATGTATTTCCGGCTTGAATATATTTACACAGACAAAAACGCAGGCGACCAGGCTGGAGAATGACAACAGCCATTTATATTTCCAATGCTTGTATGTAAAATAACCAACTGTTGCCAGAAAGAATGAGTACCATAACCGGGTTTCACCTGTTGTACGGAGCGGAGGGCGTTCCTGTCCTATCCATAAGCCGATGATAAACGCGGCAAAAATAGCAATGCCGGCTATCATTAGTCCTTCTACGATAAATGTTTTCTTACATTTATATACCAGTGCTCCTGCGCTTATCCAGCAAATCATTGCAGGTATTGCAAACCAAAGAAATTCATCCCAAGTCATCTTCCGCCTTTCTTTTTTTGTTTCCCGACCATAATAAACATATCGAACCTACGGACAATAGAATTATTCCGGCATAGACAGGATAGAGCCACGGGTCGTATACCAGCTCCATACTGCTGTATGTGGACATTCTGCCGGCCTGATTGTCATATCCGTACTGGTAGATAGTCCAACTGCCTATTCTTAAAGGTTTATTTACTTCCAGAACCGCGTGCTGTTCGCTTCCATCTTCCATGAATACATCTATGTCCGACAGGAATCTCTTTGGCTCGGGTTGTGTCATTACAATACAATATTGAGAGTCGAGAGGTAATGTCATATATAACTGTGCCATATTGCCTCCGCATACCCATCCTTTACGCATCTCGCCTGTTTGTTTGTTCCTTGCCGATACTTTTGCTGCCGGACTGGAGCCGGGCATAGGCACAGCCTGATAAGTACTGTCACTGTTGCGTACTGCCTGATGGATATATTCTTCAAGTCTGATATCCCATTTATCGAGTGTGCCATTAGGCCTTTTCTCGTCTATCTGGAAATAATCAGGTTTGTTTTTAGGCTGAGATTCGCCGCTTTCCCTGTCTATTATTGTGAGTTTGGGCGGGTATTCTTCCATCTCGAAATCATTGAGCTGTATGGCGACTGGAAGTTCCAGCACATCTTTGTTTTCGCTGTAGACACGCCATTCCACTTCACCTTCGCGGACATGCATTACATATCTCTTTATATCGGCGGCTCCCAGCCCTGCGGCAAAAAGGAGAATCCAGAGCCCTATATGATTGAAATAGAAAGCATAATCCTGCTTGCGGAAAGCGACCAGCCTTCTTACAATCAGTGAACCTAAGGAAATCAGCGTAAGGAAATATATCAGCACGAAAGGCCAGCTGCTTGTTACCTGCCTGAATCCAAGCACCGTGAATATATCTTTATCGTGAGGATCGAGACGCGCGAATTGCGGAGTAAGTCCCATTATCAGCCCCAATACCAACAGCGCAGCAATGAGGGTTACCGAAAGCGGAACACCCGATATCCATTGGTAGAAAGCACTTTTGCGGGCGAATGAGAGTAATATGAGAAATGCTATTACCGCGCCACCGAGGATAAGGTTGACCGGAGCCTGTAGCAGGTAAAAGTCAAACTTTCCTACTGTAATCTGAAGCATAAAACCAATGAAGGCAAAACCTGCCACAAAAGCGATACTTTCTTTGTACCGCCACGGGAATTGCCACATCTTACGTTTTCCTTGTTCCATATGTATATGAAGAGAAGAAAGTGCCTGAAGCCTTTCCCAGACACTCTCTTCTTTTTTTATCTGCCGTTTAAGGGCCTGTTTAAATATTTGCTGTTAATTTCCCCTCTTTTTTAGCTTTTTCGAGCCATTGAGGAACTACTGTTTTTATCCAGTTGTCTTTCTTATCTTTCAGGGTCTTCATATCCAGGCCGATGTATGCCTGAGCCTTATCTTTGGTAGATATATCCGGCATCTGCATATCGGTTACTCCATGGCTGAACAGTACTTTCTGCAATTCAAGCTGGGCAAGCATTGTTTTGTCGAGGCTGTGAGCCAGTATCCGCTGAGTTTCCACCGGAGCATGGAAGGACGCTCCGTGAGAAGCTACTGCGAAGTCCCAGCGCCATTGCGCCTGACGAAGCAGTTTGAGAGATGCTGCCATTTCTTTGTCGTCTGCCCCTTTGTCCCATGCTGTTTTAGCCATGATGTGAGCTTTCGACAGTTCCTGTTCTATACGATCGCGGATTTCTAATGCTTTGTCCTGATATTGGTAAACATAGTTTTTCAGGTTCTCTTCGCTGTCTCTGTGACAGGTCTGGCAGGTATTCGATACGTTCTTCAATGGGCTCATCACCTGATGGTTCGAATATTTTATACCGCCTTCCGACATGTATGGCATATGGCAATCGGCGCATGACAGGCCGCGTTGGGCATGAGGTCCCAGCAGGAATATTTCATAATCCGGGTGCTGGGCTTTCAGCATAGGGGTTTTACTTAATGCATGTGTCCAGTCTGTAAATTCTGCTTCGTCGTAATATTTCTCCATCGCTTCCACAGTCATGCCTCCATCCCAGGGGAATGTAAGGTATTTGTTGTCTTTTGTAAAATAATATTCAACATGGCATTGCGCGCAAACCAGCGACCGCATTTCCTGAGGTGTGGCCTGTGTGATATCTTTTCCCTGACGTTGAAATGCTTCTATTAATGCCGGACGGGTAATTGTCAGATTCATAGTGACAGGGTCGTGGCAGTCGGCACAGCCGATAGGGTTTACTACCTCCGCACCCCAATCGCTCCATTTGGCTTTATAATAATTCTCAATACCTTTTTCGTGCATCAGGCGTGGTACATCGGGGCTTTTGCATGTCCAGCAGGTACCCGGCTGCATATCGCCCTCTCCGTTTTCGGGGCATCCTGTACGAAGTGTATTGCGTACGTCCTCAATGGCATGCATATGTCCGCGCGGTGCGGAATAGTCACGTGAAAAAGCGTATCCGGCCCATAATACCACCATTTCGGGACGCGACTCCAGCACATCTTCGGGCATATTGCCCAGATGCTTGCTTTTGAAATCCATATCGGCAGTCTTTTTCCACGTATTATACTCTCTCGGGTAGTTTATGCCCCATTCTTCATTGTGAGGGTTTATCCCGGTTATCTCTATTTTTTTATTGTTGTACAGTGTAGCTATTTCGGCACGGCGTTCTGTTATGGAGGCAGCCAGGATGCCTAATGCAAACACTCCTACCATGACAACGGCAAATATGCCCCATCCGATAATCGGTTTCCGTTTGATTGCTTCTGCTAATTTCTTGAACATAATTTATAGAGTTTTTAGTTGTTTATTTTTATAGGTTTAGATTCAGTTTTTATTCATTCTCTTCTTCAGCCACTCCGGTACGGGTGAGGCGGGTAGGGGAACAATCGCGTTAGGCGAGGAGGACAAATTGCTTATCTTGGAATGGGGCACTTGTGTGTGGCAGTCCCAGCACGCTTTGCCCTTTCCTTCCTGCACGTCGCAGTAATTTATCATACCTGTATTCACAAATTCAGTATTGAGTTGCGTGTGGCAACGGATGCAATTGTCCATTATCACCCCGTAGCTTTCGTCCCGAGGACGGATTACCTGCGGCTCTCCGTTTATGGTAAATACGGCGGCATGGTAAAGCCCGTCTTTAGCTTTAAATGCATATTTATTAAGGATGTTGTCCTGCGGTACATGGCAGTCGTTGCAGGTAGCCCATTGCGCGTGCGAACTATGGTTCCATGACTGATAGTATGGAGTCATAATGTGGCAGTTGATACAGGCTGCCGGATCGTCCGAAAGATAGGAGTGAGCCCTCGACATATAGACTGAGTATCCTCCCAATCCGACTATAATACCTCCTACGACAAACAAGGGTACTATAAACTGGTTAGGTATATGGCTCAGGAGTTTTTTTATCATGGTATGCTAATTTAAGGTTGCAGACCTATTTGTTACTTGTTATGTAAAAGAACAACAGTGATCTATGGTTCTATATTATATCATTAAATGCTTTCTTTTACCTGGTTACTGTTTAAATTTTCCTCAAAACGCAATCTGCAGTTGTGCTATCACTACATTTGAATTTTGCGCATCCCATTTGTTCGAATAGTCCGAATAGGTATAGTTGAGTTGTATCCGGCACTGAGGATAAAAATAATAATTTATTCCGACAGTATAATCAATTACCTCGCTATTAATATCTTTATTCCTGTTATAATAATCGGCTTTTAGTAAGGCGTTCAGTTTTTTTGGAACAAGGTAATACAGCCCCATGGCATAAACCCCTTCCTTTTCTATTCCGCCATCGTTGCCATTTACCCACTCGGCACGGGCATTGAAACGCTCCGATTTATAATCTGCGCTCACGTACCATCTGTCGCGTACGTGGTCGGATGTCACCGTTTCCCCGGCTCTGGCATATGAGGCCTGTCCAAAGTAGACTCCTCCTCCGACCCTCAGCCCTTGTACGGGTTGGAGCAATAGCATTCCGGCAAAGTCCTTGGCATTGTTCGTTTCACCGGTGGTAACACCTGTTCCCTGGAATACTCCGGCGGAGTATTGCAACAGATTATGCTTTTCCATCGGGAAAAGTTCTCCTGAAATCATGGCTCCGGCGTCGCGTCCGAAATTGTTTTTATTGTTTTGTTTTTTCAATACATCGTCCTCTCCTGCATATCCTACCAGATTGGATATGGTGCGGGAATAGGCCGCTGTTTCCAGTGTGGCCGGTACATACTGGCTTTCCAGTGTGAACGGGCTTTTGAATTGTCCTACTTTGAGATTGAACTCTTTGGCTGCCGTCCATTCTCCCCAGAATTCCTGAACAGATGGATTTACCATCTCTAAAAGGAAACCGTAGCGGAACGAATCGTTTAGTTTTCCACTTACCGATATAAACAGATTCTTAGCTTTGAAGTCGTTGTGTATTTTGTCTACATCGGAGTATCTGTACATTAACTGCCCGTTTCCTCCAAACTGCATATAAGGGGTATTGAAGGCTTGCCTTACTTTTTCTACTTTCTGCGGAAGGGTTGCTTTTTGTTCTTTATTTGCCGCCTCTTTTTTAATTTCATCGGCTTCAGACCGGGTAAGTACATTTTTCTCAACCAGTTTCTTCAGTAACTCGTCAGATTCCTGCGCGTAGAAAGTGCTGAATGATAAGCAAAAGATTATAAAAACAAAAATTTTCTTCATTTCTACAAGTATTAGATATTTCATTATACAAAATATGCGAATATTCTGCAAAAAAAGTGTAATATATATTACACCTTGAAAATGAATGTTTCTTACATATAGATTTTGTAGCGATCGGGATAGTATGTTTGTTGAGAAAATTTATCTATATTATAGTTGATCGTTCTTTGAAGTATTGATTAAAGCAGTTACGAGTTACTTCGCCCTTCAGGCAGTTACGAGTTACAAGTTAGTTAACTGTTTACTGTTAACTGATACATGTGTTACCTTTGTTACCTTTTAACAGTTACAAGTTACTTCGCCCTTCGGGCAGTTACGAGTTACAAGTTAGTTCACTGTTTACTGCTAACTGTTTACTGTTAACTGATATATGTGTTACCTTTGTAACCTTTTTGGAGAAAGACACGAAAGACAGGTTGTTAACTATTCTCTGACGGGATGCTTCGTTTCTCTAAGCATGACAAACCACGATACTGTTGACTGATGACTGCAAAAAGTTATTAACTTTGTGCCCAATGATTACATTATTTGCAGATGGCAGATTCACTTAAAAGGAAAACAGGTGTAGCTTTGTTCTGGAGCTTTATCGATAAAGGCGGACAGCAAATTATAACGCTGGTTTTCTTTTATATTCTCGTCCGTCTGATATCGAAAGAAGACATCGGGACAGTGAACCTGTTAGCCATTTTCACCATTATTTCGGGTATGTTGCAGGAGAGCGGTTATTCATCGGCACTGATCCGGAAAAGGGAAGTACATCCCGAAGAGTACACCTCTGTTTTTTATTTTAATATATCGATCAGTCTTATTTTATACACAATTCTTTTCTTTTGCGCTCCCCTCATCAGCTGGTTTTATGAAAAACCGGTATTGACAGACCTGGCTCGCTTTGTATTCCTTGCTTTTGTCTTCAATGCATTCGCCATCATCCAGAATGTGAACCTGGTGAGAGAGATGAACTTCAAACTCAATACCCGGATTACACTTGTCGCATGGTGCGTATCGGGGCTGATAGCCATACTGATGGCGTACAACGGATACGGGATATGGAGTATGGCTGCCCAGCAGGTTTTACAAAGTTTCATCAGGAGCTTACTGCTATGGATTTTCGTAAAATGGAGGCCTAGTGGGAAATTTGTATTCCTACATATCAAAAAGATGTCGTCTTACAGTATTAACCTGTTGATCTCAGGGCTTTTTGGACAAATATGCAACAATATATCACCTTTGATTATCGGTAAAAAGTTCTCTATTCCTCAGGTAGCCTCATACAGCCAGGGGCTGAAACTGACAAATATCCCGCAATCGGTTATCAGTGAGGGGATAAGGAGTGTGGCTTATCCCTTATTGTCGAAGATAGGAGAAGATGACCAAAGAAGCAAAAAGGCATACCGGAAAGTTATGCGCATAACCTCGTTTATCTCTTTCCCCGTGGCTATGTTGCTGATAGTAACAGCTGGCCCGATAGTATCCATCTACTTGCCGAGCGAATGGGCGGATGTAGTCCCCATACTGCAAATATTATCTATCGGAGGTGCTTTTCTGCCTCTCTTCAGCCTTATCTCGTCCCTGTTGCAATTCAAAGGGGAATCGAAGCTGTTGTTAAAAATAGAAGCATGCAAAAATGTGCTTGTACTGGTAGCGATTGCCATTGGGGTACAATTCGGGATACAAGGGCTGGTAATAGGATTAAGCCTCGTTAATGTACTCGCTTTTTTTGCCGGCATGTTTATTGCCGGAAAACGTATAACATACTCGTTTGTCGAGATACTGAGGGATACGGTACCATACATCATTATATCTGTGGCCTCATTTGCTCCGTTTACCATGCTCTCTCTGGTTGGATTGGAAAATATATTTTTATTACTTTTAATGCCGGCCTTTGTGGGAAGTTGTATTTATCTGCTGATAATGAAACTCTTCGGGTCAGTCATAATGGAGGAAACGATAGATTTCGTGAAGCAGTCTTATAATAAAACCTTTAAACGATAGCCCTTATGTCTAAAGTTTCCATACTGATGCCTGTTTATAATGCCGGACAATATCTGTCCGAGGCAATAGACAGCATATGCTCACAGAGCTTCAAAGATTGGGAACTGATACTTATAAACGATGGGTCTACAGATAATAGCGAAACGATTATAAGCCGCTATAGCGACAATCGGATGTACTATATAAAGAACCCTGTAAATCTGGGTCTTATAAAAACCCTGAATAAAGGTATCGACTTTTGCGGAGGAGAATATATCGCCCGTATGGATGCGGATGACATTTCTTTTCCTGAACGGTTGAGGAAACAGATAGATTTTATGGATGCCCACCCTGACTATCTGATGTGTGGTACTAACGCCGCTGTCATCAATAGCCGGGGCGGCAGAACGGGAAAAATACGGAACCTTCCTGACAATGATTTACTCCAAATCAGTCTCCTCTTCTCGCCATCGTTTGTGCATCCTAGTGTAATGATCCGGCGTGAGGTGCTGTTGGAGAACAGATATGATGAAGCATATAAGCACGTCGAAGATTATGAACTTTGGTGCCGGATAGCAAAGCATGGAAAAGTAGCTAATCTGGAAGATGAACTACTGGCATACCGCTGGCACGACAGCAACGTATCCGTATTAAACAATGAAATACAGGATAAGCTGAAAGATAAAATCATCTCTGATGAATTGGGAATGTTGGATATTACACCTACTGACGAGGAATTATTTTGTCACAGGATTACTTTCAGCCTCTATAGTCTGGGGAATAAGCAAGAGGTCCCCGTTCCCCGATTCAACGATATTTCCGGTTGGTTCTCGAAACTTATCCGGCAAAACAGGATAAAGAGGACGTACAATCAGAAAGGTTTCGTTGCATTCCTTTGGGCCCGGTGGATTGTGCTCTGTGTATCTCAAAAGAAGTATGGCGGAATAATACCGCCGTTTGCTTCATTGAAGCCTACTGTACTCATGAAATTACTAAAGCTTATGTTTTTCTTAAGAAATAAATGATAACGAAGCGCCGGGACTCAAATGACAAAAGAATAACAAAAATGAAAGACAGGGACAGGTTCATTCACCAAATGAGTTTTTTTACATACATTATTAAAGAGAAACATATAAAAATATTGTAAATTTGCCAGGCATTTTTAGAAGGATTTAACAATGAATAAACGGATAAAATTTATCTTCGACTTAGACGGAACGGTCACGGCAGAGGAAACTTTGCCCCTGATAGCTGAGCACTTCAATATTCAAGAAGAAATAGGTGCAATCACAAAGGAAACTATTCAGGGAAATATTCCTTTTATTGAAAGTTTTATCCGGCGAGTAAATATTTTAGGGAAACTTCCGGTTTCAGAAATATCTTCATTGCTTGAAAATGCAAAATTATATCCGCTTTTACAGAATTTCATAAGAGAAAACAAAGAACATTGCGTCATTGCCACCGGCAACTTAGAGTGCTGGGTAGACAAATTGCTCAAACGTATAGGTTGTGAATCCTTTTATTCTGAAGGTATTGTCAAGCTGAATAAAGTAGAACAAATTACAACTATTCTGAAGAAAGAAATTGTAGTGGAAAACTTTCAAAAAAGCGGTTATACAGTGGTATATATCGGAGATGGCAACAATGATATGGAAGCAATGCGCATAGCAGATATAGCCATAGCTGCAGGTATGACCCATTTCCCGTCTCAAAGCCTGTTGCCGATATCTGATTATTTGATTTTTAACGAAAAAGCATTATGTCGTCAACTAAATCAGTTGTTATAAGTTGTGCCGGAGTCGGCTCGCGATTAGGGCTCGGACAGACCAAAGCCTTGATCAAGATCAATGGAAGATCATTAATATCGTGGCAATTGGAAGCATTCAAAGATATTGAAGATTTGCGTATCGTTGTAGGATATCAGGCCAACGATGTTGTAAAAGAAGTACTGCAATACAGAGATGATGTCATATTTGTATTCAATCACCGTTATTTCGAGACAAAAACAGGTGCAAGTTTTTACCTGGGAGCACAACATGCGAACGAATATGTGTTGGAATGGGACGGAGACTTACTGGTTCACCCCGACGATGTAAAAAGAATATTGTCAGAGGATGGTGAGTTTATTTGTTATGCCGAAAAGGCATCGGATGAAGCTGTTTTTGTAAACACAACCGAAGATGGCAGCGTAATCTCATTTTCCCGGGAAAACGGTGATTATGAATGGACAGGGCCGGCATGTATCAGAAAAGACAAGCTGGGATATTCTTCCGGTAATGTTTTCAATCAGCTGGAACCTTACCTGCCCATGAAGGGGATAGAAGTCAGGGCATATGACATAGATACTTACCAGGACTACCAGCGGGTTGTTGAACATGTTAAAGAATGGTATAAATAAAAACGGTATGGAAAACAAACAAGCTGTAGAGTATTGGAAGACAAAGGCCTCGGCCAATCCGGACGAAAAAACGACAAAGGTAAACCCTATAAACGATTATACACAAATTGACGCGGACTTTATTCTTAAATTTGCCGATAAAGACTCTGATATTCTGGATTTAGCCAGTGGCACAGGGCTTACGATAAACAAGTTTTATGATAGGGTCCGTCATATCGATGCTGTTGAGTTATTTCCGGACTTCTCCAGATTTATAAAGAAATCTCCCAATATCACGGTTGTCAATCAAGATATTCTGCAGTTTGGAACAAACAAAAAGTACGATGTAATTACCATGTTCGGTATTGTATCCTACTTTAATAAGGAAGAAGTAACTTATCTATACCAGAAGTATCTCAATCTATTAAAACCCGGAGGAAAACTGATCGTCAAGAATCAGTTTGGAGTAGCAGAAGACGTGGAAGTATCGGGCTTTTCCGAAGAGTTGCAGCAAAATTATTTCTCTCAATACCGCCACTTAGACAAGGAGATAGAAACATTAGAAGTAATCGGTTATTGCAATATCGAAACGTTCGATATTTATCCTCCTGAATGTAATAGATGGGATAATACGCATTTTTATGCGATTGTCGCCAAAAAATAAATGTTTATGCAAGAAGATTTTTCAATATATAACGGTGAAGGCACAATCCTCCGCCGAGCTCAAATGAGAATGCTGGATATTCTATCGGAAGTAGATAAAATATGCAGGAAGCATAATATCACTTACTGGTTAGATGGGGGGACATGCTTAGGGGCGGTACGCCACAAAGGGTTCATACCTTGGGATGATGATATAGACATCGCTGTTATGAGAAACGACTACAAACGGCTGCGTAAAATACTGAAAAAGGAACTGCCGGAGAATATGGTTTTTCAGGATGAGACTACAGAAAGACTGTACCCTGCTAAAATGGCAAAAGTAAGAGATAAGAATTCTTACTTTGAGGAAACAGAAATGAAGACGGCTTTGAAAGAGCAAGGGATTTTCATAGATATTTTTCCCGTGGAAAAAGGATATGTAAAAGTAAAAACATTCATTGACTTCTTTTATGGACGGGCCTTTAGGCGTCTTCGTCATCATAACGGCAATAGAAAGGAGTATGTAATAGCCTTGTTGATGTGGCCATTTGCCTGCACAATGGTAGGGATAGCACGCTTCTTCAATTTCCTTATTACGTCCGACGATCTGATATACAGCTATGGTATCCCTACTTTAAACAAGTATCAGCTTCACGCCAGGGACTTTGTGCCGACAAAGCCCATCGTGTTTGAAAATAAAGAATTTATGGCTCCTGCAAATGCCGATGCTTATCTGAGACGTTTATATGGCGACTACATGCAGATCCCGCCCAAAGAGAAACGGAGGATTCATGCTTCAGTCATCAGGTTCTTTGACTAGAGGCCCATTTCTTTGAACAGCTTCTTCTCGCGTTCTTTCGCTTTTTCTACCGAGGCCGGATTCTTTGGATCTATACCATATTTGGATGGGGCCGGTATTATCAGTTTAGTACCGAGCGTTATATTATTTATGTTTTTGATAACACCTTTGTTTTCTTCATATATATAGACGCAGAATGACTTGTGTCCGTAGTATTTCAAGGCTATATTCCGAAGCGTATGCCCGGGCTGTATGGTCTCTGTTGCTAATGGTTTTGCCGGGTCTTTAGCCGGTTGGGCAACAACCTTCGCCTCACCGCCATCCGGCTCAGTCTGCGATAGTTTTGTATCCTGCTGGGATTCGTTCTTAGCTTGTTGTGCAATATCCTTTATTTGAGTCGAGTCCTGTTTCTGAGCCAGCGAATCCACTGGTGGTTTCTTATCAAAAACGATTACATTCTTCCGGCCTTTATCCTCAGAGGATCCCGTTAAGAAAGCGGCCAGTTCCTGAAAATAGTATCCGCCAACGGCAAACCCCGCTAAAATAAGGAGTACAACAAAGCCTAAAGAGATAAACCGTCTGCGCCTGGACTTTTTGCTATGATTGTAGAACATAGAGTCAATATCCGTACTGGGTGTGGATGTTCTGAAAGCCCTGGTAGCCGTCGTTCCTGCTTTTTCGTGAACTGTTTCATCAACACTTTCTTCAGCGCTCTCCTCGTCGGAGTTTATTCCGGCTTCTTCTTTAGCTTCCATTATGGCAGACTCCGCTTCTGTTTCTTCAGGTAGAGGAGCTTCTTCCACTTCTTCAGCTCCTGCAACAGCTTCTTCCACGGATTCCTCAGGGATAACGATATACTCTGTAATTTCTTCTTCAACAATAGCTGCATCCGGAGTATCATCCTGGTCTTCTGCAATATCCTCATCGGCCTCGTCCTCTACATTTTCGAAAGACACCCCATCTTCAAGTATAACACTCTCGAAATGGGCAAAAGGCCGGTTGACTGCTTCTTTTAATGATTTATCAGGAATAAAACTAAGTTTATAATGAGCCGGAATCTCTATAGCTTCTCCGGTATTGACATCT
Source organism: Dysgonomonas termitidis (assembly GCF_042654545.1). Classification (GTDB taxonomy): domain Bacteria; phylum Bacteroidota; class Bacteroidia; order Bacteroidales; family Dysgonomonadaceae; genus Dysgonomonas; species Dysgonomonas termitidis. Next base: position 45,868 of record NZ_JBHSGN010000103.1, read on the forward strand.
ACGCTTTTACGCGCGTTTACCTTTACCAGTTTGAATACACCGAAGTCCTTTATACGCACCGGATCATTGCTTTCTATACTCTCTGAGATGACCGCAATAAGTTCCCTCAAAAAAGTTTCCGCCTCCTTCTTTGTTATGCCTTGTTTTTTTGCCAGAAGGTCAATTAAATCCTGTAGACTAAGTCTCTCATCCATTTACTTCCAGATTTTTAAGGTTATCTTTTATTGTTTGCCCGGGACGAAATGCCAGTGAGATTTTGGGAGGAACAAGGAAACGCTGCTTTGATACGGGGTTAACGGATATCCGTTCCCCTTTTTTCTTAGTCTCAAAAAGGCCGAAACCCTGAATATTGATTGAGTTCCCGTCTTCAAGATTGCTGTTAATTATGGAAACTGTAGTTTCCAATACTTCAGAAGTCTGCCGTTGTGTCCATCCTAGCCTTTTAGCCAGCGCTGCTATTAATTCCTGGTTTGTCATAGCATTTGTATTTAGATTTAAATCACTTCTCCATATAAATCGAATGGCTGGGCGCCCGTTATCTTAATATTATAAAAGTCCCCAATATTAAGCATTTTATTTTTCTTAATCAAGACTTCCGGATCTACTTCTGGCGAATCATATTCCGTACGGCCGATATAATAATCCGATTCTTCCCTGTCTACGATTACTTTAAGGGTATTTCCTATTTTCTGTTCGTTTATATCAAGAGCAATCCGTTCTTGCAAAGCCATCAAAACGTCCATCCGCTCCTGCTTTACGGCATCTGATATTTCATCTCTGTAATGAGCATAGGCGTATGTTCCGTCTTCATGCGAATAAGGGAACGCGCCCATTCTATCGAAACGTACATCCTTCACGAACTGGAGCAATTCCTCAAAGTCTTTATGGGATTCTCCGGGATGCCCAACCATAAGGGTAGTACGGATGTGGATACAGGGGACTTCTTCCCTGATACGCTTTATCAGGTCGTATGTCTGTTCCTTTGTTATATTGCGGCGCATCTTTTTCAGCATATTGTCGCTGATATGTTGCAACGCTATATCCAGATATTTACACACATTATCATTCTCCCGCATCACCCGTAACAGATCGTAAGGGAAATTTGCCGGATATGCATAATGTAAACGTATCCACTCTACACCTTCAATCTTTGCTATACGGTCTATCAATTCCGGCAACTTAGCCTGCTTATAATTATCCAGGCCATAGAATGACAAATCCTGTGCAATAACCTGAAACTCTTTTACACCGGAAGCTACCAGATGCCTTACCTCTTCTTCGACTTCTTCTATCTGCCTGGACTGATGCTTACCGGTCATGATCGGGATGGAGCAATAAGAGCAGGCACGATTACAACCTTCCGAAATTTTCAGATAAGCGTAATGAGAAGGAGTCGTAATATTGCGTTCCAGCGCTAACTCCTTATGATATGATTTACCCAAATCGGAGATGAGGGCTTTCCATCCAAATTTTCCGTAAAAGCTATCGACTTCGGGTATTTCGGCTTTCAGTTCCTCCATATACCTGTCGGTAAGGCAACCCATTACAAATAGCTTATTCAATTTCCGTTCTTTTTTAGCCTCTGCAAACTCAAGAATCATATTGATAGACTCTTCTTTCGCATCACCAATAAAGCCGCATGTGTTTATAACTACAATTTCTCCTTCCGACTTATCCGGATCATGTTTTACGGTGTAGCCGTTTGCCAACAATTGTTTCATCAATAACTCGGAGTCTACCAGGTTTTTAGAACAACCGAGCGTGATGACATCTATTCTGTTTTTCTTCATTTCTTATTCTCCAAAGAGACTGTTGACAAACTCGCGGCGGCGAAACACCTGAAGATCGTCAATACCCTCTCCCAAACCTATATATTTTACCGGTATCTTAAATTGATCGGAAATACCAATTACAACCCCTCCTTTTGCCGTACCATCCAGTTTGGTGATAGCCAAGGCTGTAACATCGGTAGCAGCCGTAAACTGTGTAGCTTGTTCAAATGCATTTTGTCCGGTAGAACCGTCGAGAACAAGTAGCACTTCATGCGGTGCTCCGGGGACTATTTTGTCCATCACTTTCTTAATTTTAGAAAGTTCGTTCATTAAGCCGATTTTATTATGAAGCCGCCCTGCAGTATCTATTATTACGATATCAGCATTGTTCGACTTTGCAGAACTCAATGTATCGAAGGCTACAGAAGCCGGATCGGAACCCATTGCCTGTTTGATGACCGGGACACCTACGCGTTCGCCCCAGATAACCAACTGCTCAACGGCTGCTGCACGAAATGTATCAGCCGCACCAAGATATACGGATTTACCCGCTTTCTTAAACTGGTTAGCCAGCTTGCCGATTGTAGTTGTTTTGCCGACTCCGTTTACGCCGACAACCATTATCACATATGGTGTCACAGCTTCCGGAATAGAAAAATCATCATTATCTACTGCATTATTCTCAGTCAATAAATCGGCTATTTCTTCCCGCAGCAGATTTTTCAGTTCCTTATCGTCTACATATTTATCTTTTGCCGCTCTTTTTTCGATACGTTCGATAATCTTCAATGTGGTATTTACGCCTACATCCGACATTATCAGTACTTCTTCGAGTTGATCGAGCACATCATCGTCTACTTTCGATTTTCCGGCTATAACACGCGATAATTTGGAAAACATCGACTCTTTGGTCTTTTCCAAACCTTTATCCAGTGTTTCCTTTTTTTGTTTCGAAAAGAAATCAAATAATCCCATAGATGTTTTTATTTCAATACATAACTAACATTTGTAATCAGCAAAGATAGTGAATTTAGGCCACACATATGATGAATGTCCACATAAAAATATAGGGCAAACGCACGAAAAATCAGCAGTTACCAATTAATGTCCATACAGTTCTTTTAGCTTACTGCTCGTTAAAAAGTAACAAAGGTAACACTATTTACAGTAAGCAGTCATTAACCCGTAAGATATAAAAACTTTGCGCCTTAGCGTCTCTGCGTGAAACAAAACAGGGCGCCAGCCAACTTGTAACTCGTAACTGCCCTAGGGCGCAGTAACTTGTAACTTTTTTTGAATCCTTAAACATTAAATTTTTAAATCCTAAATCCAGCACTTCAAAGAACTATCAGCTAAAAGCTAATACTAATTGCTTATTACATAGATAAACCTCTACAAAGAAAAAACACAATCCAGTGTATTTGCCCTGATATAAAATGATTAATGCCGGATATTCTTGCAAACATGCAGCTTTTACAAATCCCATTGCATCTATCTTATATTAACCTAAACAATTTGAATATGAAGAATATCGCTTTCTTTTTCACTTCTCTTATTTTATTTATAAGTTGCGATGATAACAGTATACCTCCTGTTTCTGTAAAGCTGGAACCATTCATTATTGAGAATTATTCGGCGGACGCAAGACAGTTATACTTTAACGAAGTTTTTAAGAACCCGAATAACCCGGATCATAATAATCCGGAGTTGAATGTCGATGAAGAAAGAAAAGTCCTGGAAATAATTCAGGCTGTTTACAATTTGCAGTCTCTGGAGAGGGATACCGTATTCAATATCTATAAAATTCATGGATACTATTGTTATAACTTTAATTCCATATACCTGAAGGTTAATACAGCTTTACCCGCTATAAGAAAACTGGCTGAAGGAATTATTCCGACAGGAGATGCTGAACTGGATAAAGTCCTGACAAAATATAAACCGGAATCCGTTAAGCCTTTCTATGGTTATCCTGAGTTTCCGTGGCTAACAATTACTACAAAGAAAGAATATAATATGATTCCTGTGGAAGCCGAATTCAGGAGGCTAAAATCCGTGCTGACCGCCGAGTTCAACAATGGCTGCGTTGGCGGGGGAAATACAATTGATTTAGAAAGGAAAGGCAATACGGCAACTATTATATTCAGTATTGGGGAGGGTGATTGTCCGGCAGGATGTATTTATCACAGATACTGGAAATTTGAGGTCACAAACGGTATGGCCCGGTTTATGAATTCATATTCAAACTATTAGACAGTAGCCACTTTTTCTAAATAAAAAACCTCTTTGTTTCTGCGACAAAGAGGTTTCTTTATATTTTAATATGGCGATTATTTAGCGAAATAATCTTTTACTGATTCGTTTGGAACCATTTCTTCTTTAAATGTGTAAGCGCCTGTTTTAGGGGACTTTACCATTTTGATTACTTTAGCATAGTTACGACCGTCTTTTGCTGATGGGTCACGATAACCTGCGACTGTTTTCTTTGCCATGGTTTATCTTGTTTTACTTGATTTCTTTATGTACAGTTACTCTTTTCAATATGGGATTGTACTTTTTCAGTTCCAATCTCTCTGTAGTATTTTTTCTGTTCTTAGTAGTAATGTAGCGGGATGTGCCCGGCATACCACTGGCTTTGTGCTCTGTGCACTCCATTATTACCTGGATTCTGTTTCCTTTTGCTTTCTTAGCCATTTCCTGTTCCTCCTAAATAATTAAGCGTTTAAATAACCATCTGCGGCCGCTCTTTTGATTGCAGCGTCCAATCCAATTTTATTGATTGTACGAAGGCCTGCAGCTGAAACATTCAGGCTAACCCAACAATCTTCTTCTACCCAGTAGAATTTCTTTTTAAAAAGATTGACATTAAATTTTCTCTTAGTCTTTCTGTTCGAGTGAGAAACATTATTGCCAACCATAGCTTTTTTTCCTGTAATTTGACAAATCTTGGACATCGCTATTGTGTTTTATATGTTTATTTTTATATTATATCCTATCCAAATCGGGTTGCAAATTTAGTCATATTTTTCAAACCTACAAATATTTATATCGTTAAAGTTCTTTTTATTTCCAGTTTCAACCCTACTAATACTCTTAATGTGATCGCTATAAACTATTTTTAATTCATTTTTCAGGTGGATTTACTATCCAGGAGACAGACAGGCAGTCTTATTCATATTGGTAAATAATATTTGTATCTTTGTGATATGAATAACAAACGCATACTCATCACAGGAGCCAGTGGCTTTATCGGCAGCTTTTTGGTCGAAAAGGCTTTGGAAAAAGGCTATGAAACCTGGGCCGGAATCCGCAAAAGCAGCAGTCGCGAATATTTGCAGGATAAACGTATTCAGTTCATCGACCTCCCCTTTCATGATAAAGATAAATTAACGGAGGACTTATGCCGCTTTGTTTCCGAACATGGCAAATTCGATTATATTATTCATAATGCCGGAGTCACAAAATGTTTAAACCCCAGCGATTTCGACAAGGTTAATTTCCAATATACAGCCAATTTCATAGATGCGCTCAAAGCGGCAGATGCTGTTCCCGGAAAGTTCGTATTAATGAGCAGCCTCAGTGTGTGCGGGCTTGGAGATGAAACAAACTACATCCCGCTAAAAATAACCGACACCCCCAATCCGAATACAGCATACGGGAAAAGCAAACTGAAGGCGGAGATGTACCTGCAATCAACCGATGATTTTCCATACATTATTCTACGGCCAACAGGTGTGTACGGGCCACGCGAAAAGGATTATTTCCTAATGGTAAAGACTGTGAAATCAGGTTTGGATGTCGGTGCAGGATTCAGGCCTCAGCACCTGACTTTCATATATGTCAAAGATCTGGTCGATGCCGCGTTTCTCGGATTGGAAAGCGACATTCGTAAGGGGGCCTATTTTGTTACCGATGGAGATGTATATACCGATAAGGAATATACCCGGTTGGTAAAAGAATCTATAGGCAAAAAACATGTACTCAGCGTGAAAGTCCCCCTGTGGCTATTAAAAACCATATCCGCAATAGCTGAAAATATATCCAGACTGACGAAGAAGCCATCTACCTTAAATAGGGATAAATATAAAATAATGAGACAACGCAACTGGGAATGCGACATTACTCCTCTTTCCAATGACCTCGGGTTTTCCCCAAAATATAACCTGAAGAAAGGTCTGGAAGAATCTGTCAAGTGGTATAAAGAAAACGGTTGGCTATAATCTGTTTACAATATGGCCACAGTCAATATATTCCGGTTGAGAACCGGCAGAATTGACGGCTTTTGCATTACCTTTTTCAGTAGGAAGGGAAATAAAAAAACAAGATGAAGTTCCCGGTTATTTACCAACTCGCCTGCTCGTACTTATTTATAAAATTTTCAAAGAACAACCATCTGGAACAACTACCTAAAAATCTCTGGTATAGATAAAGATTATGCATTTCCATAATCCTTTTAACTAAAACATCAAATAGTAAACCAGACATTACAAAACAGACAAAAACGTGATTATCACTAAGAAGAACGGATAATTTGTCATTAAAAATGACTAACAAATTTCTTTGGTACCAAATTATTTGTTATTTTTGTACAGCTTTTCAAAAAGGATGTTTTATAACATAAATATTTTATTCCTACTAAAGCGTTTAAATAGGATATACTCGATTTTTTAACTATAAAATTAAAAACAAAATGATTAAAGTAGGTATTAACGGATTTGGACGTATTGGTCGTCTGGTATTCCGTGCTGCGCAAGGCAGAAGTGACATTCAAGTTGTTGGTATCAATGACCTTATCGATGTTGAATATATGGCATATATGCTAAAATACGATACTGTTCATGGAAAATTCAATGGTACAGTTGAAGTAAAAGACGGCAAATTGGTAGTAAACGGAAACGCTATCCGTGTAACTGCTGAAAAAAATCCTGCTGACTTGAAATGGAATGAAATCGGCGCTGAATATATCGTAGAGTCTACTGGTCTTTTCCTTGAAAAACCTAAAGCTCAGGGCCATATCGACGCCGGTGCTAAATATGTAGTTATGTCTGGTCCTTCAAAAGACGATACCCGTATGTTCGTTTGCGGAGTAAACCACGATAAATATGAAAAAGGCGAGCAATTCGTTTCTAACGCTTCTTGTACTACAAACTGTCTTGCTCCTATCGCTAAAGTATTGAATGACAAATTCGGTATCGTAGAAGCTTTGATGACTACAGTTCACGCTACTACTGCTACTCAAAAAACAGTAGACGGACCTTCAGCTAAAGACTGGAGAGGCGGACGTGCTGCTGCTGGTAACATCATCCCTTCTTCTACAGGTGCTGCTAAAGCTGTAGGTAAAGTTATCCCTGAGCTTAACGGAAAACTTACAGGTATGTCAATGCGTGTTCCTACTCTTGACGTTTCTGTTGTTGACTTAACTGCCCGTCTTGCTAAAGAAACCAGCTACGAGGATATCTGTAAAGCTATGAAAGAAGCTTCTGAAGGCGAATTGAAAGGTGTACTCGGATATACTGAAGATGCTGTTGTTTCTTCTGATTTCATCGGAGACGCACGTACTTCTATCTTCGACGCTAAAGCTGGTATCCAATTGAGCCCAACTTTCGTTAAAGTTGTTAGCTGGTATGACAACGAGTGGGGATTCTCAACTAAAATGCTTGAGCTTATCGCTCACATGGCTAAAGTTAACGCATAATATACGATAGCTTAATATATAGGAAAGAGCAGCCGGAAGGTTGCTCTTTTTTTGTTATATACAGAAAACCAGGAGCATCAATATGTGCCGGAGAATACCGATGGTGTATCTCTCTCTGCCTTTAAACAGAAAGCCCCGCCATACAGCAGGGCTTATCTTCCATAACCCTACCTGTCTATTCCCTCCAATGTAAACAAGAACGCATAGTCCAGAGCAATGTCTTTCAGGTAGTCGAACCGGCCGCTGGCCCCGCCGTGCCCGAATTCCATATTCGTTTTCAGCAACAGCACATTATTGTCGGTCTTCATATCCCTTAGCTTAGCCACCCATTTGGCCGGCTCGAAGTATTGCACCTGACTATCGTGCAAACCTGTGGTGACAAGTATATTCGGATAGTCTTTCTTCTCTACATTTTCGTATGGACTGTAACTTTTCATATAGAAATACGCATCCTTATCCTTAGGATTCCCCCATTCATCAAACTCATTCGTCGTTAGAGGGATACTTTCATCCAGCATGGTATTCACCACGTCCACAAAAGGCACATCGGCTATCACTCCATGCCAAAGTCCCGGATTCATATTTATAACCGCGCCGATAAGAAGCCCTCCGGCACTACCGCCCTGAGCATACAAATGCTCCTTGCCGGTATAATTTTCTTTCACAAGGAATTCGCCACAGTCGATGAAATCTGTGAATGTATTTATCTTTTTCATCAGTTTACCGTCTTCGTACCACTGGCGCCCCATTTCCTGACCTCCGCGAATATGAGCTATCGCATATATGAATCCTCTGTCTAAAAGGCTCAGGCGATTGCTGCTGAAAGAAGCATCCATGCTGGCACCATAACTTCCATAGCCATAAAGCAGCAATGGAGTTTTACTGTCTTTCTTTGTTGTTTTCTTGTACACAAGCGAGATAGGCACTTTTGTACCGTCTTTGGCCGTGGCGTACAATCTCTCGGTCCGGTAATCCTCTTTATTGTACCCTCCCACCACTTCGCGTTCTTTCATCAGCGTTTTCTCATGGGTGTCCATATTGTAATCGAATGTGGAGCTCGGCGTAGTCATAGATGTATAGCCGTAACGGACGATATTGCTTTCGTATTCCGGATTCGAAGCCGTATAAGCCATGTAGGTAGGCTCTCCGAAATCAATATAATGTTCTTTCCCGTCTTTCAGGCTGCGTACACAAAGCTTTACAAGCCCTTCCTTCCGTTCCTCGAGCACGATAAAATCTTTAAATTCATCAACACTTTCCAGCAATACATCTGCACGGTGAGGAATATATTCTTTCCAGTTGTCCACACTTGTTTTATCCAGTGAGCATTCCATTACCCGGAAGTTCTTCGCATCCTTATTGGTAAGGATAAGAAACCTGTCGGCCAAAGGAATTATATCATACAATACATCTTTCATCCTTGGCTGGAATGATTTGAAGGCAGACTCTGGCTTATCGGCTTCGATGAAGAATGTCTCTGACGACAAGGTTGCCTGTGACTGGATAAAGATATATTTCCGGTTCTTGGTCTTACCCACTCCTATGTAATTACTTTTATCCTTTTCTTCATAAACAGTCACATCCGAAGATGCATCCGTACCTAAAGTGTGACGTTTGATTTTTTCCGACAATAAGGTTACCGGATTTTTCGACGTATAAAATACAGTCTTGTTATCTGCCGCCCATGTAGCTCCTCCGCTTGTATTCGGAATCGTTTCTTTATAAACTTCACCTGTCTCCAGATTTTTAAAATATATTGTATATTGTCTACGGCTGACCTCATCCACGCCATAGGCCATCAGTTTATTGTCTTCACTGATCGAGATGCCGCCGACAGCATAATAAGAATGCCCTTCTGCCATTTTATCCACATCGAGCAGTATTTCTTCCGAAGCTTCGAGACTTCCTTTTTTCCGGCAATACTTATAATATTGTTTCCCTTCTTCGGTTCGCGTATAATAATAGTAACCGTTTTTGAAGGTCGGCACACTTTCGTCCGTTTCTTTTATCCGGCCTTTCATCTCATTAAACAATGCTTCCTGAAAACCGGCTGTACCACCCATTACAGTATCCAGATAGGCATTCTCTGCCTTCAGGTAATCTACCACCAATGTGCTGTCCGGCCCTTTACCAAAAAAGTCATACATCCAGTAATACTCATCATTTACAGTATCCCCGTGTATAATACGGAGATGTTCTTTCTTTTCGGCTATCGGGGCTTTTGCCTCTTTAAAGCCGTTTTTATTATTTGTTGTACACGACATAAAAATGAATAGGATCAGAGTGGAAAACAATACTTTTTTCATACTCTTTGCTTTTTATTTGTTAACATTTATAAACTCCCCTAAAATTACGCTGTTCTTTTTTCTTATCAAAATATGTTTTAGATAACATCCATACAAGGAAGAAAAAAGTAACAGTTTTTTCAGTGAACAGTTATCAGTAAACAGTATTTCATGCAGAGACGCTAAGCCGCAAAAGGTAACAAAGGTAACAGATATATCAGTTAACAGTAAAACAGTTAGCAGTAAACAGTGAACTAACTTGTAACTCGTAACTGCCCGAAGGGCGAAGTAACTCGTAACTGCTTTAATCAATACTTCAAAGAACTATAAGCTAATGGCTAAAAGCTACCAGCTATTATATAGATAAACCTATTGAAATATAATTACATGTTAATCACTAAGTAATAGGCGTTGATGGCTCTCTGTCCGAAGTATTTGGTTATCTTTGCAGGTAAATAAAATTTATAGAAATTAGTAATACTTTTCTTTTAATGAAAAAAATCACATTAATCTTAACAATTCTGACGGTGATATTAGCTTCGTGTCAGGATAAGAATGCGTACACTATTGAGGGTAATTTCACTGAAAATACATTTGATGGTAAGATGATATATCTTCAAAAGATCGACAGTATGAGAGCCGAATCATCATCAGTGATAGACTCGGTAATATTGAAAGACGGGAAATTCAAGTTCAAAGGAACTACCGACGGCAATCCTATCATGGGCTTTATATCTGTTGGTAAATTGGAATCTCCTGAGGCTGATTCTCCTGTAGGAACACTTATCCTGGAGCCGGGAGCGATAAAGATAACATTGGAAAAAAATGCAGTAACTACAAGCGGTACCCCAAGAAATGATGAGTTTAATAAGGTTCAAACCGCGATGAACAAAATGGCTGCTTTATATAAGGAGGTAAACGATGCCGGAGGTGTACAGGGTGTGCCTGATGCCAATTCGAGAATGCAGACGTTGCAGGAGGAAATGCAAAAAGCCAACTTTGAGTTTACAAAGGCTAATATGGGAAACAAAGCCGGAGAGTTTTTATTCTACTCCTCTGCGTCTATGTTTACAATGGAGCAGCTGCGGGAATTGTTGCCGTTGGCTGACAGTACGTTCCGTAACACTCCGGAAATGAAAGCCCTGGAGAAAGAACTGAACAGGATCGTTCCGGAAGTGGGTCAACCGTTTGCCGATGTACAGTTGGTAGATATGACAGGCAAGGCTGTAGCCCTGTCCGAATACGCAGGCAAGAGCAAATGCGTACTTATCGATTTTTGGGCTTCGTGGTGTGGCCCGTGTATTCAGGAAATGCCAAACCTTGTGAAAACATATAACGCATATAAAGCCAAAGGCCTTGAAATTGTAGGGGTATCTGTAGATGAAGACAGACAAGCATGGCTGAATGCGGTAAAAACGCATAACATGACATGGATACAATTAGGCGATGACACAAAGTCGGCATCAGAGTTATACGGTGTGAACACTATACCGCATACTGTTCTGTTGGATCAGGATGGTATCATCATAGCCAAAGATCTCAGAGGACCTGCACTGGAAGCTAAGATTGCTGAAGTACTCAATTAAACAATATGATAACATTCCTTGTTTTATTACTAACGGTTTGAATTATTAAATTCGGAAACTTATATATTAACTATCTTATTTATTAATAAAATGAAGAAAATTATATTTTCACTAGCATCTGTACTGATACTGGTTACATCTTGCGGGGAAAAAGACCAGTTTACCATCGATGGTACGGTAGCCGGAGCACCTGATAGCACAAAGGTGTATTTGCAAACACTGGAGGATAACTGGAAAGATCAGGTCGCAATCGATTCTGCTTATGTAACTAATGGTAAATTTGAGTTTAAAGGATTGGCTAAAGAAGGGGCTAAAATTCATTTCCTGGCATTGGGCCAATATACAGATAAAGTTAAGAGGCCGGTTTTATTGGTCGTAGAACCAGGGCAAATCAAAGTTGCACTGGATAGTGTTTCTACGATTAAAGGGACAGCTTCGAATGATGCCTATCAGGCTCTGAATACCAAACTGAACGGATTTGACACGGAACTGAAGGCTGTATTTGAAAAATCGAAACTCGATACGGCTAAGGTTGCACAAGCCGAATTGGAAAAACAGTATGAAGAGATAGATGCTCAGAAGACAAAAGAAATATATGGCTATGTGAAAGCTAATATACAAAGCCAGATAGGCGCTTATATATTCGCGTCCAGATCGTATTTATTTACCCTGGATCAACTGAAAGAGTTATTCGCATCTGTAAAACCTGAGTACAAAAACAATGAAAGGATGGCAAAGCTGGAAGCCCATATACAGGCTCTGGATGCAACATCGGAAGGCAAGGTATTTACAGACCTGAAAGGGAAAACCCCTGACGGGAAAGATGCTGCATTGGCCGATTATGCAGGTAAAGGCAAATATGTGCTTGTAGATTTTTGGGCATCTTGGTGTCCTCCATGCCGTGCCGAAATGCCAAAACTGGTAGAGGCATATAAGCAATATAACACAAAAGATTTTGAAATCGTAGGTATTTCACTGGACAGGACGAACGAGGACTGGGTAAAAGGAATTAAAGACCTGGGAATTACATGGCCTCAGATATCCGACCTGAAATTCTGGGATAGCGAACTTGCCGGTGCTTATGGTGTGAATTCCATACCCCATCTTGTGTTGCTTGACAAAGACGGTAAGATTATGGCTCGTGGGCTAAGTGCCGATGAAGCTGTAGCCAAATTGGTGGAATTGCTTAAATAATCAAGCTGCAAAATAAGAAAAGAGCTTATCAGTAATGGTAAGCTCTTTTTTTGTATTCATAAACTTGTAAGTTTTACTCTTTCCTTGCTATCCTAACCCCGATTTTCTCAATACCTTTCAGCCGCTGGTCGCGCATACCATGCCTTATTATTATCTGATGATTACGTCTTTCCTTAAAAATAATGTTGTCGTCAAAAACAAAAGAAGCCTGATATAATGTGCCGAATCCTGAACCTGCCCATTTCCCTAATTTATCGGCCAACAGGTATTCTTTTTCCCGTTTTGTATATAAAGAATCGTTATAAATGTCTGTTTGCACAAAGAACCAGATATTCTGATACGGGTAATTCACATTGTTGGTCACCTCAAAGGATATCGTATACGGAACGTTCAATTCGAAAACGGTGGAATCTATATTGAATATCAGCTTATCATTCTGTGCCCACTCCGCATCTTTTATTTCATGGAAACGGTAATATATCTCCTGCTTGTTGCAGGAGACAGCTATGATAGTTAACAGTATGCCGCATAAGGCGGATAGAGACTTATGCGTCAGGCTTTTTTTGGTCGGGCTTCCCATTTCTGTTATGTCGGTTTCTGTCGTTCCTGTTATTCTTGTGATTGTTGTTTTTATTCTGATTCTGTTGATTATTGTTTTCGGGCCTGTTGTTATTATTCGGTCTGGCATTCGGATTAGGGTTTGCCTGCTTGTTATTGCCTGCCTGCCTGTTGTTATCGGGCCTGTTATTTCCTCCCTGATTGTTCGGTGCGCCTTGTCCGCCATTTTCAGACCTGTTCTTTACAAACTTTTTCTTCTTATTATTCCGGTTACTGTTGCCACTGTTGTTGTCGAAGCGAGTGATGTTTTCCTGCAATATATCGTGCGAGGTAACTTTTTCTGCCTGTTCCTGCGGCTCGGTGGCAAGATGTGTAGGCTTTCCTCCCTGCTTGTTGATCCTTATTATTTCATACACTCTGTCCTTGGGCAGCGTAACGAGGTTTGCCGCAAAATGCCTGTCTGTAGAATATGTCATTTCTCCCGAAAGGATATCAGTCTTGAAATGGTAGAATGAAGCATCTTTAGTTTCTAAGACCACTTCCCTTGAAGGCAATTTACGTTGCGCTTCCACATAAGTATCCACTTCGAAATTAAGGCAGCATTTCAGCTTTCCGCACTGCCCCGCGAGCTTTTGAGGGTTTAGCGGAATATCCTGCAAGCGTGCTGCTGATGTGGAAACCGATACGAAATTAGACATGGAACTGGAGCAACACAATTCGCGGCCGCATGGGCCTATACCACCTACACGTCCGGCTTCCTGACGCGCACCGATCTGCTTCATTTCTATTTTTACACGGAATTCGGATGCATATACTTTTATCAATTGACGGAAGTCTACCCGCTCATCCGCTATGTAGTAAAAAATAGCTTTATTACCATCTCCCTGAAATTCCACATCACTGATTTTCATACCAAGGCTTAGCTCTTCAGCTATTTCGCGCGCACGGAGCATCGTTTTGTGCTCTTTGGCTCTGGCCTCGTTCCATTTATCGATATCGGTCTGTTTTGCAATACGATAGATACGTTTGGTTTCGCCACGATAATTATTTTTAAGCATTTGCAGCTGAACCAGCTTTCCTGTCAGGGTTACTTCTCCTATATCATGTCCGGGAGATGCTTCCACAGCTACAATATCGCCCCGGTATATCTCTACATTGTTGCTGTTCAGGTAATAACCTTTTCGTGTATTCTTGAACTGTACCTCTACCATTTGTGATTCTCCGGCAACTTCCGGTAAATCCTGTAGCCAGTTGTAAACTTCCAGTTTATTTGTTCCCGAGCAGCATGAACCGCCCTTCTTGGAGCAGCCGCCTCCTGATTTACATGAACAACCGCCACCCGACTTGCACGAGCAACTTCCTCCGGAACTACAGCCCCCACCTGAGCCGCATCCGCAACTTTTTGTGGCTACAGCGTATCCTGTTTCAGTACCCATTGTTTCCAAAGCTTTTTTGTTCGCTCTGGCACAGGTACATCCCACGGGCGTTTTGCAGGTACCCTGGCAATCGTGTGGGACAAATGTATTTTGATTTTCCATTATATATTTATTTTAATTAATTAAGACAAAGCCCCTTCTACGGCTTTGTGGGTCTATATTTATTGTTTTATAAGCATGGTTATTTTCAGGCAAAGATCGAAAAATACCATCTTTGCATTTACATTTTGCTCTATGTGCCTTTCTGCTAAGGCCAGTTCGTTCATAAATCCTATTATGTTACGTTCGTTGATGAATGGGGCGAAGCGGGTTCCAAAGTTTGCTTCGTCCTGAGCCAGATATATCATTTCAGGCTGACTCATGTTACTGACAAAATACTCGCGGATCATTCGCTGGCAGTATTTCAGGAAACCTTTCTGGTTTTCGCGTCCTACTCCGGCTATTTCATTACCGATTGCTTTTATTTCTTTTATATTGCGGGCATATGAAGCTCGCATCATCTGGATGAAGAGATTGAAAAAGAATTTATGTTCCTCATTCAGACTGATTGTTTCTAAAGCCTTCAGGTAGTTTCCGTTTGCCAGATGAGCTACGTTTGCAGCATCTTCGGGACTGATATTATAGGCTGATTCCAAAGCCTCGGTTATATCCGTCTCTTTTACACCATGTATGTTGACACGCTGGCAACGCGATTGTATGGTAGTGATAATATTATCCGGAATATCAGAAACCAATAGGAATATCGTATTGTCTGTCGGTTCCTCTATTATTTTCAGCAGTTTGTTGGCGCACGATTCGTGCATCTTCTCGGGAAGCCAGATAATCATTACTTTATATTTGGCCTCATATATTCTTAAGCTCAGCTTACGGATAATTTCTTCACTTTCTTTGGCATAGATCAGCCCCTGCGAATTTTCTGCATCGATATGATCGAGCCACTGGCTGAGATTGAAATAGCTGCTCTGTTTGATAAATTCGCGCCATTCGGTAATATAATCGTCGCAAACTTCTTTTTTCTTTGCAGCCTTTTTTATAATCGGGAAAACAAAGTGTAAGTCAGGATGCGCCAGATGATTATATTTTACACATGACGGGCATTTACCACACGAATCTGTTTCCGATGGATTCTCACAATTCAGATATTGGGCATAAGCAAGTGCCAGAGGGAATTTTCCAACTCCTTCCTGTCCGCAAAAAAGCTGGGCATGAGGGATAATTCCCTTTCCTGCCGAACTTATCAGCCGCTCTTTTACTTCGTTTTGCCCTATTATATCTTTGAAAAACAAATTTCTTTCTAATTATAAGTTATAAAGTTAAGAATTACTTTTTTAATAATAATCCAATATCTAGTATATCTCTTTAGCTATCCGTCTTACGCTTTCGGTCGCCAACAATGAATAAAAGTGCAGGCTTGGCACTCCGTGTGCAATCAGTTCCTTGCATTGCTTTATGCCCCATTCCACACCTACTTCCTTAGATTCGTCATCTGTTTTACACTTGCGAAGCTCAATCGCCAGTTCTTCCGGAATGCTTGAACGGAATATCCGTGGAAGCACTTCCAGTTGGCTCATCAGTACAATTGGCTTTACACCCGGAATAATCGGCTGAGTGATTCCTGCCTTACGGCATTTATCTACAAATGAAAAATATTTTTCATTGTCGAAAAACATCTGGGTAACAAAATATTCAGCGCCATTGTCGGCCTTTTGTTTCATGTAATGTATGTCCGATTCCATACTTGGAGCGTCCTCATGTATTTCGGGATAACATGCCATACCGTAAGCGAACGGGGTGGCATTTTTTTCAAAGGTGGTACCGTCGGCTGCAATGCCTTCGTTGAACTTATTCACCTGAACTTGCAGATCGGTAGCGTATTCGTTCCTGTTCGGATATATCTGCTCCGGAGCAAGGCGTTTCGTATCACCTCTTAATAACAGAAGATTATGTACATGCAGAAAATTCAGGTCTATCAATGCATATTCGGATTCTTCCTGAGAAAATCCTTTGCATATCATGTGCGGGACAGCCGTTACATTATATTTGTGCTGGATAGATGCGGCAATCGCTACCGAGCCGGGACGTTTACGGATGTTAACCCTCTTTACTGACCCGTCAGGCATTTCCTGATCGAGATATTCGCTATGATGTGTCGTTATATTAATATATTGAGGATCGAATTCAATCAGCTTATCAATGATATTATACACTTTTTCGATATTATTTCCTTTTAGCGGAGGTAGTATTTCGAACGAAAAAGCGGTTTTGTCATTTTTGTTTATTAATTCAGTTACGGTCATATCTTAATATCTTTTTATTTACTGGTTAATTATGGCATCCTTAGATCCATTTGCTTATTGTCATATTATCTGATTTGGTATTCTCTCCTATTTAAAGAAGATTCTCATTATGTCATTCCCGTTGGCGACTAGCAGCAGAAGGAGTAAAAACAGCATGCCGCCTACCTGTGCATATTCCATAAATTTCTCATTCGGTTGCCGTTTGGTAATGGCTTCGTATAACAGGAACATAATGTGTCCTCCGTCCAGCGCCGGAATAGGGAGTATATTCATAAAGGCAAGTACGATGGACAGAAATGCAGTCATAGACCAGAATGCGTACCAGTTCCATTGAGCCGGAAACATATTTCCGATGCCGGCAAACCCACTCAGGTTTTTCACTCCTTCTTTGGAGAATACAAAGCGTATCTGCGCCACGTATCCTTTAAGTGTTGCTACACCATTGTTGATTCCCGCCGGAAATGATTCGAAAAAGCCATAGTGGTCGGTCTGCATATTCTTTTTCGAGAAAATATCGGACATCTTTGTCGAAGATGTGAAACCGATAACGCCCGATGTGTCTATTGCTGCTGAAACTGTCTGTACTTCGCCGTTTCTGTAGAAAGTGATTGTCAGCGTATGCTTTTCATTATCCCCCAGTTTATTGCTTATCCTTGTTACATATTTTTGGATACCCAGCTGAGAGGTAATCGATTGTGAATCGAGAGCGGTTATGCTATCTCCGCGTATCAGGCCGATTCTTTTAGCCTCGGAGTTTTCGCTTACGCTATCCACAACAGGTGCAGACCAATATTCATAAGCCACTTGTTTCGATGCAATTACACTGTCGGCAAAGCTTTCGGGGAGAGTCAACTCCATTTGTTTGCCATTGCGTACGATGGTTACGGTCTTGGCGTCGATGAAATGCATAAATGTATTCATATCGAGAACCCCGCGTCCCAAAACAAGTTCTTTGCCGTCGGCGCTCACCAGTATATCTTTATCCTGAAATCCTCCGTTTCTTTTTACTGTTTCGGAGAAAACCATCCCATCTTTTACATTCTTCAGAGGCAGGTATTCATCACCCCATACAAACAGCATCATAGAGAAGATGATGATAGCCAGTATGAAATTGAACAAAACACCGCCTACCATCACAAGCAGACGTTGCCATGCCGGTTTGGAGCGGAACTCCCATGGCTGGGGGGGAAGAGCCATTTGCTCCTTATCCATCGATTCGTCTATCATTCCCGATATTTTCACATATCCGCCTAATGGCAACCATCCGATTCCGTATTCTGTATCGCTGTTCTTTGGCTTATATTTGAACAGGGAGAACCACGGATTGAAGAATAAATAGAACTTCTCAACTCTTATCTTGAAGAGGCGGGCGAATAAGAAATGCCCGAACTCATGTATAATAACCAGTATCGATAAACTTAGGATTAATTGTAACGCTTTAATTAAAATTGTTTCCATTAAAAAATCAGAGTGTTATTTGATAAATTCTTTTGCTATGTGACGGGCTTCCGTATCGGTCTGCACGTAATCTTCATACGACGGAGCCTGAATAAAACTTGTTTTGTGCATTGTTTTTTCTATGACCTCGCTCATTTCCAGAAATCCGACTTTGTCTTTCAGGAAAGCAGCTACCGCTATTTCGTTTGCCGCATTCATGATGCAGGCCATATTTCCTTTTACCCGCGCGGCCTCGAAAGCAAATGCCAGGTTGCGGAATCGCTCTATGTCGGGTTTTTCGAATGTCATTGTTTTCAGTTTGAAGAAGTCGAGCCGTTCGAAATTCGATTTCAATCTGTTGGGGTAAGCCAACGCGTATTGTATCGGCAGATGCATGTCGGGTAGTCCCAATTGTGCGATGATGGACGAATCCTCGAATTGTACCATCGAGTGTATGATGGATTGCGGATGCACAACAACCTCAATCTGGTCGGGGGTGACATCAAACAGCCATTTGGCTTCTATCATTTCCAGTCCTTTATTCATCAGGGATGCCGAATCGATCGTAACTTTTGCTCCCATGTCCCAGTTGGGATGTTTCAGGGCTTCGGCCTTTGTAACTATTGCCAGTTGTTGTGCAGAATGGTTTCTGAACGGGCCTCCGGATGCAGTAAGGATAATCTTTTCGATAGGAGAGCGTTCACCGTTGAGACATTGGAATATGGCAGAGTGCTCCGAATCGACAGGCAATATCGGTACTTTATGCTCAATGGCCAGGCTGGTAATCAGTTCACCTGCAACAACCAGAGTCTCTTTGTTTGCCAAAGCAATTACTTTTCCTGCTTTTATGGCGTTTATAGTGGGCTTCAGACCCGAGTAGCCAACCATAGCGGTTAGTACCATGTGGATAGGTTCGCTTTGCACTACCTGTGCTATCGACTCGCTTCCGGCCCATACTTTGATCGGTAAATGCTGTAGGGCCTCTTTTAGTTGGGTATATTTATTTTCGTTGGCAATGACTACGACCTCAGGGGAGAACTCCTCTGCCTGTCTGATGAGTAAATCTATATTTTCATTGGCGGTTAGTGCGTATATTTCAAAATGGTCAGGATTTTCTCTGACTATATCGAGCGCTTGTGTTCCAATTGATCCTGTAGAGCCTAGTATTGCAATATTCCTTTTCATATGTGGTTTTAGAAAGATATATAGTTTTCAGGATTTACGGCATTGCCTCTATACCAAAGTTCAAATTCGAGCGTTGGAGTTGTTTTACTTTCTCCTTTTTCATCATCTTCTTCTTTGGTTTCTATTATAGCTATAGCCTCTCCTGTACGCACCTTATCTCCTGTTTTCTTTAGTAGTAGTGTGTTGTACCTGTATACTGAAATAAATCCGTTTTTATGCTGGATTTGTATTGTATGTCCTGTCTTTAGATCATATCCGGCAAAAATGACTACACCCTCCAGTGTTGCCAGTACCGTTTCTTTAGGGGAGGTTTTTATCGTTACCCCGAAGTGTCCGCCGGAAGGATCGAATCTGTTTGTTATTATTCCCCTGACCGGCCTGAAGAATACAACACCTTCCATTGGATTGGTGGTATTGGATGATAATACAGAGAGGTTGTACCGCTCTTCGTCTTCGTATCGTTTGGTATATTCTTTCTCCAGATCTGTTTTCTTGAGTAAGGGGTCATTTTCGGATACAGATATCGTATCGAGAATCTTTACCGAATCGATCTGACGGGTGCCGTCAAAAATACTGCGGAGATTACTTATATAAGCCTCCTGATATTTCAATTGCTGTTCGAGAGAGTCTGTCTTAATTGCCGACCGGATTGCTTTTTCCCTTACTTCGGCATCGAGATAACCCGGCAGGTAGTAGCGGATCGGTGTTGCTATGATAATAGCAGATGTAATTGCAATGAGAAAAAAAGCGAATACCAGAACCAAGACAGCACCTGAAAACATAGAAGCTTTAATCTTCCATATCTCTTCAAGTGTATTTTCATTCATTACGGAAAGGCGGTATTTGAAGTGCAACCGCTTCCATAGATTATGTTTGTTTTTTTTCTTCTTTATCATTCGGTGCTATGGCTTTTCTAACCATCAAAAGGCTTTCAAATTCTAATTATTTGACATATGTAGCCACTAATCTGCAAATTTAAGAAAAAAGCGATATATTACGGGAAGAAGAGGCAGAAGATTGTATTAAAATATCCTTTTTTTAAATATTTATTCCAAAAGGGACGCATTCTTATTTTTTTTAGCTATTTTTGCAGCCTGTAAATCTCGGAATATTAAATTGTTCCTAAGATGCAGTTATAATAATCTACATTTGTTGTAAGTTGAGTATGAGTTTATTAACTGATAAGTTATATCGGTACGACGCGGCCAGAAATACACGGGCTGCAGGAATTTACCCTTATTTTAGACAAATCCAGAGCGATCAGGACACCGAAGTCGTTATAAATGGGAAAAAGGTGTTAATGTTCGGATCAAATGCCTATCTGGGATTAACCAATCACCCGAAAGTAAAAGAAGCAGCCATAGAAGCTACCCGTAAGTATGGGACAGGGATGGCCGGTTCCCGTTTCCTGAATGGTACTCTTGATATCCATATCGAACTGGAAAAAAAGCTTGCAAAATTTGTAGGCAAAGAAGATGCTATCGTTTATTCGACAGGCTTCAATGTGAATCAAGGTGTAATATCTTGTATTACAGGGCGTGAAGATTACATATTGTGGGATGAGCTGGACCATGCTTCCATTATTGAAGGAGCAAGGGTTTCTTATTCTACAAAGTTGAAATTCCGTCACAATGATATGGAATCTCTCGAAAAACAGCTGCAAAGATGTGAACCTGACAAGGTGAAACTTATTGTGGTTGACGGGGTATTCAGTATGGAGGGCGATATAGCAAACCTTCCTGAAATAGTGAAACTCGCCAAACAATATAACGCCAGTGTAATGGTAGACGAGGCTCATAGCTTAGGGGTTCTCGGTAAAGATTACAGTGGAAAAGGACTTGTGGAACAAACAGGTTTAGTTGACGATGTGGAACTTATAATGGGAACATTCAGTAAATCTTTAGCTTCGCTTGGCGGATTTATCGCCGGAAGCGAAACTATTCTCGACTATCTGCGACACAATTCCCGCGCTTATATATTTACAGCCAGTGCTACACCGGCAGCTACAGCAGCAGCCAGCGCAGCGTTGGATATCATCATTTCGGAACCTGAGCGCATTAAGCATTTGTGGGATATTACTAATTATGCATTAGACGGTTTCCGTAGCAGAGGTTTTGAGATAGGACATACCGCTACTCCTATTATCCCGTTATTTATCAGGGATAATGAGAAGACGTTCATGATAACAAAATGGCTTTTCGAAGAAGGCATCTTTGTTAACCCTGTAGTGTCTCCGGCTGTTGCTCCGGCAGATACCCTGATCCGTTTCTCTCTGATGGCTACACATACCAAAGAACAGGTTGATATAGCTTTTGAGAAAATAGAAAAAGTATTCAAAAAAGCAGGAATATCCCTGGAAGCTGATGCCCGATAGGCAGAGCGACATTATATAACTGTATTACAAAATAAGATAGCCCTCTGTCCGTTAAAAGATAGAGGGTTTATTGTTTAGTAGCGAACCTATTTATTACTTTTGTGTCTGCAACAATAATAGTTGGTTACGATTAAATAATGTTGCGTTTATAAACAGGTGCTTATGAAAAAGATATCTCTATTATTGTTTATAGTCATTGTATCACTGCGTCTGGCGGCTCAGGATACGGGGGCTGAACTTGAAGCCCGTATCAGCTATGAAGTGGAAAGGCGGGATGCGGCAAATGAAACAATAACCGAAGAAGAGATAAAAAATAAGATATTCTCGGCTCCGGCGACATTCAGTTTCTATGGCTCCGGAGGCAGTAAGGCTGTCTATTATACATGGCTTCTCTACAAGAAGGGGGATTTGGAGAATCCTGTAGCACGTTATTCGGATAAGGATATAACAAGATATACCTTCGAAGAATTTGGAGAATATATTATGAAACTGGAGGTTGCAGACAATGATTCCAATACGTCTGAAGATACATTCTCATTTACTATTTCCGAATCTTATCTGGATCAGCCTAATTATTTTTCTCCGGGAGATTCTCCGGGTGCGAATGACGAGTTTCGGGTTGCATACAGGTCTATCGTGAAATTTAAGTGCACTATTTTCAATCGTTGGGGGCAAAAACTCTTTGAATTTACCGATCCGGCTAAGGGCTGGGACGGGACATATAAAGGGAAATATGTGAATACCGGGGTTTACTACTATGTAATAGATGCTTTGGGCTCTGATGGAATCAGATATAAAAGGGGAGGGGATATAAATATTCTCCGTTCCCGCTGAAATGGCTGTTGAAATAAATTTTTATTGTACCTCTAATTTGTTGTTTTATCATTATAATTTTATCTATAGTTATTTACTCCGGCTTTTAATTGATGCTCTCCGGGGAAATAAAAAGTTGGAAACGGAAAAGTGAAAGTTGAATAGAATTATCAATTGACGAAGCTAAATTGACAAAGTAAAAAATAGTATAAAAAGTGTCAACTTTGTCAACTTTTTATGAGTGGTAAGTTTTAAGTGTAAGGGTATTATGTTTATTCACTGTTATTTACGATGTGTATGCTGCACTGAACAATAAGCTGGGCAAAAAAATGGGATATGCATTACACCCCTGTAAGACTTTTCGATAGAGATTAATTGATTTGAAGGGTTTGCCCTAATAATAAGAGAGAGATTGCTAAGTTCTGATAAAAAAAACTATATTTGAGACATAACCAGTAACTATAAATATGAAATACATCCTGTTGTTCGTCCTTTTTATCCTGCTTTCGGCATCCATGTTTTCTCAGGAGTATAATCTCGCAGGTATGCAGGGGTTAAGGAATGAGAAAGGTGAAGTAATGCTGGAATTGAGCGGGTATGAGATTGCCATTATAACTGTTAAGGGACAGATAAATAATGAAAAGACAATCGATGCCATAAAAAAGAAGTATAATATAGAAACGGTTCTGGCCGAATATTCCGAACCCGAAATTCAGAGAACAAATAAGATAATAGAATCTGAATCGAAGATAAAAGATCGTCCGAAGGCAAAGCTTAGTCAGGTATTTTATATATTCGGTAAATCTGATAAAGAAGTGGAAGTTGTCTCATTTCAGACGCTAAACCAGCGTGATATTGTATTGGAAGAGGAGGTTGTCAGGGTATTTCTCGAAAACGGACTTACATATTATATCTCGGATGAAAGGACTGCTAATTCTATTTCGTTCGCCGGTCGGGAAATAAATCTCGGTTCGGCATGTGCCTGGATGAGTCCGCATAATGTGAACTGTAAAGGCGGACAGATGAGCTGGTCGGAGTTTCCATCGTTCGAAAGTGCCAATCTGGATATCAATACACGTATTGAAGCCAATATAAATGAGAATATGGATATACTGGCTGAGGATGATATCGATGTCGTATTCGAAGGGATTCCTTCCCTTGCCCACCGTGTGGTGTATAAACAAAAGTCAGGATTTGGACGGAGAACAAACCCGCTGATAGTTTATTATATAGTGCAGGAGGTCAGGGGGCGATATATAAGTTGTGTATTGAGTAATTACGGATATAACAGGAATGACTATGAACTGGCCCCGCTTTTACAGGAAGTGATGAGCATACCTGTATTGCCGGATACCGCATATAACCAGTTCGATATACCTCAGTTTGAAGAAAGCAGGAAACAAGAGCCCGGGGAGAAAGAATATCTTGTAAACCTTATCGAGATCCGTGCCGGAAGCTGGTTGCCGCTAGGCAGTTTGAGGAATGCGTATAAAGCGGCTCCATCTATTGGCGCTTATATAGGCTATCCCATAAAGAAAGTAATGGCCGTGGATATCGGTTTTCAGGTGGCTTTTCCTGTAAGCCGGGAACTTTTCGATTATTATTACCGGAAAGAGCCCTATGCTACAAAAGCCGATGTAGTAGTGAATGTGAACGCGCGTTTCCGTTATCAGCAGGAGGCCGCCAGAAATGTTTACTGGACCACCTATGCAGGGGCCGGGGTGATTTCAGTTCAGACCGATCTGGAAAAAGAATATTACGATGACGGAGAAAGCAAATGGTATAGTTTTGAAACATTAGATGTCTTTGGTGGCGTGAATATCCGGTATAAGAAAGTAGGGCTGTATCTCGAATATCATTATACACCATATTCCATCGCTAATAAGGTAAGGGCGAATTATGGGAATAGCGCAGTGAATCTGGGCGTGGCGGTTTGCTTTTAATCGTATGCCCGTATTTTATTCAGCTTTCTTGGCCTCCTCCCATAAGGCATCCATTTCGGACAGGGTCATATCTTTCAGGATTTTCCCCTGCTTCTTTGCCGCTTGTTCGATATAGTTGAACCTATGGATAAACTTTTGGTTTGTACGTTCCAATGCATTATCGGGATTGACCTTATACAGGCGGGCTGCGTTAATCAGGCTGAAAAACATATCTCCGAACTCAGCTTCTGTCTTATCGGCATCCATATTCGCTATTTCATTTTTCAGTTCTGTGAACTCTTCCGAAACCTTATCCCATACATCCTCTTTCTTTTTCCAGTCAAATCCGGCATTACGAGCTTTATCCTGTATCCGGTGGGCTTTAGCGATCGAAGGTAAGGATGCCGGTACTCCTTCGAGGATGGTTTTGTTTCCGCCTCTTTCTTTCAGTTTGAGTTGCTCCCATGATTTCTCCACATCGCCGGCTGTCTTGGCTGCATCATTACCGAATACATGGGGGTGGCGGAATATGAGTTTGTCGCATAGGGCGTTGCATACATCGGCAATATCATAGGTTTCTTTTTCTTCTCCTATTTTTGCATAGAATATGACGTGAAGAAGCACATCTCCCAGTTCTTTCTTAATCTCGTTATCATTGTTTTTAATGATGGCCTCACAGAGTTCGTATACTTCTTCGATTGTGTTTGTGCGCAGACTTTCGTTTGTTTGTTTGGCATCCCAGGGACATTTTACCCGTAGTTCGTCCATGATGTCGAGAAGCCTGCCGAATGCTTCCAGCTTTTGTTCTTTTGTATGCATAGTCGCTTATTTTACTATTTAGAGAAAAAGCAGGATCTTTCAAACCTGCTTCCTCGTCCTTTATTTTGTTTCTTCTTTTGCTTTCTTGAAATTGGTGAGTCCCTTATTCAGGAAGTCGATATACTTGTTCACATCTTCATCGTAGGCGTATGAAGGGCCTATTGGTTTTCCCGCATGGTCGAGCAATACATAGTATGGTTGGGAATTGGTCCCAAACTTATGCCGTTGCAGGTAACTCCACTTATCTCCGATTGTTTTTAGCTTAGTTGTTTTGCCGTTTTCTTCCACCTCTATAACCTCCGGCAATTTCTTCTTGTCGTCCACCATCAATGTTATCAGCACATAATCCTTTTCAAGAAGGTCTTTCACACGGGCATTGGTCCATACGGAAGCCTCCATTTTGCGGCAGTTGACACAACCATATCCCGAAAAGTCTATCATCACAGGCTTATTGTTCTTACGGGCATATTCCATACCGGTTTCATAATCATCGAAAATGGCATGAACTTCACCCTTATACAGACTGAAATCCTGGGTAAATAACGGAGGAGAGAAAGCGCTTATCGATTTCAGTGGCGCCCCCCACAAGCCCGGGATCATATAAATGGCAAATGCAAATGAGATGATAGCCAAAAAGAGGCGTGGCACAGATACATGTTTCAGGTCGCTATCGTGCGGTAATTTAAGTTTACCCAACAGATAAACGCCAAGTAATGCAAAAATGGCAATCCACAATACAAGGAACACTTCACGGTCAAGTATGCCCCATCCATAAGCCAAATCGGCTACAGAGAAGAATTTGAGAGCTAAAGCCAATTCCAGAAAGCCTAGCACGACTTTAACCGAATTGAGCCATCCTCCCGATTTAGGCATGCTTTCGAGCCATGACGGGAATATCGCAAATAACGAGAATGGTATAGCCAGAGCCAATGCAAAGCCAGACATTCCTATTGCAGGGGCGACAATCGAACCTGAGCCGGCAGCTTGTACCAGCAATGTCCCTATAATAGGCCCTGTGCAGGAGAATGAAACCAAAGCCAGCGTAAATGCCATGAAGAAAATGCTGATAATACCTGTCGTAGAATCGGCCTTCTGGTCCATCTTATTCGTCCATGAAGAAGGTAAAACCAGTTCGAACGCGCCGAAAAACGATATGGCGAAAACAACCAGCAGGGCAAAGAATATCAGATTGAAAATAGCGCTGGTTGCCAGATCATTCAGTGCACTTGCGCCGAATATAGCTGTGATAAGCAATCCTAATGCAACATATATAATAATGATGCCCAAGCCGTAAGTCATGGCATCCTTTATAGCCTTGCCTTTGTTCTTTTTGTTCCGTTTCAGGAAAAAGCTGACAGTCATAGGTATCATCGGCCATACACAAGGTGTAAGTAAGGCCAGAAGCCCCCCGCCGAAACCTCCCAGAAATATCCAGAACAATGATTGGTCGGAAGTATCTCCGGCCGCACCATAGGCTCTCACTTCTTCTATCACAGGCATCCATAGGTCGCTGTTACTGGCAGGTGTTGCCGCCATCTGATTTAATGAGTCTGATGTTGCTGTATCTACAGATGGGGTTTCGTCTGCGGTTCCGGTAGATATTCCGCTGGCGGGAACCAATGTTGCCGGTAGATCTTTGGATTTGAAATTCAAATCTATTTTTATAGGGATACATTGTCCGTCTACTTCGCTGCATACCTGGGAGCGTAAATCTCCTTCGAGTATAAATGCAGCTTTGTCCGTAACTTTCAGGCGCTGTATGAATGTAGCCTGTGTTTCGTAATACCCGATTTCCATCTGGAATATTTCATCGTAACTCTTTTTCAGTTTTGAGTTTACAGCTTTAAATTCACCTGCTTTGGTTGCGCCTTTCAGGTTGTCTATGGTCAGGCTGGTCGGCATAGGACCACCTTCGGGAATGTGTATGTCGTAAAGGTGCCATGTAGGATCAATTTTAAAATTAGCGGTTAATTCTACTTCGCCGTTTCCCTTGTCTACAAGCTTAACTGTCCATGTTGCAGGATCCTGGGCATATATTCCAGTTATTGATAGAACTGATAAAATCAGGTATAATAATGTTTTTTTCATAAACAACATCTATATCGATGGTTATTATATTATTTATAAGAATGACAAAGTTAAAAAAAAGAGTGTATAATAGCAGAGTGACAATCTCTTTTTTAGATTATTTGGGTAATATACTTTAATTTGTTGTTACAGGGATATGCCTCCTTTGTAATAATATCTTTATGATATTGCAAATGCAAGTTGATAGATCTGATGTATATGATGATAAAAGAATCGCCCGGAGCAAGTATGCCTGCAGAGCGATTCTCAAAATATTACAATCTATTATCGACTTACGTTATCTCTTCAATTCATGATACAGTATGTGACTTTGCGCCCTTTTTCGTCATATATATTTACCATACTTTTATATTTGTAGGCGGGCTTGTCAGTATTATTCTCGTTTATGCTTTTGGTGCCCGTCGGAGAGTTACCTGAATAGATTTCGATAGATATATCGAATAACTGGTTCCGGATCGGTTTTGGCAGAGTGACAGAGAATTCCTGCATAGTAGAACCCCCGCCCATATAAGTGTAAATATATAATACAGGAGCATTGTCTGCTTCGTAAACATAAGTCGTTTGGGTGTACACGTGAGCACCATTGTCTACAAGAGCGATGGGTGCAGCATATGTAAAATAATCTGTAGTTGGAAGATTGTTTTTTGTTCTGCCAATAACGTAAGTGTATTTAGCTGCATTCTGTATCAAAAAACTGTTATTTGTGCTTAAAGTCGGGTTCTCCGGAAAAGTAACGTTTATCCTTATCTTTGCACAGGATCTGACTAAATCGACAACTGCCGGGCTGTGAGCGGCATCATTAAAGTTGAAGTTGAGAGTAGAACCATACATACAGAAGCCATTTGCGGGAGCCAGATTATTCCTTTTGTCTACAGCCGGGGTAGTCAGTGCTTTTAAGGCATCGACAGTTGAAACACTGTTAAGTGTGGCTGTATTGTCATAATTAGCGACAATATAGATATCTTTACGAAGTACGGTAGCGGGATCTAATGGTAACGTTATCAATTTATAATCATCAACAGACGAAAATCCGGAATACACATATTTGTTCGTAATCACATTTGATGATGGCTCCGTAAAAAAGACACTGATATTTTTTACGGTTTGTTCACTTTGCAGATTATCTCCATCGATAACCTTGGTACTGAACCCTGCATATTGTATAAGCTTTATTGAAACACTCTTGCGGTTATTACCTGGATAGTCTTCCGTATTTTCACTGCAGCTTGAATAAAAGAGGAGCAGTATTATTGATAATATGTAATAATATATTTTTTGCATGTCAATTTTATTCTACAACTCTTACACAACGTGAAATGGTACTACTGAAATCGTACCTTTCAAACTGTTCGTAAAGGACTTTTTCTCTATTTCCGGGAATACTGAGATCCAGGTAGCCAGCGTACCAATATGCTCTAACCTGAACTACTACTTCAGAATAAAACCAAGCTAAACCACTGTTATTCGGAGGGGCAGAATAAGGCCATCCTCCCGGATAATCGGTCTCTCTTATCATAATATCACCGGGAGTAAAGAACCGGTCAATAACATCCAGTTTAATATCGCCCAGATTGTCTTTTCCATTATCAGAAAGTACTATGCCGGATAGATCCACGCCTGTTAATCTTTGCAATAGAGCCTGTGCTTCCTGCCTGAAAGGTAATGGGTAGAATGGCAGATTGTAACTTACACCTTCCCATGTATTGGATTGCCAGATTCTGTATGTCTGATCAAATAATGTAAGGAAAGACATCATTTCACATGAATTGATAAGGCGCCAGCCTTCACCATATTTCTTTTCGCAATAGTACGGAGGGCTTCCCCGCGTTATTGAAGGGCCTTGAATTACAGGATCCCAGTAATTTACCACATCACCATATGCTCCTTGCAGACCTTGTGGCAAAATTTCATCTTTGTTCAGTATTTCAATCTTCCTTGAAGTTTCGCACAAAACAGGGATGATAATAACACTTGAGTCGGTAGGGATTACAGGGGGGACTGCAATCGTTTTATCTCCGTGGAAAATATATTTGTATTCATCTTTATTCCAGGGCTCAATATATGCTTTAATCTGGATACCGCCCTGAGAGTTGACATAAGCATTCACTATATAGTGATAATTGCGTATAACACTATTGGACGATATGGAGGGGATATTTCGTCTTTGTAGAGCAATTCCGCTTTTTCCCTGATCTGTTTCTATCGGGAAGGCTTTATTGTTGATGTGCAGTTCGGTAAAATCCGTACTGTTTTCCTGAATAAGAAATTCGGGAATAAAGAATGTAACAGCCCCGATACTATCGTTTCCATAATCAAGTCCGGAAATATCAGCCGGCTTTGAGTTTGTCTTTTGTCCGTTATAGTAATTATCTACCGGAGGAATTGATAAGTCGGCCGCTATGTTTGATAATTGTACGGAGGTAATAGTATTTGCCGGAATATTGCTTCCTGCTACTTTTTTTCTGAAAATCACATCTACTTTAGCCAAAGATCTTATCAGTTCGACTTTTCCTGTCGGAATAGCCAGCGAAGCGGGATTTTGCTCGGTGCCACCACTTATAACCGAAATATTATCATATATGCCAGACATAACAAAACGTCCGTTTCGCTCAGTTTCACTGGGAATGAAATCAGGATTGTATTGCAAATTGAGGAACCGGGCATCTGTAGAAAATTGCGATTTATTTTCAATAGCCATAAGTGCCGATACGAAATCTTTGGTGTAAACCGACTCATTGGCAATAAAGTAAAAATCGTAAGTGCCCGGGCGTATAATAATACTTTTACTATGATTGGCAAAGCCATTCGGAAAATATAGTTTTTGATTGAATACTATTTGTCCGTCAGACGTGTTGAATACGAGCATCCGCAGTTCATCTACACGATCCTCCCAGTTTACCTTATCTTCGTTAATGCCAGAGGATGAAGCTTTCAACGATAGTGAAATAACAGCTTCGTCTTCGTTATCCGGGACCTTTCCCTGGTCATCATTGCTGCAACTTGTAGCTAAAAACAGGGAGGAGAAGATAATTATAAAACATTTTATTTTTTTTGTTATGTTACCAACCGGTTTCATATCATCTTGATTTCTTCTGATTATATCTCAGTTTCATAACTATGTACCAGCCAGTTATTGACCCATATTTCCATAATGGTGTATGTTCCGCAACTACATTGGTCTCTGGTTGTAAATCTGATTATAAAATCATGGTCGCAAGCCAGATTTACGTCCGGATTCTTCAATAACAGGGTCCCTAGCAGGCTACCTCTGTATAGTTCGGCTCCGTTGAGCTTGCTTTTTATTATGATATTATTATTATGTCCTGTTTCAAGTTTAAGCAGTGTAAAACGGGCTTCCATAACCCCACCTCTTACTATATGTTCTGCGGAATGTTCTATCACTTCGTCAGAAGCGACACTTCCGTCTATATTCATAGAACCGTTATCCGACTCTATTTCAATTTCATATTCTTCTGCCTTTAATAATCCTTCGACTGAAATCTCAATACGATTGGTAATTTCCTGCATATTGACAGCCGTATTTTCAAAAATTGATTCCGAGTTATCGGCTTGCGGTACATATACAGCAGGGCTTTCCCCGTAATATACCCTGGTGCCGTTTATACTTGATGCTTTCTGTGCAGCCCGCTTTAAGCGAAAAAGCAGTCCGTTTTTTGTAGTCGATCCTACTTTAAGTGTTATAAGATCATAAAGGTCAGCATTTATTCCTGACCATGCTATAACAGTGTAGAGCCCGCTTTCGGTTTCAATGGTCTGACGGAAGTCTTTCTGTAATTTTGTATCATTTAACTGCCTGGAAGAAACTAATATGCCATTCTTATCAAATACACCAATCGTGAGGTTTTTTATCTGTTCGGGATAACTAACGTCAATATCGCACGATGATTTGGAATAAAAGTTTACATTTATTCCCTGTACACAATCTTTATAATCATCTTTGATACATCCCGAGAAAATGGAGAGAATAATCAAACCCGTCAACAGAATTGGTTTACTACTTAAATTCATTTTTGTTATTTCAATTAGCAGTATAAGTTTGTAATTATATCCTTTGGGGATTGGCATGCCCCAAAGGATATTTGGGGTCTCTTATATTATAACTCTATATCATAAGAATGTACAGTCCAGTCCAGAATAGATATATCAACTGTCATATATGTTTGTTCAGGAGATAACGGGTCCACTGGATCAATAGGGGTTTGCGGTTCGTCCGGATTACCGGGCTTAGGGTCCGGATTGTCTGTGCCCGGAACCAAAGGATTCCAGTTAAGTCCTATTTTCTTGAAAGCAGAAATATTTATGTGATAAATATTATTTCTTACCACAGGCGAATTGAGGGGTTTTGCAGTATTATCAGGATTAAGCCATGCGTATTGAAGCATTTTCCCTCCTTCATATAGTGCTACTTTCTGATTTTGAACGGCAGCTTGTGCTGCTCCTTTGGTAGAGTATATTTTCCCATCGGTTTCCCCCACGTAGAATGTGCCGTTAGTAAGAGCACCTCCATCAGCTATAGCAGATGGCAGAGGAGTGAATTTGGCCCTGACTAATACATATGCAGTGTTACCCTTTTTGTACTGAGATGTTTTTACATCGCCTTCTGTATGGGTGTTTTCAAATAAAAATTTTCCCCGGAGGGATTTATATCCGTCACCGGCGATAGGTCTTGCCGGAACAGTAGCAGGTGTCGTTAAATCCGCATAATCATAATATTGGGGCGCATCGGTACTGTAAGTACCTAAGGCAGGTACATAGGAGCTACCCCAGGTAACATGATCCGTTTGGGATGAGAAGTAAACTTTGTTGGTACCTTGTGCTACAGAGTAAGTCATATTGGAGATTGTTCCTATTTTAGCTCCGTTGTCATCTAACAGGTCGGTTGATGCTGTGGAGGTTACGATGACGCGGGAAGCAATACGTTCTGCTTGTATGCTTATTCTATTGGTCCCTGTAGTTACTTCCTGGACGGTTATATCCGGCTCAATATATGTAGGGGAGCTCTTTCCGGTCATCGTGATAACATCATAGTTTACTCCGGAGACAGTTTTAATCTGTGCCAGACCTGCAATGGGTAAAAGGTTATTGCTCGCAGGCGTGGTTGTACCTAATGGATTGGGACTGTTTAATACAACGTAAACAACTTTTGTGCCGGATGTAGTTCTGAACGGCTGGCTGGGAGAAATGACCGTTCCGCTGGCGGACAGATCCGTACCCGAGAACCGTTTTGCTTCCATCGTTTTATCTGTTCCGAGCATATAAACGTCGAGCGTTTGTATGCCGTCATTTCCTACATATTCTCCATCAGGGTTGTAATCTCCCGGTAAAGCCTTTGTTGAGCCTTTAGGAAGGGAGATGGATAAATTGATATAGGTCGGAGAGCCTTCGGCCTCACCGCCTTCTGTATCCTCTGTGTCATTATTGCTACAGGCTATAAAGCCGAGTACAATAGCAGATGCTAAAAAATACTTTTTGGAATTCATAATGCTTCTTAATTGATTTATTACAAGACTCTTATTGTCGGTTATTTGTGTTTGTTGAAAATTCAAAGGATTCATTTTTACACATAGTAATCTCCCCTTCATTGCCCAATATATTATCTGGATTCTGAAATATATTCTGCAATAAAAAAAATACAGTTACTACGTCTTTAATGATTATGCCCTAAAAATGGAGTTTTAAGTTTTATACTCTAATTCAAATTTTTATACCCTGATTCTTTATGCTTTATGCTGTTGTCCTCTTTCCCTACTATAACGCCTTAGAATATAAAAAGTTCTGAATAAATCATTAAAATTATTACACTGATATATTTATAGTTATATATAACTTTATCTTTATATATTATTTTAACAGATGTTAATATACTCTGTTGACGATGAATACTGTTTTATTTCCTGTTTTTGATGTATAATTGGAGGAAAATAAATTGTAACTTTGTGATATTTAAATTCTTAATGTTAAAAAATAGAATTAAATGATGAGCCCGGTTTATTGCAGTATTATAGGGCACGGAGGCACATGATTTTTTGTCCTTGTCTGCTGCCGTCAGGAGCGTTACATCAATTATTGCTGATTGCTTATGATTACTAAAAGTTGAAGCTATGAAATCAATAAACAAAACGACAGATTCTAAAGTGTTGGTCAGAATAGAAAAATTACAGGATAAAGAAGTCCTGCTGGATTATGAAGAGAATGATACAGCGATACCTTCCCCTGTGTTAGGAGGTACATTGATCAGTACATGGGCGCAGGAAGCGGAACCGGAGGAAAAATACTACCTTATCATTGATGACTGTAGCTACGAAGTGAATAAATCTTTGTATGAGAATGTGGATACCGGTGATCTTGTACGGATGATATACAGCCAGGATGGAAAGGTATTGCTTTCGATAACACCGGATGCCGGTGATTGATTAAAACAGAATTTTATGTAAGAATAATATTTCGTAGGATGCGTATAGGAATTATATAAATAATTATTACATTTGCGCCTGATTTACATTACACAAACTATTATAAAAAAGGACTACTCAGAATGGAACGGTTATTATTGATAACATTTCTATTTTTTGTACTAATGGGAATGCAGGAAAGCCTTGACGCACACCGGATGCAGAAGGTATAAGGCTCCTCAGGGAAGGGACTGGTCCTTCGGAAGTGAAGAAAACAGAAGCACGTAACGGAGTGTTGCGTTATGTGGGAGGAGATTATCTGATACTGGTACTTGGGGTAGGTGCATACATTATGATAAAGAAAAAGAAGTCTAAGGGAATAGATCTTTAAATACAGAGCCGATATTTAGTTTTCGGCTTTTTTTATGCTTAATTGGTAATATGAAAAACAAATTTAAGAATGGAAGAGAAAAAAGTAGTATTGGGAATTAAAGAAAAACCGAGACCGGCGCAATGGTTGCTGTTGAGTATCCAGCATCTGTTTGCCATGTTTGGCGCTACGGTTTTAGTTCCGGCCCTGACAGGAATGAGCCCTGCAGTAGCATTGATCTCCAGCGGTATAGGTACGCTTGTTTTTATAGCAATAACGAAGGGGAAGGTACCGTCTTATCTGGGGTCTTCATTTGCCTTTATCAATCCTATTATCGCCGTAAAGGCTTTAGAACTTGATCCTGCGTCAGGAGTGGGTATGGGGAGTTTTCTGGTTGGTAGTTTTCTTGTAGGGGTGACTTATTCCGTTGTAGCTCTTGTTATTACTAAGGCGGGGACTAAATGGCTGATGAAATTATTGCCACCTGTAGTTGTAGGTCCTGTTATCATGGTTATTGGATTGGGGCTTTCGGCGACAGCAGTGAATATGTCAACAAATAATCCGGCCGGAGATTACGACCTTACTTATGTGATAGTTGGTTTGGTTACTCTTACTATAACTATTCTCACAGCTATATTTACCCGTGGTTTCCTGAGTGTAATACCTGTACTTGTGGGTATTGTAGGGGGGTATGTATTTTCTATAATCCTGGGTGTTGTTGACCTGCAGGCAGTTATAGATGCCAAATGGATTCAGTTGCCCCCATTCGAAGTGCCTTTTGTTCATTATACACCATCATTTACATGGAGAATATTCCTGATGATGGTTCCTGTGGCTATCGTTCCTATTGCCGAACATATCGGTCATCAGTTGGTACTCAGCAAAGTTGTAAATAAAGACCTTATAAAAGATCCGGGACTGGATCGTTCCATGTTGGGCGATGGTGTTGCTACAATGATTGCCGCTTCTATCGGAGGACCTCCGGTAACAACATACGGCGAGAATATCGGAGTGTTGGCTATTACACGTGCGTTCAGTATCTATCTGTTTGTCGGTGCCGCCGTCTTTGCCATACTGTTTGGCTTTTGCGGTAAAATAGCGGCCTTGCTTACTACCATTCCGACTCCGGTTATGGGAGGGGTTTCTATCTTATTGTTTGGTATTATCGCTTCCAGCGGTCTGCGTATGTTGGTGGAGAATAAAGTGGATTTCAGCCGCAAACGTAACCTTATCATATCATCGGTTATTCTGGTTATCGGTATCGGCGGTGCAGCGATTCATATAGGAAAAACATTTTCACTCGAGGGCATGGCGCTGGCTTCTATCATAGGAGTGGTGTTAAACCAGGTATTGCCCGGTAAACAAGTCGTTGATTTTGACGAAATGTTTAAAGATTAAGCATAAACTAATTGCGGGTTATGGATTGTAAATTATCTCATTTGTATTTATAATCCATACTCGTTTTCCTTTATTTCCGGACCCCTGACGGCTCAGGGATATACTCCTTAATATAAGGTATTCCCTTGTATATCCTGCACAATTTTATACCTTTTTTCAGCATTAAATATAATAAATGCCGAATTTTCACCATGTTATAATAAGTTAATCGGTGTGATTTCCGGCGTAGCCGTTATATCCCTATTTTTAAGTGGTTTATCCGGAAATATGCTGTAAAACATACTTAAAATGCTGTTAAATAGTCCTTTTTTAAAGGAATTGGGGTTGCGAGCTTTTGAAATAAGTTTTATATTTGACGGTTATATAAACTAAACCGCATTTATTTCGAGGCCTGAATTATGGAAAAAACCCTTGTTATTCTGAAACCTTCATGCGTTCAACGAGCGTTGATGGGAGAGGTTATTTCCCGCTTTGAAAAGAAAGGTTTACGTTTAGCAGGAATGAAAATGATGCAATTGACCGACACTATTTTAAACGAACATTATGCTCATTTGAAAGAACGCCCGTTTTTTCAGCGAGTAAAGGATTCTATGCAAATATGCCCCGTTATAATTCAATGCTGGGAGGGGATTGATGCGGCCAAAGTCGTTCGTTCTCTAATCGGGGTGACTAACGGACGAGAGGCTCTTCCGGGAACAATCAGAGGCGATTTTTCGGTA
Organism: Dysgonomonas termitidis; assembly: GCF_042654545.1. Classification (GTDB taxonomy): domain Bacteria; phylum Bacteroidota; class Bacteroidia; order Bacteroidales; family Dysgonomonadaceae; genus Dysgonomonas; species Dysgonomonas termitidis. Next base: position 82,229 of record NZ_JBHSGN010000103.1, read on the forward strand.
AGTGCCCAGGAAAATATTGTACATGCTTCGGATTCCGCAGAATCGGCAAAAATAGAATTAAAAAGATTCTTTACAGATAACGAGATTTTTGATTATAAACTATCTACATATGCACACTTGTATGCATGTGACGAGATCTAAATTATATTATGCAAGAAAAGAAAAACAGTTTGACCGGAGGCTTGAAAAAACTGAGGCTACTACCTGTAGCAGCTATGTTTTTACTACCTATGAGTAGTTTCGCCCAACACACTGCCAATACCTCAGAATCTAATGCAGACAGAGTAGAATTAAAGTATAAGCAACGTCACAGCCGGATGAATGCTAATAATCTTTATGCCGATGGAATAAAGATCAAAAGAGACCTTTCTATATTGAAGGAAGTTCAGGAAGAACGCGTGCTTGCAGCGGATGAAATTCCTGCCGAAGACCTTTACAGCGGTATATGGAACAACCGTTATGTAAATGCTTACCGCTCTATAGAAAATATACCAGATACATTTACTGTGAATCTTTCCAATTTTACAATGCCTACAATGGGATATGTAACTTCCAATTTCGGCCCTCGCCGTCGCAGGATGCACTATGGTATAGACCTGAAAGTGCAGACCGGTGATACGATCTATGCCGCATTTGATGGAAAAGTACGTGTAAAGCAATATGAACGTCGTGGATACGGCTATTATCTGGCGCTCCGTCATCCGAATGGATTAGAAACTGTATACGGACATTTATCTAAGTTTCTGGTAGATGAGGATGATGTGGTAAAATCGGGAGATCCGATCGCATTAGGTGGAAATACAGGCCGTTCTACAGGCTCGCACCTGCATTTCGAAATGCGCTTTCTGGGAAACCCTATTAATCCGGTAAATATAGTTGATTTCGAAAATAAAGTGTGTCATAAAGATACATATACAGTTACAGCTGCAAGTTACAGCAGAAGTTCGAAAGGGGTGAATGTAAATACACTGGCTTCAACCACCCGATCGAAAGCAAATGTCAAAAATAAATATGCTTCAGGAAATGTCAATTATCACCGTATAAAGTCCGGTGATACATTGGGGGCCATAGCCCGTAAATATGGGACGACAGTGAGCAAAATCTGTGCACTGAACAGCATTACAGCAAAAACTACATTACGTTTGGGCAAATCCTTGAGGGTGTCTTAAACTGTGGTTGATTTATGAATAATAATAAGGCTGCCAGAACTAATTCTTGCAGCCTTTGTTATTTATATAGAGGCCGGATGATGAATGATCGATGTCCGTTTTCTTTACAAACTGCTTTTATTGATCGGATAAAACAACTTAATTAAGGTTTGATTCTTTGGTTTTAATATTTTTTTAGAACTTTGTGCTTAAATTATACTGAATATAGAGTGATAGTGCCGGTTTACAGAGAAAATAAATAGAAGCGTTTTATAAGCAGTATTTATGCAAAGAAAAATACAGGAAATAATATTTTATTATGCTTATTTTTCTCCTGAATATTTGGGAGTCGGTATTGTTTTGTTAAAGAACTTTTCACGCTATAACCGTGCCTTGGAAAAAAATGGCTTTATTCTGATTTATTAATTAGAATAAAGCCATTATTGTAATACACAAAAAATATAGAAATAACAGGGCATATATACTTTGGGCTATAACATATGAAACTTATCCTACACGTATAAAACCGCAATAATATGACAGAACCTTTTGATCTGAAATCGTTTAATAAATTTTATACAGATTATCATCCTCGTTTTATCCGTTTTGCAAATACATATGTAAGGGATATATCCATTGCGGAGGATATCACCACAGAAGCTTTTATGGCATACTGGGAGAACAGGCAGAATCTTGCATCCGGGTCTAACGTTAAAGCTTATGTATTGACTATCATAAAAAACAAGTGCCTTAATTATCTCGAACATAAAAGTCTGCAAAATAAAACACTCGACAATATACAGACTCTGGCGCACTGGGAGCTCAATATGCGTATTACAACACTTTCGGCGTGTAATCCGGAAGAGCTTTTTTCGGCAGAAGTGGAAAAGATAATCAATCAGACCCTGGCGTCTCTGCCGGAAAGAACGCTGGAAATTTTTAGAATGAGCCGTTACGAAAATAAATCACATAAGGAAATAGCAGAGGCGTTGAACATTACAACGAAGGGTGTCGAGTTTCATATCACAAAAGCTTTGTCGCAGCTTCGTTCCAGCCTTAAAGATTACATGTCTGTATTCCTGGCATTCTTCTCTATTTAAAAAAAAACGATTTTTCTACTAGGGATGTTTGTGTCTCACCTGTTGTTTATATAGAGGTTAATGAAAAATGGATTTTAAACTATTATATAAATTTTTTGAAGGTCTTACGACTCAGGCTGAAGATGAGCTTATAAGGCAGTGGGTAACGGATTCTCCTGAGAATGAGAAACGCTTTTTCGAAGAACGGAGGATGTTTGACGCCATACTTCTTAATAGTAAAGAGCTGGATATTGAAGAGAATACAGGGCAGTTGCCTGTCCCTTCCGGAAATCGCCGGCGTATATCTGCCTATTTTAGAGAATTTATAAAGATAGCGGCAGTCATAGCCATTACTTTATCCGGCAGCTGGTATTATTTCCTCCATTTAAATAAGACAGACAGGCGAGTAGCTGTCCAAACGATTTCGGTACCTGCCGGACAGCGTTTAAACATAATATTGCCGGATGGAACGGATGTGTGGCTGAATGCCAAAACAACAATAAAATACCCTGTGTCCTTTAACGAAAAAGAACGGTTGATATTGTTGGAAGGACAAGCCTATTTTAATGTTGCAAAGAATAAAGATGTACCTTTTCTTGTTAAAACGCAAGACGGCATAATCCAGGCGCTAGGTACAAAGTTTGATGTAATGGCCTATCCGGACACTCGCAGTTTCGAAACAATGCTGATGGAAGGGAAAGTAAAAGTAAGGGCTGCATGCGATTCTTTACGGTCGGTAATATTAACGCCTAACAATAAGGCGTATCTGAAAAACGGAAAGTTGGAAACCGAATATGTAGACGACTTTAGTGCTTATGAATGGAAGGATGGCCTGATTAGCTTCAAGAATGAACCTTTTGCCCAAATAATGAAATCGTTTGAGAAGGTATATGATATAAAAATTATAATTGAAAATCCTCAGGTTGGCAATCTTATATACACAGGTAAATTCCGTGTTATAGATGGAGTAGACTATGCCTTGCGTGTATTGCAGAAGGATGTTAATTTCAAATATGAAAGGGATACCGAAAAGCATATTGTGTATATAAAATAGATATTGGCAGGCAGTGTGAAAAATAGATGTGTAAAGGACAGGATTTATCCGTAAAAGACATATAACCGCATAACGAAAGGGAATATGGTATTATAAATTGTTTTCTGTAATTTATTAATAAGTAGATACAATCAATCGTTTAACCTTATAAAAAAATGACCGCCTATGAGAAACATTTAAAAACGCTTTTATCGTGTAAACGAAAAAGCCAATAAGTGCGGCAACACCTATTGGCTAGGGAAATCAATACAATTTTTTAGACCGTATTAATCAAAAACATCGTAAATCTATGGAAAATAAAGTTTTTCACGACCGCTTTTTGTTGAAAAATGAAAAAATTAAACATTTTTTTAGAATCATGAAAATCACGACGTTACTATTGTTTGTCGGAATGCTCTCTATTTATGCCGAAGACTCTTACTCCCAAAAGGCAAGAGTTACCATCAACGAAAAAAATATTCGTCTTGATAAGGTTTTGACCGAAATAGAGAAACAGACCGATTATTTGTTCATCTATAACGATAAAGTAGAAACAGACCAAAACGTATCTGTGAAGGCTAATACAAAGCCTGTTTACCAGGTGTTGAACGATTTGTTTAAAGAAACGAATGTCAGTTATTCGATGGAAGGCTCACATATCATTCTGTCGAATAAAAACGGACAGGGTGCCCTTGCTGTAAATACTCCTTTACAGGAAGGAAAAACAATAACCGGTAAAGTTCAGGACGAACAGGGAGAACCGTTGGTCGGGGTAAGTGTCGCGGTAAAAGGGACTACCACCGGAACTGTAACAGACATGGATGGAGCATATACGCTCAAAGTAGCGAATCCGAATGCCGCACTGGTCTTTTCTTTTATTGGCTTTGTTACTCAGGAAGTAGAATTGAAAGGACAAAGTCTTGTAAATATAACTTTGACGGAAGATGTAAAAATGCTTGATGATATTGTTGTCACTGCGTTAGGTATCAAAAGGCAGCAAAGATCATTGGGTTATTCAACTACTTCTGTGGGAGGTGATGACTTTACACAGTCACGTGATATTAATATAGGGAATGCGCTTTCGGGTAAAGTCGCCGGAGTATCTGTAGCGGGTAATGCCACCGGAGCAGGCGGTAGTAGCCGTGTAATCATTCGTGGAAACGCTTCCCTGACAGGGAATAACCAGCCTCTGTATGTAATCGATGGAGTTCCGTTCAATAACTCCAATCTAGGAAGTGCAGGTACATGGGGGGGAATGGATATGGGTGACGGATTGTCTAATATCAGTCCGGATGATATTGCCAGTATCCAGGTTCTGAAAGGTGCTGCTGCATCCGCGCTTTATGGATACCGCGGAGGTAATGGGGCCATTTTGGTTACAACTAAATCAGGAAAGAAAGGGCAACCGACCAGTATTGAATTTAACAACAGCCTGACATTCAATAATATTTACGATTACCGTGATTTCCAGAAAACATTTGGTCAGGGAGAAAACGGTATACGCCCGATGACCCAGGAGTCTGCGGTAAAAACGGAAACTTCAAGCTGGGGTGAACGCCTCGACGGCGGAAAAGCCATAAATTTTTTGGGAAATGAATACAAATATTCATATGTCGACAACTGGGATAGCTTTTACCGTACCGGGGTCAATGACGCAGCTTCGTTATCGGTGAGCGGAGCATCCGACAAGATAATCTACCGTTTTGGGCTGTCTAATATGTATGATAAAAGCATCCTTCCTAATTCATACATCAGTCAGCAGGGTATCAACATGAACAGCACCTATAATGTAACTTCAAAGATACAGTTGATGGTGAATGCCAACTATGTGTTTGAAAAATTCAAAGGGCGTTCCAATCTATCGGATGGAAACGGAAACACCAACGCATCATTGCTATACAGGGCCAACTCCTTTGACGTACGCTGGCTGGAACGCGGGACACCCGGGTCAGACTGGGGTACGACAGCAGACGGAAAGGAATTGATCGGAGGAGATAATGTATATTTCAATAATCCATACTGGTTACAATACAGAAAAACAAACGAGACAAATAAGAATCGTTTGACTGGAGGTCTCACTTTGAAATATGACATCTTTGACTGGTTGTATATACAAGGGGCGGTAACCCGTGACGGATACAGCCTTGATTTCAAGCAGGTTCAACCAATGGGTGCTGCAGCTGACCCTGCCGGTTGGCTGACAGAATATTCAAAAACCTTTTCTGAAATAAATCTGAACTATTTGATCGGATTCAACAAAACCTTTGGGGACTGGAGTACCGCAGCTACTTTTGGAGGAAACCGCCAGCGTAACATTACGAAACAGTGGATGGCAGATGGTGTTCGTCCGTTTCTTGTTCCGGGATTCACCTCTGTAAATAATGTAGGAAACCGCCCTATGAGTAAGAGTCATATTGAATATCGTGTCAATTCGATCTATGCGACAGCTGACTTCGGATATAAAAATCAGATATTCCTGAATCTTACAGGAAGAAATGACTGGTTTTCAACACTGAATCCGGATAATAATAGTTATTTCTACCCTTCTGCCGGCGTATCATGGGTATTTACAGATACTTTCGATGTTCCGGCCGCGTTTGAATTTGGTAAAGTACGTGTAGCATATGCTTCCGCTTCGAATGGAACCGATCCGTATCAGAATATACTGACATATAAACTAAATAATTATATATTCAACGGACAAAATAATGCCACAGTCAATAATGAAACTTATCCGAACCCGAATCTGAAACCCGTCCGCATTTCAGAGTGGGAGGCGGGCCTGAATCTTGCCTTCTTTAAGAACCGTTTGTCTTTTGATATGGCTTATTATATAAAGAATACTAAAGACGACATCGCCAGAATTACGACCAGCAGTGCTTCCGGCTTTAGCTCAACTATCATGAATGTAGGAGAAATTAAAAATAATGGGCTCGAATTTATGGTAGATGCCGTGCCTGTACAGACCCAGAACTTGATGTGGAATACGACTTTTAATATTGCCTATAATAACAGCGAAGTAAAATATCTGGGCGAAAACGGAGGAATTCCCGTAACAAATCTAAGTATAGACGGTGCCTCCGCGCGCAGTGGAAATGTAACCGTACAAAATATCGTAGGTAAACCATACGGCGAGCTGGTAGGTTATAAATACAAACGGGTCGATGGACAGATTGTTTATAAAGATGGTATAGCTCAGAGTTCGGATGAACTTGAAAATTTAGGTTCGGGAGTATATAAACTGACAGGAGGATGGCGCAATCAGCTTACATTCAAAGACTGGACATTGTCATTCCTGATAGATTTTAAATTAGGAGCTAAATTATTTTCTGGAACAAACTATTCTTTATACAGCAACGGACTTCACAAAAACACTCTTGAAGGTAGAGGTGAAGATGGTAAAGGTACTATCATAGGAAATGGAGTAATGCTGGATGCGTCAGGCAACTACGTTGCAAACAATGTCGCTGTGTCGGCACAGGAATACTGGAAAGGAATTGTGTCAAACAATATCGCTGAAGAATTCATTTATAATGCCAGCTTCATAAAATTCCGTGAATTGTCATTAGGGTACAATTTTCCAAAATCTATATTAGGACAGAACAGCGCGGTAAAAGGATTGTCCGTTTCTTTGGTGGCACGTAATCTATGGACTATCTTGAAACACACCGACAATATAGATCCGGAATCCGCATACAATAATACTAACGGACAAGGACTGGAGTTGAACGGATACCCGGCTGTAAGAAGTCTCGGATTCAATGTGAACATTAAGTTTTAATCTTGTAAAATAGGATAATGATGAAAAAAATAATTCTATATATATATGCAACAGTTTGCTTGATCGGTTTTACTACAAGTTGCAATGATTTTGGAGATGTAAATAATGATCCCGAACATTTAAATCCGGGAAATATGGATTATGGTTTGATGTTCACTCAGGTACAATCCCAAATAGCAGGGTCCGACTGGGATATTTGGCGTAATTCATGTATATATGCAGCTAATATGATGCAGCATACTGCATCGGCCGATTGGTCCCAGGGTGTTTTCTATACCTGGTCCGAAGGATATAATGCCGCTTATTGGGATGGTTTTTATGTAGGAGGCAGAGCTCCTATAAGAAATATAATTGAGGTAATAGCCCAGTGGAAAGATAAGCCGGGCTATGCGAATGAGGTACAGTACGCCAGGGTAATGAAAGCTTTCATGCTTCACCGCATGACCGATCTTTACGGGGATGTTCCTTACTTTGAAGCTGGCCAGCCAAGTCTTACCGGTTATCCGAAATACGATACCCAGGAATCGATCTATGATGACTTACTGAAAGAACTGGATGAAGTAAATACTGCGCTAAGTAGTCCTTCGTCCCAGAATACTATTGGTAGTGCGGACGTAATATATAAAGGTAATCCTGAAAAATGGCGCAAATTTGCAAATTCACTGATGCTTCGCATAGCAATGAGACTTAGTAAAGCAGATGCCGGAAAAGCTAAAACATGGACAGAAAAGGCCGTGGCTAACGGATTATTTACAAACGCTGAAGACAACGCGGCATTACCTCATGCCGATGGGTTGGTAACGGACGACTCAGCTGAACCTTTCGGGAAAATCCTTTCGAATGAGGACCCGGCTAAGTTTTATTTAAGCGAATATTTTATTGGTCAGCTAAAAGAGACAAAAGATCCCCGTATCCATTTGATCGCGACAAGATGTTCTACTAATCCTGAAGAAAAATGGTTAGGTGATTTCGATTTCGGAGATAGCTCCGATGCCGGCAAACTGATAGGCTTACCTATAGGGTACAGAGCTGCAGAAGGTAATTGGGATTTAGCGAACGCTCCCGGTTACCCCGGACAAGATTGGAGAAAATACTATGCCTTGCCGAACAGAAAAACATATTCCCGTCCCGATGTGCCGTCAATGCTAGTCACATATACCGAGAATAATTTACTCCTGGCAGATGCTGCTGCGCGGGGTTTTATTCCGGGTGGAAATGCTACTGCAAAAGAATATCTCGAAAAGGGAATAAGAGCGGCTATGCATCAATTCTCATTCTATATAGCCGCCAGGACAGAATATAATCTTTATTTGTCAGATGCAAGCATAAATGATTATGTCACCGAAGCTTTGAACAGGTTTGATGCAAACCAGCTCAAAGAGATCAACTGGCAATATTATGTCACGACGTTTGGCGATGAATATGAAACATTTGCTAACTGGCGCCGCACAGGATATCCTGAAATAAAGTCAGTTTATGCTGCGCCTCACAACCGTCCGACTTATCCGAACAGCATAAGCTCGGAGATTCCCCGCAGGTTTACGTATCCGATAAACGAGTCTCAGAATAATGCGGGAAACTATAACGATGCAGTCAAGAGGCTTTCGGATGGAGACAAGATGACGTCTCGTGTCTGGTGGGACAAGGAATAATCCGATATTCTTCTGATCATAAGCAGGAAGTACCCCTAAAATAAGGTGCTTTCTGCTTTCGGGTCTAAGATACCCCGACCAGCTTTGCAGCCCTCGTTCCGTATCTTTTTGTCCATGAGAGATCCCATTGTTTTGATATCATTTTGGGAACTCCGTTTTCAAATAAATGCGTAAGATGGCATAAAAAAATTTCTTCTAAAAAGATAATATTTTATAACAGCCTGTAATCAGGTATTCAAACAAAAGGCAGAGAAGGGGGTTGTCTTTAAAAAGACCGCCCTGTTCTTTATCTGTTATAAATTATTAAATGATTGACAAATATCTTTTTGTTTCAGTTTATTATGTAAATTTGTCATAATTGTAATTGTTGCCTGTGAATCTTTGATTAATTCTGGATATAATAATGCCTTCAGATATCGTAGAGCGGGCTTGGAAACTATAAATCGAATATAACAAAACTAAATATACAATTAAAAATCAGACAATGAGATCGAATTTTAATCGCATTGCAAAAACAATCTGTTTGGGTATTATCTCAGGCACTTTGTTTTATTCATGTAATGAATCGGAAAAAGGTACGGAACTTGTAAATCTTACCCAGTACGTCGATCCTTATATAGGGACAGGTGATCATGGGCATGTATTTGTAGGAGCCGACGTTCCGTTCGGATTGGTACAGTTGGGCCCTACAAACTTTTCTCAGGGCTGGGACTGGTGTTCGGGTTATCATATCACCGACTCCACAATTATCGGATTCGGACATATGCACCTGAGTGGTACAGGAATAGGTGATCTCGGTGATATTGGCTTTATGCCGGCTACCGGCGATGTAAAACTTACACGGGGAAATCTGAAAGATCCTGAGTCGGGGATTTATTCATTATTCAGAAGGGAAACTGAAAAAGTAAAACCCGGTTATTATGCTGTACATCTCGACAGGTTTAATGTCGATGTGGAACTGACAGCAACCAAGAGGGTAGGTTTCCATAAATATACATTCCCCCGGTCCGATTTGTCGAAAGTTATTATCGACCTGCAACATGGTATAGGCTGGGATGCTCCCGTGGAAGGTTATCTGACTCAGGAGAATGATTCTGTCATATCGGGTTACCGCTATTCGAAAGGCTGGGCTAATGACCAGAAGATTTTCTTCACAGCTGTTTTCTCCAAGCCGATGAAGGGATTTATTGTGTCGGATACTACCGCTGTGCAGGAAGGTAACACCATAAAGGCGACAAGGGCATACGGACAGGTACTGTTCGATACAAAGGATAAAGAGGATATATTTGTAAAAGTGGCCTTGTCCCCGGTAAGTATCGATAATGCAAAACTGAATATGCAGGCTGAACTTTCGGGCTGGGATTTTGAGAAGACTGTCGCCGATGCAGATAAAGCTTGGAATGAAGAACTGAATAAAATCATTATTACAACGGACAACGAGCAGACTAAACGTACATTCTATACGGCGCTTTATCATACAATGATAGCTCCTTCCGAATTCTGTGACGTGAATAACGATTACAGAGGCTCTGACGGACAAATGCATGAGAAAGGCGCGTTTAAGAATTATACGACATTCTCGTTGTGGGATACCTATCGTGCGGCTCATCCGTTGATGTCGATTATACATCCCGAAAAGATGAGCGATATTGTCAACACGATGCTCACAATATATAAACAGCAGGGTAAACTGCCCGTATGGCATCTGATGGGTTGCGAAACCGATTGTATGGTGGGTAATCTGGGGATTTCGGTTGTAGCGGACGCTATCCTGAAAGGATATGACGGATTTGATAAGGAACTGGCGTTCGAAGCGATGAAAAATTCGGCAATGCTGGACGAAAGAGGCTTGAAATACCTGAAAGAATATGGCTATATCCCTTACGACAAAGGAGAGAGCGAAGGCTTGTCGAAATGTATGGAATATGCTATCGCTGACTGGAGTATAGCCCAGGTGGCTCAAAAGTTGGGTAAAACGGAAGATTATGATTACTTCCTGAAGCGGAGTAAATCTTATACACATTATTTCGATAAATCGGTAGGATTTATGAGAGGCCTGTCGTCTGACGGTAAGTTCAGGACCCCGTTCAATCCGTTTGAATCCGTCCACCGCGATAATGACTATACAGAGGGTAATGCATGGCAATATACATGGCTGGTACCACACGATATAAAAGGACTTGTAGACTTGTTCGGAAGTAAAGAGACATTTGTTCAGAAGCTGGATTCCCTGTTTATCGTGGAAGGTTCGCTGGGTGAGCATGCATCCCCGGATATCAGCGGGCTGATAGGCCAATATGCCCACGGAAACGAGCCCAGCCATCATATCCTGTATATATATCCTTACATCGGTCAACCGTGGAAGACTGCCGACAAGGTACGTCAGGTAATGTCGGAACTTTACCACGACCAGCCGGCCGGACTTTCGGGAAATGAGGATGTAGGCCAGATGTCGGCATGGTATGTATTGTCTGCTCTGGGCTTTTACCAGGTTGAGCCGGCCGGAGGTAAATATATTTTCGGAAGTCCCGTTATAAATGAAGCAACAGTTAAGGTAAAAGACGGAAAGACTCTTAAAATTGTAGCGAAAGATAATAGTGCTGCTAATAAGTACATCCAGAGTGTGACATTTAACGGCAAAGACTACGATAAGTTCTATATAGACTTTAAAGACATAGAAGCCGGTGGTACACTGGAATTTGTGATGGGGGATAAGCCGTCCGAAACCTGGGGTACAAGAGGTGAAATATAAGATATAGAATCCCTTTTACACATCATAGGGATTTTTATTAAGGGTGAAGCCGCCAGAAGTGATTCTCGCGGCTTTGATTTTTGGTCCCCTATTCCCCTTTGGGGTGGTTGGGTGAGGCTCCTCTACCACTCAATTGGTTCAATCCCTTTCGATTTCAGATATTTATTTGCTTCGCTGAAATGATTGTTCCCAAAGAATCCGTTGTGCGCGGATAATGGCGATGGATGTACTGATCTTAATACTAGATGTTTATTCGTATCTATGAATGCTGCCTTTCTCTGGGCGTAAGCACCCCAGAGGATAAATACAATATTTTCACGTCCTTCGGCTAATTTATGTATAGCCGCATCGGTAAATGTTTCCCAGCCTTTTTTCTGGTGAGAACCAGCCATGTGCGCCTGTACGGTCAGTGTAGCGTTGAGGAGCAATACACCCTGATTTGCCCAGCGCGTCAGATTACCTGATCCGGGTACAGGGATTCCCATGTCGCGGTTTATTTCTTTGAAGATATTTACCAGAGAGGGAGGGGCCGGCATACCATCAGGTACGGAAAAAGACAAGCCATGTGCCTGACCGTCGTTGTGATATGGGTCTTGTCCGAGAATTACCACTTTTACCTTGTCGAATGGAGTGTGTTCGAAAGCATTGAATATTAATTTCGCAGGAGGGAATATTTGTTTTGTACGGTATTCATGTCTCACAAAATCAGTTAGTTCTACAAAATAGTCTTTGTCGAATTCATCTTTCAACTGTTCTTTCCAACTTTCCTCTATTTTTACATCCATAATTCGTAAGTTAGTTTTATGTTAGATACTAAGTAACTGCTCAAATTAACAAATTGCCGGGTATAAAGATACAATTTTTGTGATGTAGTCCGATAAAAATAAATCATGGATTAGGGTAACCGCTCTTAGTGTAGTTTAACTTGTAACTAAAAATAGGACGTTAACACCCCCCCCCGATGGCGCGGACTTCCAGTCCGTGTCTTATTGACAGGGCAAAAATGTTTGCTACGCAACACACAGACGGGACGTCTGCGCGAGCGGGCGCTAAGAAAAACTTTTTGGGTGAAGAAGTAAAGTTTCTATTATAAAATAAGTAGTGGCAATCAGTGATTGAAGTGATTATTGTAGGATATAAATGTTCAATTTTTAGTTACAAGTTACTACGCCCTGTGGGCAGTTACGAGTTACGAGTCGGCTGACGCACGTATGGCCAGAGCCTGAAGAACCTTTGTCTTGTCGCCGCATCGCGATTCCGGCCTCGTCCCGCGCGAGCGGGCGCGTGTTGTCTTTAGGGGCTTTGCTCCTGGTTGCGCGTCAGCAGGCGCCGTATACTTCACGGACGGGGTACCCGTAGGATTAAAAGACGAAAAAAACGGAAACGTGTTTGAGCTTATCCGCCAATTCGTATTTTACGACTTTTAGAGCGAGTTTTTCCGTTTCGTCTTTTTGTCCGTTACGGGTCGGCCTTTGAAGTGGGGCGCTAAAGCACTTTTGGTTCCTTTTGGGGCTTTGGCCAAAAGGAACACAAGGAATTTTAATTCCGCGTAGAAAAAATGCATAGAATAATTGAACGTTAAAATCCAACTGCTGATTCGCATAATATGCTGTGTTAATTTTTTATGAAATCAAAATACATTTATCTATACTAAAAAAAGCAGATAATGGATAAATAGTCATTGCCTGCCGCACACCTATAATTATTTAAAAAATATGGCAAAGTATAGTGAAGAATTAGTGGATAAAATCGTTTTTCTTATCGAAGAAGAGTTTTATACTACGACTCAGGTATGTAAGGCATTGGGTTTTAGCAGGCAGGCTTATTATAGCTGGATGGATACGAAACCCGGATTCAGGAAAGAGGTGGACATGGCCGTCAGCCGCCGTAGCGAAGCGATGCAGACAATGATGCAGGTCGCGCTGAAAAAGAAACTGGAGGGATATATGACAACAGTGGAAAAGGATATATATGTTCCTGATGAAAGGAATCCTGATGAACTGGTTTTCAAATCGAAAGTGATAATAAAGAAGGAATGTCCTCCTGATCTGCGGACAATAAAGATGTTGCTGGAAAGGAACAGCCCCTCCCGGCCTCCCCAAGGGGAGGAGATGTATACGACGAGAGATAATCGAGTGATTGAGGAAGAGACCGTTACAGATAACATAAAAAAGGATATTATTGAAGATGAAGAAAAAGAGGTTTCGGAAGTGATTGAGGAGAATGAAGATGCAGAGGCTGCGGAGATGATGGAAAAACCGGATAAGGCCTGTGCCGGGCAGCGGCAAGGAACAGGCACGGCCGTGATAGTGAGTAACAGAAGGCCGGTATATAATAAGGGAAAGAAAAGAAAGAAAAAGCGAAGAGGTAATTAAGTATTCCATAAATATTAATGATATACTTTTCTTTCTCTTGTCATGCTGACGAAGGAAGCATCCCGACCCATTTGTCAGGGAAAGAAGGAAAGAGATACTTCGTTCCTCAGGATGACAAGAATATATTAATATATTACCCCCCAAACGATTTATATATATTAGATAGTAAGAGAGGACAGGCGCAAACG
>NZ_JBHSGN010000104.1:0-24572 GCF_042654545.1 Dysgonomonas termitidis
TTTTTTCAGGGGTCAATTTAGATTTGGCACGAGGGGGCAACGCTCACTGGATTTTCCAGGCAATAAGGATATGAGGTTGTACAGTCAAATCGACTATGAAATTCTGAACCTTCATCGTCCTGCCCATAATTAAGGGCAGCTCAAAATCAGATTCCTGAAACCCTCGGGAAGCAATTAATGCTTGCAGCGGTAGTATTTGAAAATTCTTATTAGGGATAATAATTCCGATCACTCCCCTTTCCATTATTGGCTCAATAGTTAATTGAGAAACTAAAAGGGCAAATGCCAAATCCGTTTTTAATTGTTTGATTCTGGCAATACGGAATCCTGCTTTTGGAACTATTTCATATAAAGTGTTTACATATCCGACATTTGCATTGATAGAAATTATTTCAATATTATTGATTTGTAATATAGAGGTTATCTTGGCTTGAATTTGTTCGACTTCTTCCGTATCTGCACTAATATCTTCATATACTTTAAGAAGATTAACTGAAGGGAAACAGTAATTTGACAAATCCAATGTCGGGTCGTAGTCTTCCAGCTCTTCATAAATATCCGGTTCTAATTCTTCTATAGCATCATCATCAACAGGGATAATAATCTCCATATCATTTTCCACTATGGTAATATCTTCCTCTGCTATTTGTACAGTATTATCCGGATTTTCAGTTTGTTTAAATTCACATTTTGATACAGGTGTGATTTGTTCCGTTTTCTTTTTTCTAAAGAAAGAGAATATTCCCATTTGATTATCAATTAAGTATTAAAAACAAAAATACAATTAATTGATGGTTTAACGTCTTAGCTCTCATATTCATTTTCTAATACTTGATTTTAAATATTATCCTGCGACCCTCTTTCCTCCCTGCTTCGGATTTGTTCTCTATCATATACGTTAGCACCGGATATTGTCGTTCCAAACCTCATACTATCGGAAAGACAGTCTCGGATAGCTGTAACCAAGAGCACATCCGTCCCTACTGTACACTTGTGGCAATGGTATGCCCGTGAGCCATACTTGAAGCAAAATCAATATCTAATAAAAGAATTTCCCTTTCACTTTTCATTTACAATACTCCACAATTGTGTCACCCTTGAGTCGGTCGTTAGTTCAATGGGCAAAGGTATGTATGGATTTTAGGTATTCATATTCGGAGCCTTGCGGTTTTCAAAATAAATCTTCCTCTTTCCCTATCGGGCGAGCGTATTTATTTAAGAAAAAATATGCCTCTCTAAAATGCCTATACCTAATGTTGCCCTTGAAACATAAAACGACCGACCCGGCGGATGACGCAAAAAAAAATGTCGTATTGTATGAAAAATGAAAGAAAAATATTGAAACAAAACTCCCTCACCTCTGGAATCATCATAAAATTTGGGCTGTGGGTTGTATTAGTGGCTCTTTTGAGTGTTTGCGTGTGGTGTGTGACCAAAACGGGAGCATCACTATTGTGGGTAGCAGGAGTATATATACTTCTTCGTAGCATCCTTAGGATCATTCGTTTGTCCATTCGGATTATACTCTCTTTAGTTTCTATACTTTGTCTGATTCTTATCTGCATGGCAATCGTAGTATTCATTCTTTAAAATCAAATCATTATGGATAATATACATATTAACAAGTCAAAGACAGTCGCATTTACAGGGCATCGCCATATTAACCCTAACGCTATTGCTCCCTTGAAAGAAGAATTAACACATACAATCCGTCAGCAGTACCACAACGGCTATACTACATTCATTGTAGGTGGTGCAGTAGGATTCGATTTACTGGCAGCAGAAATTGTATTGGAGTTGCAACAGGAATTTACCGATATACAACTATTCTGCGCTGTACCCTATGCAGGGCATCATATTTATTTCAGAAATGAATCCATGCAACGCTATATCCATATAGCAAACAAGGCAACATCAAATATTATACTATCCCCTCGCTACTATGACTGTTATTTTCTACATCGTAACGATTACATGATAGAACATTGCTCTTTACTGATAGCCTATTACAATCAATCATTTCGCAGTGGCACAGGCTATACAGTCCGCAGAGCAGAAGCAAATAACATTTCAATTATTAACCTATACAAATAATATACAATCATGGCAAAGCAATTTTTACTATTCGCAGGAAAAGAAATAGATACAGATACACAAACTGTAAGTGTGAACCAAATCGTACAGTTAGAGGGGTATAGCTATTCAAAATATGTAGTCTATGAAATCAAAAAAGACCAATGGGGAGTACATTACAAGCTAATCAATCTCAAAGACTATTCTTTCCATACAAGCGAACTGATCCAACCATTGAGCGAGAAATTCGGTATAGGTATCTATTACGATGATAAGAACCCGACATTCAAGACCAGCGAAGAAGTAGCGGTACTCTTAGCCAAAGCACAAGCCAAACATGTAGATGAAATGGAAGTACAGAGAGCCGAAGAAAAACAAAGAGAGGAAATAAGAGTTATCGGTCGAGAATGGCTCACAAACAATCTCCCCGAAGATACCAAAGCCTTAATTATCGCTTGCTTGAAACAGGACGAATCCGATTCACAAACGGACTACTATGGGGCATCTACTGTGCGTACCGTGATACTTGGCTTTTCCAAGCATACACGAGACATATTTTCTGAAATGAGAAAATGTGCATCCAATTTTGAAGAAACCGCCCACCTATCCGAGCATAACGAAGAATATGAGAATAGGGAAAAATACAGCATGGGAAAAGGCTACTATTTAGGAGAAAGCTATTACAGCGGTTGGATAATTAAGAAAGAGTCTATTGGGAGCAAGGAACAGGCTATACAGCACTTCTCGTATATCGCTGGCTGTCCCGATGCTATCCATATCAAAGCGAACCAACAGAGCAAGCAATCTGATATGACAGAGACGACAGAGAATGAACAAACAGCCATACAGATAGAATCCGATAACCTTTCTTTCGAGATAGTCGATTATTCCGAAAAAGCAATCGCCCTTTTCGGAGATACCAAAGCCATCAAAGATTTACTCAAAGCGATGGGGGGAAAATTCAATCCGAGATTGACACATAAGGATGAAAAACAGGCAGGGTGGATATTTTCCCCCAGTCAGAGAACCGAGTTAGAAATAGTATTAAACCTAAATAACAATAGCCATGTGGAGGATAATTGATAATAAAGGAACTCTTTACTCTGGTAGTGAAGAAGATATAAAAATCATATATGACCAGATCAAAAGCGGTCAGATACAAGAAAAGTGGTATGGAGATTTATTATTGGTACAAGTACACGATATATACAAATAACTAAAATAGAAAGCCTTATGAAATCAACAGCCTATTTTACGCGAACCATATTGACACATTTGGAGCAAAGAGCATCAGAAGACCCTTTGTTCGCTGAATCATTCGCTAATCCCGATAGAGATATAGATCAGTGCTGTATTTACATTTTAAACCAAGTTCAAAAATCGGGTTGTAATGGCTTCCATGATGATGAAATTTTCGAACTGGCTGAAAGTTATTATACAGCCGAAAATATAGAAGTAGGTAAGCCTATCAATGCCCGAATCTCTGTCAACCATGTGGTAGAATTAACCACTGAGGAGCGAGAACAGGCACGACAGGATGCTATTCAAAAAGCACAGAATGATGCGTATAACAAGATGATGCAACCCAAGAAGAAAGCAGTAAGAGTTCAACTCAATACCGCTGTACAAACCAGTCTATTCGATTAACACTAAAAATAATTATCAGATGAAACCAAAAAATAAGTTCCAAAAACGAATCGTAGAAGCGAGTAAGAAATTACCGAAGATAACCAATGCTCAAATCAAGTGGGCATACAAAAACTGTATTGAACACATCGGTCACAAATCGAAAAAAAGTATTGTAACCTGTTTAGAGTGTGGACACAAATGGAAAGATAAAACCAACAAAGAACATTGCTCCTGCCCACACTGTAATACCCACTTAAAAATAGAAGAAACACGCAAGCGTACCTTTATGGATTATGAGTATATGTGTATTGTCACAGCCTGTGAGGGTTTTCAAGTATTACGGTTTATCTATGTCGAGTGTAATATGAAAGTAGGCAAAGAAGCAGATTATTACTATACGGAAGCCGTACAGTGGTGGATTGCACCCAATGGGAAAACTGCGACTATGGCAAGGCTTAAACAAATGGGATTTTATAGCTTTCGTTGGAATCTTTATAGTGATCTTGAAATTCGTCCCGAAAAGCCACTATACAACGTCACTCCGACAGCTGTTTATCCTCGTCAGAAGCTAATACCCGAGATTGTGAGAAGTGGATATAACAAAGAGTTCTATAAACTCACTCCTTTCGATTTGCTCCACTTTCTACTCTCGAATAGTAGAGCCGAAACATTGCTTAAAGCAAGACAAATCAGTTTGGTGCAATACTTCGCCTATCATACATCAAAGAATATACAGGACTATTGGCCCTCTATCAAAATTTGTATGAGAAACAAGTTCTGTATAGAGGATGTACAGATGTGGTGTGACTATATTGATTTACTCCGCTTTTTCGAGAAAGACTTGCATAGTACAAAATATGTATGCCCGATAGACCTGCATACCGAACATGACAGATACGTGAGAAAGCGTAGAGAGTACCAAAAACGAGTAGACGAAGAAGAAGCAAGGCGTAAAGCATTGGAAGATGAAGCCTTTTTTAAGGAAACCAAATCCCGATTTTTCGGTGTTGAGTTTTCTGACGGACTTCTTACTATTCGGGTATTAGAGAGTGTCCAGGAGATTATGCAAGAGGGTGACGCAATGAAACATTGCCTATTCACAAATAATTACCACCTCAAAACCGATTCTCTTATTCTGTCTGCCTGTATAGACAATAAGCGAATAGAGACAATAGAACTGTCAATTTCTGAGTTGAAAATCCTGCAAAGTCAAGGGGTATCCAATAAGATAACGGAATACCACAATCAAATATTGAAACTTGTAGAGCAGAATATCCCCCTGATTGAAAAACGATTGGCAGCATAAATAATATATAAATTGATACTATTATGAATGACTATTTTGAACAACAAAAGGCTGAACAACAGATAGAAAAAGAATTGAATGTAAACCGATGGGTAATTATATCCATCGGTTACAGAACTAAAGATTGTAATACAACCGATGCAATTCTCTATACATACACGCTCCCTGTTGATATGAGTAAAAAATACAGTTATGTATTTAGATGGAGAGCAGCCAAACTACAATGTCAATACCCCAAAGAATATATCTGTATATGGCAGAGCCATTTTGACAAAAACACTTCGTTGAGATTAGACCATGACAGCCTGTATTCAAAGGTTATCCGTTGGAAAGGATTGGTAACAAGAGCCAAGAATATCATAAAGAAATACGAGGAAGAAAGATTAAAAACATTATTTCATGATTTTGAAAATGACCCTATTTGGTTGGATGCACAAGTCAAATTACAACAACGTGTCGATGGACATGCAAAGCTACAAACAGCATTAGATAAAGCATTAGCAGATTATAATAACAAAAAAACAGCATAAAGATGAAAAAGTTATCAACTTATACACACGCCCGATATTGTACCGATGAAGTTGATCTATTAGCAGGGTTGGCAGAAATAGAGGAAGCGATGAAACATTGCGAGAGGATGGACAAAAAAATACCGAACTATTTCTATGTCCGAAAAAGTAAACTCAAGGAAAAACTAAAGATTGTCGTTACCAAAGGGTTAAAGGCTGATGAGTTCAGATACAGGGATCATATATTCCGAGCGGAACGGCAATTTAAACCGCATGAAGATTTTGGCTATATAGGTCGTAGACTAACACGTCTAACCGTTTACGGATGGGATTGGAACGAGTTTTGGGTATGTGCCAATATTATTAAACACGAAAATCTATCCCTTAAAAAAGCAGATGTATTTTTAATGGACAGAAACGTTTTAATTGTGCCATGCGAGAACTTTTTGGGAAAATATACAATCGAATAACGAACTATGATACAGAGACTATTATATATACAACTATTGGCGGACTGAAAAATTCAGTCCGTTTCTTTTCTCATGAGTCTGAACGGAAGAAAAGAAACAAAAGACCATGAGAAGAAATTAGTCTATTTAACTATCTTTGTCCCTGAAATAATTAAAAAAAGAAACATGAAACAACTAACTGACAATTTGAATCAATTATTTGCTGATTTTGCAAAAGATGCAGCATTGCAAGTAGAAGCCGGAAACAAAGCAGCGGGAACACGTGCCCGTAAAGCTTCTTTGGCTATTGAAAAAGCATTGAAAGAATTTCGTAAAAAATCAATTGAACATTCAAAGTAAGAAGTTCAAGAGATACGATAACTTTCATTGGGGTAGATTTTTGCTACCCTTTTTTGTTTTCCGTTCATAGAATTTTACTTACTTTGGTATGGATTAAACTTCTAAAATCATGACGGAACGTTTTTACGATATAAGTCATTTATCTACTACCCAGCTTCAAGGGCTGTACACCACCTATATTAAAAAGGGTTGGAAAGACTTTGACTATTATGAGCTGATGCCTGAAGGTATTAAACCCACAGACATTTCGGATGCTGAAGTAATTATGAGTATTGATGCTACCCACGAACACAATTATTGTGTTCTGATGATTGATTGCGAGAATGAACAGGACGGCATTATGTTTGGCTTCGGATTATCATATTACCCCGATTTTGCCGTCTATCTGCATTTACCTCTGAACCTGTTGGATGAGTTGGTTTCTAAATATGGACTGATAGCCAAAGAGGAAGCAAAGGATTATACCGTTAATGAATTTCTGATTGAGGATCATCTGAGAAATTCACAGAACTGATATTGATGTATTATGGCTGTAAAATTAGATAAATGGTTAGTTGCACAAAAGAAACATCGCCTGTCGGATAAACATACTATGATGGCGAGAGAGTTAGGTCTAAATCCGGATAAATTAGGTAAAATTGATAATCACAAGCAGGAACCCTGGAAAGCTCCCCTGCCACAATTTATAGAAGACATTTATTTCAAACGCTTCAAAAGAGAAGAGCCGTTAATAGTAAAATCGATCAAACAACTGATTGCCGAAGAGAAGGTAAAAAAAGAGAAGCAGAAAAAGGAAAAAGAACAAAATCGAAAAGCTAAACTTCAAGAAGATGGCTCTATAACTGATGATAAGGCCACTGAAAATCCCATAGAGCACCCCAACCATACTAAAAAGATCAGATACAACGATATAAAGCCGATAGCAAGGGTTCAATTAGAAGCTGGTGATACTCCGGAAACTATATTGCAGAAAGAAGCCCATATTTTTGATGAAGCTTTTAATCTCCATGAAAAAGAAAGTGCGACAATGTCTGAACTCGGATTTATGCTGAAAAAGATATATCCTCAGTATAAACCTCGCCGTTATGGTTGTAAATCATTAGGGGAGATTTATGAGAGATTAGATAAGTATGAGGTTATCCAAGCCGAAGAAAAAGGGGCTTGTAATATTGTTCGTAAAAAAGAAAAATGATGAAAATTAATTTATTCCCGGATGAACTTCCAAATGAGGAATTTACAATGGAAGAGTTGCAACAAGCCCTTGATCAGGTAATGAATGATAAAAACGGGCAGCCTGTTCCTGAATTTGAAGGCTATTCCCCTTCCGAAATGTTCAACATATTGCACCATCCCCTTGAAGAAAGTTCTGTGGTTTATCTACGCAAGCTAAAAAAAGATGATTATGTACAAAGCCCTTTATACATGCAAATTAAAAGTTTGGCTGAGATTATCAAACGAGAGGGGACTGTGAAACTGACTCCTAATGGTTATCTACCTCCAAAACTTGTAATTGAATTGTATAATCTGGGCTATTTTAAAGAAGATAATATCGAACAGGGCTATGTAAAACTGAAAAGAGAGAATGATTCGGATATAATATCTCTGGCTCACTACATCTTAGTGTCATCGGGTGTCTGCCTGAAAAGACATAGTAAACTCAGTCTTACACTAAAGGGCCGAAAATTACTTGAATCTGATGCCGATTTATTCAAACATCTGTTTTTATTTTTTGTACATCGTTTCAATTGGTCCAGTTTCGATAATTGGGGAATGGAAGAAGTCGGACAGTTTGGAGTTGCGTTTTCGCTTATTTTAGTCAATAAATATGGGGATCAGAGCAAAACGAGTGAGTTCTATGCCGAGAAATATATAAATGCTTTTCCAATGCTGATAGATAGTTTCGAAGCAGCGGTACCCGGAACATTAGAAGGTTTTTTCACTCGATGCTATTGCTCACGCACTTTCAATCGTTTTCTCAGCTATTGGGGCTTGATAAACATTGATAGACAGGGTAAAGCATTTGATACAGTTGAGTACATTACCAAAACGCCTTTGTTTGATAAGTTAGTGGTCTGTGTGCCTCCCGATAAATAAAAGAGTATCTAATAAGAAAGCCCCTGACTTCGTGTCAGAGGCTTTCCAAAATGATAATGAACCGACAGAATCTATTCAATTTCTTAACCAAATAGTTCTATGTCACTGGGGGCTGTAATCAGCGAATAAATAATCCCTACCCATGTAGAGATATACGAAATTACCATCATTGTCATCATTATTCTTCCTCCTCTGAGTTATCGTTGTTGAATGAAAAACTTAAAAAAGAGGTGTTCTGATAATTATCTGAAAAATAAATATCAATTACCTGCTGATCCTCCGACTGAGAAGTGTAGTACAGTCGAAACGTTTCTTTTGTCAATTCGTAAGTATCATTCGGCAAGAATACCGTCCCATCATCCGATTGTAAGCTGCCTTTTCCATCGGACTGAAAATATCGCAGATAGTATTTCGCATTGTCGTATTTTCCTGAACGCTCCAACTGACAACGAATTTCCGCTGTCTCCCCAACCTTTAGCTTTTTTTGAACAGGGAGATGACTAACCTCAAATGTATAACCCTGACGAATATCAATATCGTCGCTACAGGCACACCCTATTGCGACCAGCAATAGGGTAAATAGTATATATGATGCAAATTTCTTCATGTTATTATTGTATTTAATTAGTTCTTAGTTGATTATGATTTTTACGCCCAAACCTATTTGCGTGTGGAATTTATTCACAGTAGAGCCGCCCAATACCCGCTCCCGGGCATTCAGTAATAGTACCACCCGATCCGTCAGATAGGTTTCTATCTCGAAATTGACTGCTCCACCATACAAGAAGTTATCTTCCGAAGTAATCGTTGCCCCATCGAACAACAGTTCCTTACCCCAATTGATCGTTTCATAGCCTGCCATAGCAGAAATACCCACCGAAAAGAATACCGTTTTACTCGGGTCAGATAAGAATTTCAGATAGTGACCACCCTCTATCGTCATTTGTGATAAGGGTATCAGTATATCTTTATACTCATATGACTTTTGCAAGTATTCCGCACCGAAAGTCCAACGATTGCCATTTTTGGTATAGGTCGATAGAGCCACACCTCCGAAGAAAGCCTGTCCGTCTGTCTTCTTGAACTGAAAACCATCTACTGCACCACCAGTAAATTGAATACCTTTTTGTCCCGGCAGATAGCGTTGGCCATGAGCCTGCCCGATAAGGGCAAGACTCAAAATGAAGCTCAGTGTAATAATATATAGTGTCCTCATATTTACTTAATCTTTAGTTCGTTGATTTGTTCTGCACGTATCAGATCGTCATTCTCTACGATGAATGACTGATTGCGACCGCCATTTTTCTCAAAGAGTTCAATAACTAATTGCTTATCATTGGGAATGGTTATCTTATCAATCGTGAATACAGTTCGTTCGGTCTGATTGCCACCGACCTGTGAGATAAAATTGTGAGCACGAAGCGGATAGATAACCATTTCTTGTACAGCCGTTTGTTTGATCATCTTTTTATCCACCACCTTGAATCGGATAAAATCAATATCAAAAGCTACATTCGAAGAGTTCTTGATTTGCATGTGTAAATACAAAAGTCCATTGTGACTATAAATTCCTTTGAGTAGATATTGAATACCAAAACGTTTTGAGCCGATATGCTTTACAATCCGTTTATCGTTCTGATAGATAGAGCGATTAATGAGATACACAATACGAGGCGATTCGCTACCTAATTCTTTCAGGTAGATTTCCATTGAATTATTAGGACGGTTTGTTGCTATACCGTCGTGCATAAAATCCTTCATTTCGATATTTAGCTTTTCCGGCTCATTGGCATACTTCACATTGAAAGTATAATAGCTACCTTCTTCGGTAATAACCGCCATATTGGTCTCCGTCTCAAATTGTCTCATAGCTGCTTTTACTCGCAATACATTTTCCGAACTTCCGACTTTGCCAGCAATAATATTATTGGAACCCAAGTCCACATACTTGATGGATGCCGGAAAGATGATATGTACTGTCTTATCGAATGTGACCTCTAATCCGTAGGGAGGTATCATCCTATCGAAAGTTATTTTCTTGGATAGCCCTTCGTAGTAATCTCCATAAGTAGGCTTGAGCACCTGTTGCAGATCTTCCTGCATATTGTTTGTACTTGTCTCTGTCTGAGCATGGGCAACGAGTGTTGTTACCATCAATGTAAATGCAATAATATATTTCTTCATTTTTAAAATTGTTTGATTTATAAATACTTGTTTTGATTCTGCCAATCTTTCGTTCATTGGCATATCGGCATATTAGCACATTATCTAATTAGCCTTTGGCATCAGCATTACCCGATAGCCGGATTTGAGCGTTACCTTGACCTGTCGAATTTTCTTCTGCATATAAGCCGATACGCCCTGTATCGCTCCTTTGCTCAGGTCGGAAGCCAATTGTGCCCCTGTGCTTTGTGTCATGGTAAAGCTACTGCCGACACTATTTCCCATATTGGCAACAATCTCTTTAGCGGCATTCATCTCTAATGAGCCGGGGATGTAGATACCTTTCTGGCCGTCTGTGTCATATGTGACCATTTCCACCGGAATGATTGTTCCTTCGTACTCAATAGAGGCTATCAGAATGTCCAATCGTTCGCTATGAACTTTAGCTACTCCCGTCAATATTGTATTTTCAGGAATGAGTGTCGTTCCGGCAACCAATGGTTCTGTCAATCGCAAACGAGTCGTCTGCCCATCTATAACCGTCTGGTCATCATGGATAACCGCCGAAATGGTATTTTTGGTAGAGATACCAACTTCACCGCCCATTGTATTGAATCCTGCATTTCGGGGCTGGTCATACATATGGAACAGTTCCTCATTACTCATATTCTGAGCCAGTGCAGATACCGTATGCTTCTGTATCTGCCGAACAGGGCTAACCGTTGTCTTGCCATTTTTAGACGAATTGTTTTTGCCATAATTATCAATCTTGCTTTTTAAAGAATTGTTTGGAGCTTCCTGATTCTGACCCTGTGGCATATACTTCGCTGCCATTTCGTAGGATTTTTCCATTAGCAGTAGTTGTTCGTCTATAGCTGACTGCTTATCATCCTTTTCGTTCATCTTGGCCTCCAGTTCCTCCAGCTTTTGTTTCATCGCTTCCTTTTCGGGATCATCTTTGGACGGTTCGTAAAAATTGCCCAATGTCCGATTGATGTCCTTGTAAGCCGATACCGAGTTGTTAATCGGAGCTTTCGGCGTGGAAGCCGATTGGTTTTGTTTTGGTTCGTCATCAAAATCAATGATGACCCGTTCGTTTTTGGAACTTTCCAGCATATCGGCATATCCTTGTAAGGATTGCATCCTGTCTTTCTGTCGCTGTTGTGTCTGTTCCTGTTCGTAGGCACTCATCTTGTCGCCAACAATACCGTCTTTTTTGGGGTCGGGTATATCGGCATTGAAGCCCATACCTATCTGTTCTTTGGCTATATCTTCGTCCGATGGAGCAAAGATCAGCCAGAAACATCCCGCACAAACAATCGCCATCAGTACGAAAATCCCATACTTGATGAACTTTTGCTTTTGCTCTTCTCTTAGTTTTGGTTTATCTGCCATATAATTTTTTTGTTATAATTTATACTACATCTCAAAGTCATAGTGACTTATCATTATTATTCTAAGAGGGAGAATTTAGAGGGGCACAGACGATAATACTATCCGGCATCGCTATATCCAGTTCAGAGTCTAAAAAGTCAAAGTCGAATTCCATTTTTTTCGGCTTTGACTTCTCCAATTCCAGTCCTTTCATATGTTCTATTTTCAACTGTTCCCTGCGTTCCTCTTCCATTCCCCAAGTCTTAATCGAGGTAAATGTGAAGTACAGATTCAAGATTGTAAAGAGCAGAAGCATGATGATAATGACTGTGAGTCGCTTATCGGTAGTAATCTCCCCACATAGCTCTTTGAGTTTATCCTCCAACCAGTAACCAAGTTCTTTGATTCGTTCTTTCATATTTTCGTGGTTTACCCAAGTCCCCTTTGGGGAATTTAGGGGGCTGTTATCTATCCAGAACTCTCAAATCCTTATTCTCCCGTATCTCAAAGGCTTCGATAGTAAACCCATGCGGATTATTATCAGAGCGAACGGAGTTCAGTAGTTTACAAGTCGTTATCAGACTGCGTTCCGTGATATTACTTTCCCTGATAATCATCTGTCGGGCATGGGTAACAACCTGATAGGGATATGCATCTAAATTGCAGGAAATACTATCGACCTGAATGGTCTGATTGATATTACCCGAGATGATTCGATTATAATATCCTTTCTCCGACAAGTCTTTATAGTAATTGAAAGCCGATTTATCCGATAGCACTAACGCCCGATTGATATTACTTTCGATAGCGGACTTATCAGGAGACAGTGTAAAGAACAGTTCGTGAAACCGCCTGACGTGTTCCCGAGCTTCCACAGGTCTGTTCTGCGACAAGTCTTGCGAGAGAGCCAGCATCAGCGACTTGCCACTATCCAGCACATAGATTTTCTGTCGCTGTGCTTCTGCGAAATCGTAGGCACTCCATGTGGAGTAGCCTGCGACCACAGCACACAAACAGAGAAAGACAATGCCGAAGATGCGGAGTTGCTTAAAACTCGATTCGATATTTTTTAATGATTTAAATTCCATTGATTTTTAATTTGTTATTTTTTAACTAATTATGAAAGAATTTATCAGAATTGGATTTTGGTTCGCCATCACAAGTATATCTGTCAATATGCTGGTTATTATTCTTGCATTTATTTTCGGAAATACATTCTCATTTGTGATCGCTTTTATCTATTTATTATGCTATCTAACTCCTATTCTGAGTTTTATGCTAATCTTCTTTTGCCTATTCTCGGCTCTTCTCAATAAAGAAGTCAGAAAGCAATTATTGATAAATAGTTTACTCTTATTGCTTGGCGGTACTGTTCCGATTATTCTGATGTTCTATATTCTCTTTGGTTCTAATTACATGCTATAATTATTTCCCTTTGAGCCTTCCCGCAATATTTCCTGCAACAGCACCACCGAAACCGCCTGCCATAGCAGCACCTTTGGTAGCCGTGTTATTTACGTTCTTACCGAAATTGCCCATACCTCCGGCGGAGATAATCCATCCTGCAACCGTTGGTATTGTGAAGTAGCCCACAATTCCAATAATGAGAAAGACAATGTAAATTACATCTGAACTATCCAGCGAGAAGTTAGGGTCAGTCTGCATCCGGTCGATGTCCGATTGTAGCATGAGTGATTGCAACCTTGCCAATATGGTACTGAACAAATCCGAGACGGGCAACCACAGGTATACCGATATATACCGACTTATCCATTGAGTCAGTGTCGATTGAAAGCCATCCCACACAGATATGGCAAAAGCCAGTGGACCGAGTATGGCAAGGACAATCAGAAAGAAAGTGCGTATCACATCAATAATCAGGGCAGCCGATTTGAAGATTATCTCCAACAATTCCCGAAAGGCTTCCCGTATCCATTTCTTTAATTGATAGGCAGCCCTTTCTATATACAATCCGGCTTTTGTCCCCACATCCATAACGCCCAATGCTTCGAGTTTGGCATCCCATACCTCGTTATCTACCAGATAGGCTGTCTCGGGATTACGCCGCATGGCTTCATATTCTAACTTGTCCTTTATGTCTGCATAACGTTGCATATCCAACGTTTCGGACTGCAGCATCCCATTTGTTCCCTGTACCACCGGACTCATAATACTGTTAATTGTTCCAAGTACAATCGTAGGAAAGAACATAATGCACAAACTGAGAGCGAACGGACGAAGGAGCGGGTACACATCAATAGGTTCTGCCCGAGCCAAAGATTGCCACACACGATAGGCTACATAGAACAAGGCACCCAGTCCGGCAATCCCTTTGGCGATACCAATCATGTTGCCGCAGAGGGGCATCATACTGTCGTAGAGTGCCCGTAGCGTTTGATGAAATTGATCGAAATCCATTACCAATAACGTTCGTTAGGGTTACCATACAAAGCATTCACACGGGCTGTCTCACCTTTCTTCTTGGCACGGAGATAAGAAACACCGATATTCTTATTGGTATAGTAGCGGACAAGATTCCGGTACTCCACCATCGAATCGTAACAGCCATTGACCACATCCATACGGTCTTTGTCCGAAAGGGATAGTGTAGAAATATTGACTACTCCTTTCAATTCGTTCAGCACATCATTGCTTTGCTCCAGCAGTTTGGCATAGCCGTTAGCGATAGCATTGAGTTCTTCTATCGAATAATTAGGGTCGGATAACATCTTTTGGAAGCTGTATACATAAACATCTGATATTTCGCCTACCATAAGAATTGTCCTTTGGACTTTTTTTGCATCCTTAACTAAGTTATTTACAGCCTTTAAAGCATCGTAATATTGCTTCCCCTGATCGTACACTTTTTTAACTTCCTGAAAATTTTTGACCATATTGGTCGCAGTCGTAGTGGTCTGGGTAACGTTACGGGTTGTATTGACAATACTTTGAGCCAAGTTGCTCGGATCAAATACTGCCCACTGAGCTTTTACTTGTGTTGCCATAAGCAGACAGCTTACGCATAACATGAAGATTTTTGTTCTCATATTCAATTGATTTTTAAATAAATAATTGTAATTTGTTACGCTCTATCAGAGCGTTGAGAGAATGAAGCCTATCCGCCCCTTTTGCTTTCAGCCAATTGCCGGATCGCCTGCTCAATATCTCCGCCGAGTTTACCTGCCAACTGCAAGACTTCCATCTTTTCAGTTTCTTCCGTTGTGAACGTCAGATATTCTTCAGTCGATACTTCGGTAGCGTATACTGCCGACTGCATTCCACCCAGACCAATCCAGACTTCTTTGTAGATACGACTTGGATTGTTCGACATATTGATGGAAAGTATCTGAGCCTTTTCTTTGTCGGTCAAACCTAATAAGGATTGTATCGAATCAAATTTGTTCATATACTTTCGTTGATCCAGCAGTATCTTACAGTCTGAATTATTGATAATGGCTTCCTTGACAATCGGCGATGAAATAATATCATCTACCTCCTGTGTAACAACAATCGCTTCCCCGAAATATTTCCTAACGGTTTTATACATATACTTGAGATAATCAGCCATATTAGGGGAAGAAAGAGCCTTCCAGGCTTCTTCCACAATCAGTTGTTTTCGAACGCCTTTCAGGTGTCTGAGCTTGTTAATAAAGGCTTCCATAATGATGATAGTGACAATAGGAAAAAGTTCGCGGTTCTCCTTTATACTGTCAATTTCAAAGACTATAAAGCGTTTATTCAACAAGTCGAGTTTCTTATCCGAGTTCAGCAAGAAGTCATAACGCCCACCCCGATAGTATTGGCGAAGAGTAGTCAGAAAATTATTGACATTAAATTCTTCTTTCCTCACCTCAATCTCCCGATTTTCGAGTGCCGCCTTGTATTCGTCCCGCATGAACTCGTAAAATGTGTTGAAGCTGGGAACAATACTACTGTCAGTCTGAATCCTTGTGATATACTCATCTACAGCACTACCCAATTCGCCCGATTCAGTCTTCGATATTTTATCATCATCACTTTTCCAGAGAGTCAGCAGCAGCGTTTTCAAACTATCCTTTTTCTCTACATCGAACTGGTTGTCATCGGTATAGAAGGGATTGAAAGAGATCGGATTTTCTTCGGTATAGGTAAAATAAATTCCATCATCCCCTTTGGTCTTGCTGCGAATCATTTCGCATAATCCCTGATAGGAGTTTCCCGTATCGACTAAGACGACGTGCGTGCCCTGCTCCCAGTATTGGCGGACGAGGTGGTTCATAAAAAAGGACTTTCCACTACCCGAAGGACCCAACACAAATTTATTTCGGTTGGTAATAATTCCTTTTTTCATGGGTAGGTCGGAAATATCCACATGAAGCGGTTTGCCTGTTACCCGATCCACCATTTTGATACCGAAAGGCGAAGGAGAACTTTTGTAGTTTGTCTCTTCCACGAAAAAGCACAAAGCCTGTTCGATAAAGGTGTAAAAACTCTCCTCACTCGGAAAATCGCCCTGATTGCCTGGAATGCCTGCCCAGAACAAGGTCGGCGTATCGACTGTATTGTGTCGGGGCTTACATTCCATGAGTGCCAATTGGCTACCCACATCGTTTTTAATACGTGAAAGTTCTTCCTTATCCTCACTCCATGCAATCACATTGACATGGCAACGTACAGAGGTCAAGCCAAAGCTGTGAGCTTCGTTCAGGTAATCTTCGATCCACTGTTTGTTAATTTGGTTTCCACGACTATACCTTGAAAGTGAGTGCATATTCCTTGCTTGTTTTTCGAATTGCTTTAAGTTAGCCGTATGGTCATCAATAAAAATATATTGATTGACGATGTGATTACAGGTCAGTAATACCCCGATGGGTGCTGCAAAAGACAGACGGCAGTCACTCCGGTCGGTAGATAGCCGTTCATAACGGGTATCGGTTTCTACTTTGCCCGGCAGATCTTCCACATCCGACAGCGTATGCAGGCAGAGATACTTATCTCCGACTTTCATCTCTCCCGCTCCAAGTGCCATATCTTTCAGGCAAGTCGTATCTTCCTGTGATAAGGAGAAATACTTTTCGATAATGCCTGCCTTTTCTTTCGTACCTACAATCTGGTCAGTAGTTAGTCGTACCAATTTAATAAATCCACTATCATTGATAATTCGTTCAAACTGCCCGACCGATTCTAAAAATTTCTGAGCCATCTCCCGATCCTGCATTTCCTTTGGAACAATAAAACCACGAGTCAGAGCTGTATAACTGCTTTGTTGTTTGGCTCGCTCTTTGGTGGTCTTGGTCAGATACAGATAGCTGGTATGATTCAGAAAAGGGCGTTCGTTGAAATGCCGCTCGAAACTGCGAGACAGAAAACTGATGTCTTCTTTTTGCACCTGTGGTTCGTACTTTTCTTCTACAAACCAATCTTGTTTATGAATGATACTGTAGTTAGGCAATACTTTCATCGCTTTTGCCCACGAAGCATGTATCGCTTCATACTCGGGAGAGGTTACGGTAAAGAGTTCGGGCAGTTCCACCCGATAGGCAATAGTTATATCCGCATCTTTACTTAGGATGCAGTCATGTTCTACCGCCAGCAGAGGGAACTTGCTCTCTAAGGTGGCAGCACTTAGTGTGTTTCGCATAGAGCCTCCTTTCTTTTGATTCTCGAAATGAGTTGTATTATTCGTTTGCGATTGATAATGTATCGGGGGTGGTTGCGGGTAGCTTGCAACTTCATCAATCCATATTCGCCGTATTTATCATTCAGGTGGAATGTACCCCAGACCAATGTTCCGGCAGTGATGACTCCGAAGCCGATGCAGATAACCTGACTGATCCCGATCATATACATAATCACAAAGACAATAAACACAGCCAATAGCCCACCTGCGAAAATGAATAGGTACTGCGATTTGAGTCCTTTAAATTCGGCAGGCTTGCCAATTCCTTTGTTGATTGAATATTCCATTCTTTTTCCTTCTTTATTTGAGTTAATAAGAGGGCCTAAGACCCTGAATTGATTTTAAGTGTGGTATCCAAGGCGGACGAGAGATTCGAATATTCATCTACCGATAGTAGATTCATATTCAAATCCTCGAAGCCCAATGCTGAAGACCGGAGCTTAAAATCGGCTTATAAGAAGAATGAACGAAGAATGGTTGCCGCCACAATCAGGAAGATACACGCCCCAAACCACGAAGCGGCAGTTTTCGAGGTGTCGGGATCGCCACTCGAAAACTTCGAATACACTTTTACGCCCCCGATCAGTCCTACGACTGCCCCGATGGCATAGATTAGTTTGGTCGCTGGATCAAAGTAGGAGGTTACCATGTTTGTCGCATCGGTAATCCCCTGCATGCCGTTTCCTTGTGCGAATACAGATGTGGTAGCAGCTAAGAGTATAGCTGCAAAGAATAGGATTCTTTTCTTCATACGTTTTTTGTTAGTTGTGCCGTGAGGATTGGATGGTCGCTCACGGCGGGTTAAACTTGGATAATTTTTAATTGGATAATTAGTTTTTTTGATCTATTACATAGGCAGATTTATTTAGGATTTAGAAATTTATTTACGTCAAAGTCTTCCAGCTCTTCGGACTCATCAACTATCTTCGATGTTCCTTGTTCTTTCTGATGAAGTGTTACATGCAGGTCTATCAAGTTAGAAATAATGGATGCCGTTTTACCGGAGGAGAGTTGTTCTACGATTTCGGTTTCTTTGTTCTCATATAGTATTCTTCCGGCTTCCCTCTGTTCGTTCTGAGATGCTTCCGTAGACTCAACAACTTGTTTCAGTTTATGCAACTCATCGATTGTGACACCCGAAGCAAAACAGACATCTTTACCAAACATTTCCTTTAATTCAATAGTCTCTTGATCTTCGTCAATCTCATCATTATTTTCTTCTCTGTCCAATGGGTAATCGATCTTCATCGGAGCCGGATCGCTTTCCGTTGCAAAGGTAGGTGCATTCTCTTCGATTATCGGCTCTTTTGCCATAGGGGTGGTCGTGGTTGGCAGGGGTTGGCTTAGGGTAAAGGTACTTTTACCGACTATCGAAGCCTCTTTTTTTGAAATTTCAGGCTGATTTGGGTCTACACTCTTCTCTTTTTCCATCTGTTCTTTTCCCAAATGAAAGATTCGATATAGACGAATAATGGTCGGATATACCAATAGTAGAAATAATAGGACTGCGGCTAAAGTGGTTATTAGTATTATCATAACAATTTATTTTTAGCGTTTCTTGGATGGCAACTTTTGCTTGAGGCTGTCTTCCAATAATTCATCTATTATCTCCTGATAATCGTCAAGATGGGTTTTCAGTACATTATCAATGTAACTGAATAAGGATATATTACTATCTGTTGATATCTTAAGCAGTAGTGACAAGCAAGCATGAAACTCCGGACGGATATTTACGGACTTGCCATGACGGGCTATTTTATCTGATTCAATCAGAAATAAGGAACTATAACGCTTTATATTATTCTCTTTGTATTCGGAGCCATAGATATCCTTATCTGCATTTAAAAGAGGATTGTTGTCTGGTTCTCTCTTCTTGTTCTGCATAATGATTCTAAGGGTTATCCCTTTTACAAGTAAGAACAGGAGAACGAAAATCAGAAGAATTGATATAATTATATATGGTAACATGGTGTCTAATTTATAATTGGTTATTCTTCCGTAGGAGTTCGTTTACTTCATCTTCATACATGTTAAAATGATGTTCCAGAATATTATCAATATAACCGAAATAGGACAGGTCATTCTCAGCAATTATGCCGAGAATTTTTCTGATTTTATTATGGAACTCCTGGCGTATATTGATATTCTTACCTTTTCGGGACGAAGTCCTGTTCTCTTTCAGAAAGGTCGAAACAAAATCCGGTGCTTTAGCCTTTCGCTTTTTTGATTCTTCTTTAACTTGTACCGGTTCTTCAGATGTTTGTTCTTGTATTTCTGATTGCTTTTCTTCACTGGGAGCAGGTTGTTCTATTTCAGGTCTTTTACCTTTCATTAAAGACCTCAAAATCAGATCTTCGTCTGATTCCTCATGTGTTATTATTTTTTTACTCATCTGTTTATTGATTTATTATTTGTAAAATTTCTTCAGCAAGTTCAGCCAACTTTGCTTTCTGTATCAATACTTTATCGGCAGGAAACAGGGTAGACCGAAATAGAACCTTCTGCGATGACAATATATCCTTTCGGAATTTTTTCGTATCGGGAACAGAACTTTTAAGTAGCTGTATTCCCAATTCGCCCACTACTTTTTCATAGACGTCATAGATATCGGTTCTTTCCCGTCCATCGACCATATTCCAAAAAAGGTACATTCCCTTGATATTGCCCTTCCCTACGGATAGGTAGCCTTCGTTCATGGCTACAGCGAATTGCAAAGTGCTTTCTACGGCAAGACGGTCCGCAATCATCGGAGGAAAAATATAGTCCATATTAGCGATAAGTGTCAGTACCCCTTTGGTATTGAGTGTTCCCGGCAGATCGAAGAATATCATATCGAACTGCGTATCGGAAGATGCAATCAGCTGCCGGGCTGTTGTAATGGCATCCATCGTATTGCTGGGGACTATTGGATAAGCCCCCCGATTATCCAACTTAAACTGATTCAAAGCCAATCGCTTATAATAAGGATCATTCATTACAAGTTTGCTCTCCCGTTCCCGTTCTTCATTAATACTATGCTGCGGACTATCGCAATCGATAATCGCAACGTTCTTACCCAACACATAATTGAAATAACTGGCCATCAATACTGTAAAGGCACTTTTGCCAACTCCGCCTTTTTGATTACTAAAACTGATAAACAAGGGTTCCTTTTTCATATCATTACTTTTTAGTTTGATAAATTTATATTTCTGTCTATGAAACTACATACCGTTCTATAGATCATATCTTTTGTCCTATTTATAATTCTATCAATTGATAGATTAATAGATGGATGGATGATTGGATTTATAGATAGAGATTCCTCCCTATATATCTACATATAGTCCTATCGTTTTTTAGTTTTATAGATAGAGATATTCTTTGTTAGATTTATCAATATATCTATACCTCGATCATTAGATTGTTAGAAGATTCTATCAATAGAAAAAAACATATATCAATACAGAAATCTATCTATCCATTTTTTTATTTATCGATTGATATATGAGTCCATCTTCTACTCTGTCTTTCGTTCGATAGAACAAAAGTAGATCAACATTCTCTTTAAACGATTCATTTTCATAAGTGGTGGTAGCGGTTGGCAGGGGTTGGCACAGGTAAAGGATTATTTCAGCCCATAAATACCCTCTAACTTTGCATAATCGAAGGATAAAGATTCTCTGATTTACAAATTATAGTTTGGAAAGGGCTGATTCATTTAGGATGTGTATCCAATGATGGCAATATATATTGCTTATCCCCATCATTCTCCATTTGATAATGTTCGGTCAGTTTCGAGTTTAACGTCAATCCACCCTTTCAAGGTGGATTTTTATCAGCGTCAGCTGAAGGCAAGATGTGTTTTGAGTACCCTCAAAACTATTTCAAGGTACTTGAAACCATCTTGCCCACTCCTATGATAAGTCGGGGGAATCTTGCTCCGAAGTCGGCAAGATTTTTAGTTCTCGATTGAATGTAACGGCTACACGAATAGTAGCATATGTAAAACTTGTCGCAGACTATGTAAATAGGACGGTCTGCGACCGCTAATTATCCAATGTTATGAACGAAAAGAAAACAAACAAACGAAAGACCGGACGCTTGCCCAAGCAAGATCCGGCGAAAAGAAAGCACGTATTCTACCTCAATGAAGCCGATGAAGTCCGCTTCCTATCCCTTTTTGAGCAGTCGGGAAAGGCAGCAATGGCTCATTTTATTACTTCCTGCATCTTTGACAAGCCGCTCAAAGTCGTTAAAATAGACAAGGGAATACACGATTATTATATGCGACTGACCACTTTCTTTGGCCAGTTTCGGGGTATTGCCAATAATTACAATCAGATTGTGAGGTCGCTCAACACCAACTTTACGGAGAAAAAAGCACTCGCTTTTCTCTATAAATTGGAGCAGGAAACTATTGAATTGGCTCAACTAAATCAGAAAGTTATTGCACTTACCGCTGAATTTGAAGCTAAATATTTACAATATTATGGTCGCTAAAATCAACAGCGGGAGTTCATTGTTCGGAACTTTATCCTACAATCAGGAGAAGGTAGAGCAGGGCAAAGGAAAGATACTCTTTGGCAATCGTATGATCCAACATGTAGATGGCACATATAATATGTATCTGAATATAAAATCATTTGAACTATATTTGGATGCCAATAAACGAACCGAGAGACCTGTCCTGCATATATCGCTTAATCCGCATCCCGATGATAAGCTGAGTGATGAGCAGCTAAGTACCATCGCACAGGAATATATGGAAAAGATGGGTTATGGTAACCAGCCTTATCTTGTGTATAAGCACGAAGACATTGACCGTCACCATCTGCATATCGTTTCGATACGAGTAGATGAGAATGGCAAGAAGTTGAACGACTCCTATGAAAAAAGACGTTCGGAGAAAATCCGCAAGGAACTGGAGCAAAAATATAATCTCATCCCTGCCGAGAAACAAAAGCAATCCGATACTCTGTCTCTAAAACCTGTAAATATCAAAGATGGTAATATCAAAAAACAAGTATCCAATATTGCCAAATCGCTGATGCGGGACTATCATTTTCAGAATATCAATGAGTATCGGGCACTCCTTAATATATATGGTATAACCGTAGATGAAGTAAAAGGCGAAGTTCGGGGCAAAGCCTATAATGGATTGGTATATTCGGCATTGGATAAGAAAAGTGAAAAAGTCGGCAACCCGTTCAAAGCATCGTTGATTGGTCGGGAAGTAGGATATCATGCTTTGCAGAAGAGAATGGATGCATCTAAAGATGTGCTGAAGGATAAGAAAGCCTACAACCGGACAAGGCATATCGTATCTGCTCTCCTAAAAGAACAACCTTCCCGAAAGGCATTTGAGAAGGAGTTGGCTAAAAATGGTATCTCAGTATTGTTTCGAGAGAATGATGACAAGCGTATCTATGGTGTTACCTTCATCGACCACCAAGAAAAAGCCGTATTCAATGGCTCCCGCATGGGCAAGGAGTTTTCGGCGAATGTGTTCCATGAGTTGTTCAGTAAAAGCGATAATGCGGATAACTATAAACAGAACTTCGACAATAATTCCAACGATTTCAAAGAACAGGACTCGGCAGTAGAAGCGGTTGCAGGCTTATTCTCTATGGAGCAGCATGGCGATAATTACGAAGAAATTGCCTTTGCCAACCGTATGAAGCGGAAAAAGAAGAAGAATAGAGGCAGAGGATTGTAAAAAATAAGTATAAACAAATAGGTCTGTGACCTAAAAAATTAGAATAAAATGCAACAAGAAGATGATTTGAGAGGATTAGCCAAAGTGATGGAGTTTATGCGGGCTATCAGTATATTATTTGTCGTAATCCATATTTATTGGTTCTGCTACCAGTCGATACGGGAAACAGGAATCAATATTGGAGTAGTTGATAAAATCCTGCTGAATTTTCAGAATACAGCAGGATTGTTTTCCAATATCCTATGGACAAAGCTGTTTGCTGTGGTGTTCTTGGGCTTATCTTGCTTGGGCACGAAAGGCGTAAAAGAGGAAAAAATAACTTGGAATAGAATATATGTATTCTTGTTCTTTGGGTTTCTCTGCTTTTTCCTTAACTGGTGGATACTGGCATTGCCTCTACCATTGATTGCCAATACTGCTATTTACATTTTCACAATGACCGTCGGGTATATTTTGTTATTGATGGCAGGATTGTGGATGAGTCGCTTATTGAAGAATGACCTCATGGATGATGTCTTCAATTTGGAGAACGAGTCTTTCATGCAGGAAACTCAATTAATGGAAAACGAATATTCGGTCAATCTGCCGACTCGCTTTTTTTACAAAAAGAAATGGAACAAGGGTTGGATTAATGTAGTCAATCCATTTCGGGCAACCATTGTGTTGGGTACTCCGGGTAGTGGTAAATCCTATGCGATTGTAAATAATTACATCAAACAGCAACTCAGTAAGGGCTTTTCGATGTATATCTATGATTATAAGTTCGATGACTTATCTACCATCGCTTATAATGAGCTTTTGAAGAATTTGGATAAATATGATGTTACTCCCAAATTCTATGTAATTAATTTCGATAACCCGTCAAAAAGCCATCGTTGTAACCCCATTGCACCCGAATTTATGAGCGACATCTCAGACGCATATGAAAGTGCATATACAATTATGCTAAACCTCAATAAATCGTGGATTCAGAAACAAGGAGACTTCTTTGTGGAATCCCCGATCATCCTGCTGGCAGCCATCATCTGGTTTTTGAAAATCTATGAAGGTGGCAAGTATTGTACATTTCCTCATGCGATTGAGTTTTTGAACAAAAAATATGCTGATATTTTTCCTATATTGACATCCTATTCCCAATTGGAGAATTACCTGTCTCCCTTTATGGACGCTTGGGAAGGAGGAGCACAAGATCAGCTCCAAGTGCGCCCGTAAGGGTACTCAATAAATATCTCTTTGGCAAGAGATTAGGTTCGCGTTC
>NZ_JBHSGN010000105.1:0-50221 GCF_042654545.1 Dysgonomonas termitidis
CGGACGCAAACCGAATTAAATATGAATTGGTCTGCTGAGTTTTTCAGCAGACCCTAATTAATGAATTGTTGCGCGAAAAAGAGCAAGGAAAGCTCAATGATGGTGTTAGAGCGGTTTTCATTTATCCGATGAATGCTTTGGCAAACGACCAAATCAAGGGCTTGCGTGAAATTTTAATGAATTATCCCGATATTAGGTTTGGTGTATATAATGGCGGTACTGAAAATAAAGAGGCGGACGCGATAAAACTTTATGAAGCAATGTACGCCAATGAGAAATATCCTGAATTGAGAAAACGATTGCCAAACGAGGAAGTTTCACGCGAAAGGATGAAAGAACACCCACCACACATTTTATTTACAAATTATGCGATGTTGGAACATATGCTCTTTCGCCCGGGCGATGATACAATTTTTAGTAATTCCAATTTTAAGTTTGTGGTTTTGGACGAGGCACACGTCTATGCAGGAGCAACAGGCATAGAAACAGCTTTTCTGATGGGAAGATTAAAAGGAAGAATTAACGGAGAGAGGAAGCCTCAATTTATTTTGACTTCTGCGACTTTGGGTGATGGAAGCCCTGTAAGTAATAAACGAGTTGTAGAATTTGCAGAACGATTAACAGGTTGTGATTTTAGCACAGACGACATAATAACGGCATATCGGGACAATTCTCAAAAATCGTCAGAAATAAAAAAGTATCCAATTCAACTATTTGCCGATTTGGCAAATGAGGAAAATTTCTTTGACGACATATTGAACAAGTACAATCTAAATATTGCATATTCGCGAGAGAAAGAGGCGGAAATCTTGTATGATATTATTTCTACTTCTACTTGGTATGATACAATGAGAAGTAATAGAAATTTAATCAAACTCTATGACTTTGCCAGACTACTTGAAATATCCAGCCAAGAGGCAGTTCAATTTGTTTCTTTGTGTGCAAAAGCAAGAAAAAATGGGAAACCATTGATAGATATTCGCTATCATTATTTTTTAAAAGCATTAGACGGTTGTTATTTAGCACTTGATTACGAGGAAAGTTTGTCATTAATAAGAAAAGATTTTTATTCGACGTCATATAACAATTCAGCAAAAATGTTTGAAGTTACAGTTTGTGAGGATTGTGGCGAAATTGCTATCGTTGGGAAGGTTGTTAATGACAAATTGGTCAGAGCTAGTATTTCAGATGAGCGGAATTTTTATCAACCTCATTTTGATGAAGAATCAAATGACAAAAACGAAGATGTATATTGTCTTTGTAAAACATGCGGTGCAATAGTTGCGGAAGATGAATCACACAATCGTTGGTGTACATGTGGAAATACACAACCAATAAAAGTTGTAAAATTAATAAAAAACACTTCCATAAGCAATAAGGTATCCCATAATTGCCTCAATTGCAAAGGAACTTTGAGATACTTCAATTTGGGTTACGATACAGCAACAGGAGTTGTTGCAACCTCATTGTATGAACAAATTCCCGAATATACATTTACGATTGAGGATAATACTGAAACACAGGTCAAAAAAAATATATTCCTGCAAACTGCCGAAAAGAAAAAGAGTAAATCAAAAACAGGAAGTCAATTTTTAATTTTTTCAGATAGTCGGCAAGGCGCGGCAAAGTTTGCTTGCTTTTTAGGCGATTCATACAAAGAATTTTTACGCCGTCGTGGAATTTGGAATGTTGTAACACGAGAAGAAAACAATTTTAAGAATGGAATTGGCGTTAGCGACTTTGTCGGTTTACTTGATAACTATTTTTCGAGTTTACGATTATTTCGCAAAAGTAATTCCGACAGTGCCGAATCGTCCATAGTGGAAAATCGCCGTAACGCTTGGGTTGCCGTTCTAAACGAGTTGTACAGCAGCAATCGTGATACTTCATTGGTCTCTTTGGGTAAAGTTTCGTTTGAGTATCTTGGTAATAGCGATGATATTATAAATGTACTTGTCAGTAATTATAAACTTTCAAAAGAAGATGCGAAAAATTATCTAAATTATCTTGCTTTTGAAATCGTGCGTTCGGCAGCTATTATTACTGATAACGAAACGGATATAAACGATAGTGATAGAGAATATTTATATTTTACCCCAACGCAAAAGGTAATTACTAAAAATAAAGATAATTCGCTGTATGGTTCACAGGGATTTATGCCAACCCCATACTTATTAAAAAGTGGTGAAAAAAAGTATTATCGTTCTAACAAATTGACAATTACAAAAAAAGTTCTGAGTTTAGATGATGAAAAAGCCGTAGAATTTTTGGAACAGTATTGGGATTATTTGGTTTCCGATGGCAATAAATATAAACTTCAAACAAAAGACGGTAAAGGATATGTTGTTCCTGTAAAATATTTCAGAACGAATCTTGGAAAGAATGCAGTTCTTTGGCAATGCAAGAAATGTGGAAAAGTAACTCAATTTAATATTGGCAATAATTGTATTCAAATTGGTTGTAATGGAAACTTAGAAAGGCTCAATTCAGAAGAATTTTGCCGAAATAATTATTATGCAATGCTTTACAATAGTGAAAAGGTATCGCCATTATTTGTAAAAGAGCACACCGCTCAACTTGCAAAAAAAGATGCCTTGGATTATCAACAACAATTTATACGAAAAGAAATTAATGCTCTATCGTGTTCTACTACTTTTGAAATGGGTGTTGATGTCGGTGATTTAGAAACGGTATTTTTACGTAATATTCCGCCTCTCGCGTCAAATTATGCCCAAAGAGTTGGGCGTGCAGGTAGAAGTATAAACGCAGCCGCCTTTGCTTTGACGTTCGCGAGATTAAGTTCTCACGATTTTACTTTCTTTGACCAACCACAGGAAATGATAAACGGAGTTATTTATCCACCAAATTTTAATTTAGATAATGAAAAAATTCTGAAACGACATATTTACGCAGTTGCATTAAGCTCGTTTTTGAAAATCAACCCCGAATTGTATTCAGGCAATAACGCAAAAGCGTTTATTAACGAAAAGGGGTACAAAGAATTTGTAAATTGGCTTAAATCAGAGCCAAAAGAATTAACCGAGTTGCTAAAAAACTCAATATCAGGCATAAATCAACAGTTAAAAGACAAGTATATTAATAGTTATGAATGGCTTAATGACTTTTGCGGAGAGCAAGGTTCTTTTACAAGAATAATAAATGAGTTTGAACAGAATGTAAAGTATTTAGAACTAGAATACAAAAAGGCGATGAAAGCAAATGAAGCTGCAACTGCCAGAGTATTTGAACGAAAATTAGAAAGATATCAAAAGAACGATTTAATTGATTTTCTTGTTCGTGGAAATATCTTACCAAAGTATGGTTTTCCTGTTGATTCTGTTGAATTGATACAAAACATTGCTTCTCAAAGTTCTAAATCCTTAAATCTTAGTCGTGATTTGGCTGTTGCCATTGCCGAATACGCCCCGTCTTCTGAGATTGTCGCTGATGGCGGGCTATACACAAGTCGTTATATTCGGAAACCGATTGTGAATAAAAGTGAAATGAGCGATTTTGAAACTGCATATATTGCTACTTGTCCTGAATGTAAAAATATCAATTACTCAAATATGCCAATTAGTAAGGACGAAGGCAAACTTTGCGCTATTTGCGAAAAAGAATTGAAATCAAGAGATTTTTATAAAAGTATTGAGCCAAGAGCGGGTTTTGTTGCAGAAGAAGATGTCAAAGATGTTCCACTTAGTTCGCAAGAAAGAAAATATAAAACGGAAGCAATTTACATTGGCGACAAAATGGCATTTCCAATAAGTAAATATGAATTTGAAATAGAAAATATAAAATTGGAGGTAGAATCAACTGCAAATGATTCGCTTGTGGTTAAATCTACCGATTTTTTCTATGTTTGTCCAAAATGTGGATATTCCATTGCAAGTGATGAAATGAGTAAGTTGAAAGAATATGAAGATTATAGAGATGGAGTCTTACGAATAGAAAATACCAAAAATGGACATAAAAATCCATTCGGTAAAGGGAAATGTAACAATACTTCACTAACAAGATTTTGCTTGCACCACGAATTTAAAACAGATGTTGCTAAAATTTCTTTTGGTTGCGATACTTCCGACCAAGCTACAATGCTGTCTGTAATGTATGCTTTGCTAAATTCTTTTGCTAATGAGCTTAACATTGAAAGACGAGACATTAAGGCTTGTTTAACATACAAGAGAACTAATGGCAAAATGGAACATAAGATTATCATATATGATGCTGTTCCAGGAGGAGCAGGGCATTCAAGACGATTTGTAACAGAAGACGGTGCTGTACTAAATGCCGTAATAAAACGAGCAGTCAAATCGTTAGAAACTTGTCAGTGCGAACCTTCTTGTTA
Source organism: Dysgonomonas termitidis (assembly GCF_042654545.1). Classification (GTDB taxonomy): domain Bacteria; phylum Bacteroidota; class Bacteroidia; order Bacteroidales; family Dysgonomonadaceae; genus Dysgonomonas; species Dysgonomonas termitidis. Next base: position 4,349 of record NZ_JBHSGN010000105.1, read on the forward strand.
TCGTTGCTTACGCAGTTATGAAAATCAAAAAATACACGAAATACTAGATAGAGAAAAAGCTTTGAACTTTTTGAAACAATTTACATATAAACATTTTGAGTCGGTTAGTTGATTTGGCTGGTGCAATTCGAGTGCCTTTTTGATTTTGTCTAACACTTGGGGCAGCAGATTTTTTTCAAATATTTTTCCACCTTCCATAAAATGCGGACACGCTGCGGACACGGAGAGAAAAACAAAAACGCTAAATCTTTATTTCTAAATGATTTAGCGTTTCTAAAAAGTACCCAGAGCCGGGATCGAACCGGCATGGAAGTGAATCCACTGGTGTTTGAGACCAGCGCGTCTACCAATTCCGCCATCTGGGCTTGTGAGGTGCAAAAGTACACAATATTTTTATATATCAAATAGCACGCCTTAACTTTTTTACAAAAGAATAGTATATTTTTCACAACGCTATTGTTATCATTTGTTTTGTTTGTATATTCGTATGATGTAACTTTGCATAAATTATAATCAACATGGATAATAAGAACAACTATTGCGTGATAATGAGTGGCGGTATAGGCAGCCGCTTTTGGCCTTTTAGCAGAGAAGCCCGTCCGAAACAATTTTTGGATTTCTTCGGCACAGGCCGTTCTCTCTTACAAATGACCGTAGATAGGTTCAAGAAAATACTTCCCCTTGAAAATATATACATCGTTACAAACAATGAGTACGCTCAAATGGTCATGGATGAACTTCCCGAACTGAAGCAGAATCAGGTCCTATTAGAGCCTATGCGCCGAAACACTGCACCCTGCATTGCTTTTGCCTCTTATCATATAAATTCTTTCAATCCCGATGCAAATATAGTTGTGGCCCCCTCCGACCATCTCATACTGAAAGAAGACGAGTTTCTAGCAATTATTCAAAAAGCATTCACTTTTGTTGAAAAGCATAACACTCTTCTAACTCTCGGTATCCGCCCCAGCCGTCCGGAAACAGGCTATGGATATATACAAATGAGCGAAGAACAATTGGATGGAATAACTAAAGTCAAAGTATTCACAGAAAAACCAAATCTCGAACTGGCCAAAGTATTCTATGAGAGCGGCGAGTTTCTTTGGAACTCCGGTATCTTTATCTGGAACAACCGCACCATCCTCGATGCATTCCATCGATACCTGCCTGAAATAACAAATCGTTTCGACCTGGGATTAGGTGCATTCGGTACCGATAAGGAAAAAGCGTTTATTGATGAAAACTTTCCGTTCTGCCCTAACATATCCATAGACTATGGCGTGATGGAAAAAGCGGCCAATGTATATGTTCAGGCTGCGGATTTCGGCTGGTCTGACCTTGGCACATGGGGTTCGTTATACGAGATATCGGATAAAGATGAGAATGCGAACGCTACTTTGATTGCCGAAACTTTATTCTTCGACAGTTCCGAGAACGTAGTCACCCTGCCTGCCGGAAAACTGGCGGTTTTGCAAGGACTGAACGGATATATCGTGGCCGAAGCTGATGGCGTACTTCTCATCTGCAAAAAAGAAGAGGAGCAGCGTATTAAACAATTCGTTGCTGACGTTAAGTTGAAATATGGAGAAAAATATATTTAAAATTAGATAGATACATGTCAAAACAACTTTTATCAGGTTTACCATATCTGGTGGCAGACATCAGTCTTGCCGACTTTGGAAGAAAAGAAATCGAAATAGCTGAACACGAAATGCCGGGACTGATGGCACTTCGCAAAAAATACGGAGCGACAAAACCATTGAAGGGAGCACGCATTATGGGTTCGCTCCACATGACCATTCAGACTGCCGTACTTATTGAAACCCTTAAAGAACTGGGCGCTGATATACGCTGGTGCAGTTGCAATATTTTCTCGACTCAGGACCATGCCGCCGCCGCAATAGCTGCCGCAGGTATACCTGTATTCGCTTGGAAAGGCGAAACGCTCGAAGAGTACTGGTGGTGTACAGAGCAAGCTCTTGCTTTTCCCGGAGGGAAAGGGCCAAATCTGATTGTAGATGATGGCGGGGACGCAACATTACTTATCCACTGGGGATATAAAGCTGAAGAAAATTCAGAAACCATAAACCGTAAAGGCTCCAACCACGAAGAACAGGTTATCTTAGACACCTTGTCGCGGATATTAAGAGAAGACAGCAACCGCTGGCACCGCACCGTTGCTGAATGGAAAGGTGTTTCGGAAGAAACCACAACCGGCGTTCACCGTCTGTATCAGATGATGGAGCGGGGCGAACTGCTGATACCCGCCATCAATGTGAACGATTCGGTAACCAAATCGAAATTCGACAACCTGTATGGTTGCCGCGAGTCCCTTGCCGATGGTATCAAACGCGCTACCGACGTGATGATAGCCGGTAAAGTAGCTGTTGTTGCAGGATATGGCGACGTAGGCAAAGGCTGTGCACACTCTATGCGTTCATACGGGGCACGCGTGATAGTCACCGAGATAGATCCAATCTGCGCATTACAGGCTGCCATGGAAGGTTTCGAAGTCACCACGATGGAAGATGCCGTAAAGGAAGGTAATATCTTTGTAACTACCACAGGGAATAAAGATATCATTACTATCGAACATATGGCACGCATGAAGGATCAGGCTATTGTATGCAATATTGGTCACTTCGATAACGAAATACAGGTAGACAAGCTTGTTAATTTCCCAAGCATTGAACATACAAACATCAAGCCTCAGGTAGATAAATATACATTCCCCAACGGACACTCGATCTTCCTGCTCGCAGAAGGCCGTCTGGTAAATCTGGGATGTGCCACAGGACACCCGTCGTTTGTGATGAGTAATTCATTTACAAACCAGACGCTGGCCCAGATAGAACTTTGGCTCAACGATTATGAAGTGAACGTATACCGTTTGCCAAAACACCTGGACGAAGAAGTTGCCCGTTTACACCTTGAGCAAATCGGAGTGAAGCTCACTAAATTATCCCAAGAGCAAGCCGACTATCTGGGAGTGCCCGTAGAAGGGCCATTCAAACCGGAGCATTACAGATATTAAGTATAAAAATCAAATAATCAACAAAGAGGTTGATTCCAGCATAATAATCTTTTCAAACCTTATTCTTAGGAGCAGGGATTTGAAAAGATTATTTTTTATTGAACCTTTTTACAGTAATCAGTTAACAACCTGCAACTGTTAGAAAGTAACAAAGGTAACAGATATATCAGTTAACAGTAAACAGTAAACAGTAAACAGTGAACTAACTTGTAACCCGTAACTGCCCTAGGGCGCAGTAACTTGTAACTTTCAAAAAAAGGTAACAAAGGTAACACTTGTTTACTTATTACTTTTTACCCTCATTGTAAGTCCCCCTTGGGGAAACAACGTTCGGCGGAGCCAATTTAGGGGGCCATTTCAATACTTCAAAGAGCTCTAAACTATCTGCTTGTACTATAGATAAATTTATCAGCCAATTATAGGTCTATATTTATTAATTTATAAAATATTTTCACTTGATAAACACGCAAAAGATTCGTGCGGCAGCAGGGGTCCGTTAGCATAATGAGGCTATTTGTTTAGTATATTTTGTCATGTTTGTGTCATTTTCCCAGATTTCCATCGACTAATATATAAAAAGCGGATAAATGGATAAAGTTGATTTGGAAAAGACATTTATTGATACGCTCCGTAGTAATGAACGGATTATCTATAAAGTTTGTTCTTTTTATGTTTCAGACGAATTTCCTTTGGCAGACTTGTATCAGGAAGTTGTAAGTAATCTTTGGGCTGCATTTCCCCGTTTCAAGAATGGATGTTCTATTTCTACATGGATGTACCGAATAGCGTTAAATACCTGTATATCCGGTATGCGAAAGGATACGCGCCGCCCCAAAGGTTTGCCTGTTTCCATATTACAGGATGCAATTGCAGAACCCGAAACATTGAGTGAACAAATAAAGGAAATGTACTATCATATCTACCGGTTGAAAACAATGGAGCGCGCTATTGTCTTGCTCTATCTGGAAGAAAAGTCATATCAGGAAATAGCCGATATCACTGGATTGACGGTAAGTAATGTGGCCACAAAAATAAAGCGTTCTAAGGAAAAACTAAAAAAAATGTCAAATCTTTAAATTGGGAAAACATGGAACTGGACGAATTAAAACATATCTGGCAATCTTTGAATGAACACTTGCAAAAACAAGAAGTCCTGAAAAAGAATATAATGAAAGAAATGCTACAGACAAAATCAGATAAGGCTTTGAGCCGTTTATTAAATTATGATATATTAGGCGTTGTTATTTTATTGTTAGCGATCCCTTTAATTATTTACGCACTTGATCTACATCCATATTTAGTTGAATACCGGCCATTTATGTATTCCATGTTAATCGTTGATATTATTCTTCTCTTTTGGCAATCCTACAAAGTATATGAATTGACACGGATTGATTTCTCAAAACCTGTAAGCACCAACATACAATATACCAATAAATATAATATACATATAAAAAGGGAAAAGCTGGGAATGCTGTTCTTTGTACCTGTAGTATTTTTTTGTTGTGCTTACCTATATGCCCGGCTAAATGTCAATATAATTTTGTGGGCCGGTCTTATATGTATGGCTATCGGCTTAGTATTATTTACAATCTGGTCATACAAAAGACTTTATGATAAAAATATTAAATCTATAATCCAAAGCCTCGATAATCTGAAAGAGTTAGAAGAGGATGATTGAATATCTTCGTCCCATCGGATTGTAAATCTCCCTGTGTCGTAGGGCTGTTAAGTTCTCCGCTTTGTTCTGTTATTTTCTGCCGTCATTGGCTCCGCTTCGCTCTGCCGAACGTTGTTTCTGAGTGAAACGAAGGATCTCCTTCGATTCAGGAGATGTTTGCCTCGCCTTCGCTTCGGCGATTTGCAATTCACTTCGTTCAACATGACACAGAGGGCATAAGAATTCTGAACTTAACAGCCCGGCCCTGCGTCGTGGTAAAACAAAAGTTCTTACTTGTTCTTCTATTTTACATCACGTACTGACACGAACTTATAATCCACATCTTGCCCGATAGCGCATAGAATGGAAATTAACCTCTATCGGCCTTTCTCTCCGTATATCTAATGTAATTCATCACTGCCTTAATGTCAAGATAAGAACATTCCTTGGGCAATCTCTCCTTTATCTCGGTCAAAGGAGTCTGAGGCGCAATCTCTCTCAATACCGGAAGCATATATTCCATCCTGCTTTCATCGACCAGACGGCTAACGGCCAATTCTCCCGTAAGTACAAAACCCGCCAGATGGCCTTCGATAGTCGTAACAGCCAGATTACGTTCCCTGGAAATCTCTTTCACCGACTTCCCGTCGTTGAAGAGAGACAGGGTCAGGCGTTGCGAATCGCCTTTCTGCGGCCGTTCCTTTTTCTCCGGTTTTGTTTTCGTAATTTCTTCCTTAGGCAATGTCAGTTTATCAAAAGATAACCCTTCAGTAAGATTGACGTCACCATAACGTACAAACTCCATGCGTTCGAGCAAACGGAGTAAAGTTGCATGTATCTCTTTAGCTTTCTTCAGATATTGTTTTACTTTCGATGCGTTTTTAAGACTGTCCAGATGCTCTTCCACAGGCAGTATTATATATTGCTGCACATCTTTATGAAAATACAGTATTCCTTTCTGTACGCGTTCCCGGAGATGGTTAATATCAGGGTTCGGAGCCGACAGTATCCGGTTCAGTTCCTTCGTAAAATTCAGGGCTATCTCCTGCTGTTCCACAGCCCTGCTGCACAACCGGGCAATCATCGCCTGCGTTTCTTCCTGCTTGGGAATTTTCTTTTCCGTCGCCAGTTCATACAAAGAATGCAGGCTGCGGATAAATGGCGTCCAGTCGAAATATTTCTTTACCTGTCCGGCACAATAACGAGGCTTTTCCCGAATCAATATCTGACGGAGATATTCCGGGCTTTGCTCTTTATTAGCGAACTCTAAGGCAAAACGGTCGGTGCTTATGCTCTGCGCCGTGATACGCGAAAACAACACAATCCCCTCCAGGGAAGTGCAACGGCTAAGCGCCACATATACCTGGCCTGCAGCAAAAGCCTGCCCTGCATCTATCACTACCCGGTCGAAGGTGAGCCCCTGGCTTTTGTGGATGGTGATCGCCCATGCGAGGCGTATCGGGTACTGGGTGAATGAACCCAGCTCCTCCTCTTCTATTTCTCCTGATTCTTCGTTCAGCTTGTAACGGACATTACGCCATGTTTCACTTTCGAGCTCCATTTCGTCCCCGTTTTCGAAGCGTACCTGTATCTTATCTTCCGTCAAGAGGCAGATAGTAGCCAGTTTTCCGTTGTAATACCTGCGCTTCTCTCCCGCGTCATTCTTCACAAACATGACCTGCGCCCCTTCTTTAAGCGTCAGACTGGCTTCGGTTGGAAGGGAATTTTCGGAAAAGTCCCCTTTCACTTCCCCGTTGAATTTATATTCTTTACCGGCTAATCCCAATAACTCCTCACTATTGATACGATCGGCCTTATAGTTGTGTGTGCAAAGAACAATATAGCGGTTTTCCCCGGGCAGTTTGAATGTGGGATTATAACGCCGGTTGAGCACCTGCAAATCCTGAGATGTGGCGCAATTGTTGCGGATGCGGTTGAGTATATCGATAAATTGCTGATCCTGCTGCCTGTATATCGTTTTCAGCTCTATATAAAGAGGTGTATAATCGGCCAGTACCTGCGCATGGAAAAAGAACGGGGACGGATAATGATGTTTCAGCAGTTCCCATTCCGAAGTTTGCACGACAGGTGGTAACTGGAACATATCCCCGATAAACAGTATCTGCACCCCGCCGAAGGCCTGCTGGTTGTTCCTATACCGGCGAAGCATATAATCGATGGCATCGAGCATATCGGCACGCAACATACTTACCTCGTCTATAATCAGCAGATCGAGCTCACGCAACATTTCTATTTTAGACTTGCGCAGCTTGAAATGATAGTCCAGTTTCTTCTTTCCTTCAAAGTTGGGAATAAACGGTTCGAACGGCAATTGAAGCAGGGAATGTAATGTCACTCCCCCTGCATTGATGGCGGCAACACCGGTAGGGGCGGCCACAACGACATTCTTATCTACATTTTGTCGTATATAATGAAGGAATGTAGTTTTACCAGTTCCGGCTTTTCCCGTAAGGAATACACTTTGTGAAGTATTACCCACTATATCGGCAGCCAGCCTGAAAACTTCGTTTGCGGAAAGTTGATTCATTTATTTTGATGATTAAGGTCACAGACCTATTTATTGCGTTCATATCTGAAACAGCGATAGTTAGTTATGACTAAATAATGTAGCACTAAATATTTTCTTTTACTTATATTACAAATATAATGCTTATTTCGTACATTTAGGGTCGCAGAGCCCTTTGTTATTTCCCGGGATATGCGCACAGTTGCGATGAGATCGAGAAAAAAGTGTCAGTATCAAATGAAACGTATTATGAAACAGATATTATCCTCCATTATATTGATATATATATTGAGTTCGTGTACCACGATCAATCTTATCCCTATAGATGTACGGCAACCCGCATTCATATCTTTCCCTCCGGAAATTACGAATGTGGTTATTGTCGACAACAGCCCTACGCCAGACAACGACGAAGAAACCGCAACCCCGAATAATGGTCCGTCTATCTTATCGATGGACAGCGCACGCACAATATTCCTGAACTCACTGACTAAGTTTATGAATGAAGAAAAATACTTCAACAAAGTAGAACTATACCCTTATAAAACATATAATGGATCGAGCAATGATATAACCCTGCTGCCGGCAAGGAAAGTTCAGACCATTTGCCAAGAGAAAGATGCGGATGCATTAATATCTCTCAATCTGTTCGCCATTTCCGCTCAACTGGAAACAGAGAACACGGCGTATTTTAGTAATTACAGCATTCTCGGCACAAAGTTGGGAATCATAATGAGAGCATATGCCAAAGACGGTTCTCAATACGGCAACCCGGTCGGCCTTGTAGACAGCCTTTTCAGAGAGGAAACGGCAGACTGGAGCCGGATAAAGAACAACGTAGACGAAATAAACAGCCTTGTTACCGAAATGTCGGTAGTAGGTGCCGATAAAATAACCGGCAACTTCATACCTTCGTGGAAGACAAGCCAACGCTGGTACTACTCGGACAACTCTTCGGAGATGAAAAAGGCTGCGAAATTTGTGGAACAGGGAAAATGGGCGGAAGCCGCGGACATCTGGGGCGGATTGTACGATGACAGTAAGCCGACAAAGAAAATACGTCTGGCATCCAATATCGCTTTAGCAAATGAATCCCTCGATGATATAGAGAATGCCGTAAAATGGATAACCACAGCTTTTGAGATGTTACCCGAAAAGAGCCGCTCGGAACTGGCCATCCAGATAGCCCTGTATAAGGCGGAACTGGATACAAGGCTAAAAAATATACCCAAGCTGAAGGAACAGCTTGGGATAGAGGAGGAACCCCTCGAAGGAAATCCTGATTCTGTTTCCGAATAAAGTATTACATTCTGTCCGGAACTTCTATGCCTAACAGCGACATACCGCTTTTTACGATTTTACCTACTTCCTGCGAAAGAACGAGGCGGAAATCTTTCAACGCAGTATTTTCTTCTTTCAGTATTGTATAGTCGTGGTAGAATTGGTTATATTCCTTTACCAGATCGTATATATAATTCGCGATTAATGCAGGGTTGTATTCATCTCCGGCCTGCTTCACTACGGAAGCATAATCGGAAAGCAACTGTATAAGGTTTTCTTCTTTGGCTGTCAATTCCGTATCAACAGGCAACAATGCAGGAACAGACAATCCCTGTTCACCGGCCTTACGGATCACCGATTGGATACGTGCGTAGGTATATTGTATAAATGGCCCTGTATTTCCGTTAAAGTCGATAGATTCTTTCGGATTGAAAGTCATGTTTTTCTTCGGGTCTACCTTTAGGATAAAATATTTCAATGCCCCCATCCCCACGATACGGGCAATATTGTTTGCTTCATCTTCTGTAGCCCCGTCCAGTTTACCCAGCTCTTCGGATGTTATCTTGGCAGTGGATACCATTTCTGCGACCAGATCATCGGCATCTACAACCGTGCCTTCACGCGATTTCATCTTACCTTCGGGCAATTCTACCATGCCATACGAAAAATGCACAAGCCCCTTGCCAAACTCGTACCCAAGCTTATCTAAAACGATGGACAATACCTGAAAATGATAATTCTGCTCGTTACCTACGACATAGATCATTTCGCTCAGGTCTTTATGTGCCTTGAAGCGTTGCTGTGCAGTACCTATATCCTGAGTCATATAAACGGAAGTGCCATCGCTGCGGAGAAGCAGTTTATGATCCAGCCCTTCGGCTGTAAGGTCAGCCCACACCGAGCCATCTTCTTTCTGATAGAAAACACCTCTTTTCAACCCATCCAGAACCGTTTCTTTTCCATCCAGATAAGTTTCCGATTCGTAATATATCTCATTAAAGTCTACTCCCAGCTTCTTATATGTTTCATCAAAGCCTGCGTACACCCATGAATTCATCATTTTCCACAAACAGACCGTATCCGTATCTCCGGCCTCCCATTTGCGGAGCATTTCACGGGCCTCAGCCATCAGTTTGGACTGGCTCTCAGCTTCTTCTTTCGACAATCCTCTTTCTTGTAATTCCGCCAACTCAGTTTTATAATGCCTGTCGAACAATACATAATAGTCACCCACCAGATGATCTCCTTTTTTACTGCTCGATTCAGGCGTCTCCCCATTACCCCATTTCTGCCATGCCAACATGGACTTGCAGATATGGATGCCACGGTCATTTACTATATTGGTTTTTATTACCCTTTTACCGTTTGCTTTTAACACTTCGGACAGAGCAAAGCCAAGCAGATTGTTACGCACATGCCCCAAATGCAAAGGTTTATTGGTATTTGGTGAAGAATATTCCACCATAACGAGCGGAGCATCCGCTTTTATCTCCTGGATTCCGTAGTTTTCAACAGAATGCACAGAATTAAGTTCCTGTAACCAACAAACTCCGGCTATAGTCAGATTCAGAAAGCCCTTTATTACATTAAATTTTTCTACTTCAGAAGTATTCGCGACCAGCCATTCCCCTATCTCCTGAGCGGTTTGCTCCGGACCTTTCCTTGACATTTTCAAAAAAGGGAAAACTACCAGTGTAAGATGACCTTCAAATTCTCTTTTGGTTTTTTGCAATGAGGCCTGCTCGGGCGATACTGTTTGTCCGTAAAGGATTTCAATCCCTTTTATTACGTTTTCCTGCAACTTGGCTTCAATCTTCATATATCAATTATTTATTATTCTTAATATTAAGTTTGCAAAATTATAAAAAACTATCTATAAAGCTTATAAAAGCTGGGAAGTTTTATCTATAGGGTAGATAGCTGTTAGCAGTTGGATCTTTGACGTATTGATTAAAGCCGTTACGAGTTTGCCTCGCCTTCGCTTCGGCGAATGTTATTTCTGCGCCCTTCGGGCAGTTACGGGTTACAAGTTAGTTCACTGTTTACTGATGACTGTTAACTGTTGACTGTAAATAGTGTTGCCTTTTGACCATATATGGTTAGCATATATGAAAACAGATAATGTATCTAAATTGTAAAAGATGATGCATAGAAACGTTTCATTAGCGATTCGAACCACTTTTTCACTACATCTAGTGATTGCCGGAAATAAAGAGAATATATTACTTTGTGTAATCTAATAAATATAATCTATGAAACGATATTCATATATAAAGAATACACTATTGATCTCATTGGTATTTAATTGTATAACATCTGTTTATGCTAAAGGTGAATTACCTAAAGATACATTATATACCGAACTGAAAAATGACATTGTCATACTTTCCACAACAAAGGAAACCAATAGCCTCAAATCTTTGCCGGCTGCTGTTTCTGTATTTTCTCCTAAGAATCTGGATGCATTGCAGGTGCACTCCCTGAAAGACCTGAGTGCCATTGTGCCTAACTATTTCGCGGCCGATTACGGGTCCAAAATGACGGCACCTGTTTATATACGGGGAATAGGCGCACGGTCCGGTGACCAGACAGTGAGCATGTACGTGGATAATATTCCTTATTTCAATACAACCTCTTTCGATACCGAATTATTTGATATCCAGCGGATAGAGGTGCTTAGGGGTACACAGGGCACGCTATACGGCCGTAACGCAATGGGTGGTATAATGAATATTTATACCTATTCACCCTTGACGTATGAAGGTACGAGTGTTAAGGCAGGTGGAGGGAATTACGGTTTGTTTACAGCCAATGCATCCCATTATCAGAGGCTGAGTAATAAAACGGGATTCTCTGTGGGAGCCTATTACCGCCAGGATAACGGATATTTCACCAATCTATATACAGGCAAGAAGGCCGATGACCTTAAAAATGCAGGAGGCCGGGCTAAGTTTGTATGGGATATAACCTCCCGGCTTTCACTTAATTACAGTTTGAGCTTCGACTATGTAGATCAGGGAGCTTTTCCCTATGCGAATGTAGCTACAGGGGATATAAATTATGATTCGGAAGGCTACTACAAGCGCAGGCTCGTGACAAACGGACTGGCCCTGAAATATGCAGGCAACAACTACGAGATAAATTCTACAACCGGGTATCAATACCTGAATGACGAAATGAATATGGATCAGGATTATACGCCTTTATCCCTTTTTCAGATCAATCAACGCCAACGGCAAAATTCATTGAGTCAGGAAGTAACGGTTAAATCTGTGAGTGCATCAGATTATCAGTGGTCGTTCGGCGGATATGGTTTTTACGATTACCTGCACAACACACCTCCCGTATATATGATGAAAGACGGGATAAAGCGTTTTCTGCAAGACCCGCTGACAAACGCAGGGGCGCCCATTACTTTTACCGATGATCAAATTGATCTGAATGGTGAGTACAAGCGCCCTATTTACGGATTGGCGGTCTTTCATCAGTCGACATTCAATAATCTTTTCGGACTTAAAGGTTTTTCTGCCACGTTGGGATTACGCCTCGATTATGAAAAGACTAAACTGGATTATAATGCCTATACCTCTGCCGGATTTGATATAAATACGGGCCCGGGCAGACCTGTTATGTCGCACACTGTCGATACGGCAGTAGTAGGAAAATCATCTTCCGATTATCTGGAATTGTTGCCGAAAGGGGTATTGAAATACCAGTTCAACCCCGATTCATATGTGTATGCATCGGCGTCCAGAGGCTATAAGGCAGGCGGGCACAACATCCAGATATTTGCAGATCTGCTACAAGAGGCACTTGAGGCAAAGATGAAAAACAGCATGCCGGGAAGCCAGCCTTCGGAAGAAGGTACTCCTATAAATGAGCGTATCTCATATAACCCTGAGTATAGCTGGAATTACGAATTGGGAGGACAGGCCGATATAATCAGTAATACCTTATCCGCGAACATTGCCCTCTATTATATGGATGTCCGTGATGTACAGATCACCCAGTTTATAAAGACCGGGGGCGGACGTATGGTAAGCAATGCAGGTAAGGCAGAAAGCAAGGGACTGGAAGTAGGAATAAAAGCCCGCCCGTGCAATGGTTTCTATCTTTATGCAAGCTACGGATTAGCCGATGCCACATTCAAGGATTATAAAGTAAGGGATAAAGAGGGGACTGTTATCCATGATTATACAGGGAATCATATCCCTTTTGCTCCAAGTTCCACATTCAGCGTAGGCGGCAGTATTTCTTACGATTTCAAACATAATACGATCCTTGACAAGATCACATTCGATACTAATTTCGCCGGTGTGGGCAAAGTGTACTGGGCTGAGGACAATGATATGTCGCAGGGCTTCTACGGTACGTTGAACGCTCATCTGGCGTTGGATAAGAGTATATTTACGCTCGAAGTATGGGGGAAGAATATTCTCGACAGGGATTATAATACGTTCCTGTTCGAATCTATGGGCGACTATTTTGCACAAAAAGGAAAGCCGGTGCGCTGGGGGGCTTCGCTGAAAATTACATTGTAATTCTTGCCTTTATATAATAAGAAAAGTGCCTTTTTGAGGCACTTTTCTTATTATACATGTATTAAATTCTTTACTTTGGCAGATTGAACGCGACTTTCAAGGCTTCCATATCCTTCATCGAAGTACCTTCCGGCTCAAATCCCATCGATTTGGCTGTCAGGTAAATCTGTGCGGATTTGGATAAGGTATCCACCATATCGAAAGCTTCCATTATGTTTTCACTGACAGAGCAGACCCCGTGTTTTTCCCACATCACCACATCGTAGTCTTTCAGCATTTCCACCGTGGCATCTGCCAGTTCCATCGAGCTTGGCATTTTGTATGAAATGATACCCAGGCCTTTAGGGCAGAACGCCCGTGTTTCGGGAATCATACTCCAAAGCAGGTATGTAAGCTTGTCTTTTTCGAGGAAAGCGGGATTATGAGTCATTGCTATCAGGTCGATAGGATGCGTATGCAACGCCGCTTTATAACCCGAGCCTATTCCTATCTGGTAATTGTGCATCGATAAATGTGACGGAAGTTCGGATGTCGGTTTCACCGGATTATCCGCTATTATCACATAGCTGGCACAGTCGTCGAGAATCCGAATAACGGATGCATTTTCCATCGGCCAGCGAGCAAGGTCGCGCATGCGCCTGTTTGTACCTTTGCAGAAGAAATAGCAGCCTTTGAGATGCGGAAGGGGCTTTCCTATCTGCATCACTTCGCTTATGGGCTTCATATTCCGTATTTCATCGTCTGCCACATCGGTAATATTGATCGTGATATTTCCGCCATTACGTTCAGCCCATCCTTTTTGCCACAGGTAGCCGGCTACTTCGGCAACTTCATTTACCCGTTTGGAGAGTTCGGGGCGATTTTCTAATATTGATTTCATTTCTATAATATTATAATTTCTGTAATTATCTTTTCAATAACTGATAGTATAGACAGATACGGGACCCAGCAAACCGGATGATTGTAATCCACTGTCTTTATTATACGGATTGACAGGGCACCAGGTCTGACGCTGATCTTCCGGAAGCATACTGTCCCCGGTCAGACGGTTTACCCAGTTATTGACAACTGATATTTCTATACTGTTTTCTCCTTCATTTATATAGTTGCTGATTTCTATCCGCCACGGCGCTGTCCATACTCCACCTGCATATTTGCCGTTTACGGAGACTTTAGCCATTACCATTGTTTTACCTAAATCGAGATAATAGGATTTGTCTTTTGAAATGTTTGCCAATGTCACATTATTCTTATAGACGGCTGTTCCCGAGTAATATTTTATACTGTCATTATCTGATAGCGTCCAATCCTGGAGCGTATTCATTACCACAGGTTTTACTGGGCCTCTCATTTTTGAGTCGAAAGTAACAGTCCACGGAGAAACAACAGCTTGTACAGGTTCTAGCGCCGGGTAATTTATATTCACGTCTCCTCCGGGTGATTCCTTAGATGGTTCGCGGAATACGATGAAAGCGCTTTCCACAGGTTCCAGTTTAAGGGGTAATATGGTTTTACCGTCTTTTACTGTATATGCTTTCAGCTTCCGGACAGTAGCCGTCAAAGGGTCCCACAATTCCGGTATTTTCCCTTCTATCCTGAATTCAGGATTTATGGAGATTGTTTGTCCCGACTGGTTTGATATAAAGTACATATCCCCGTCATTTTGTGTACGATGGATAAACAGCACAGGATCATCCTGTCCGGTTCTAAAGTCCGGAACTATTTTCAGCATATCAAATAACTCCTGCATCTCCATTCCGGAGGCGATCATACCTTTTCCGGTTTTTGCGTATCTGGTATTTATTCCATCTACACCATTCCATAGAGAAGCAGCAAGCTGTTTCACTTCATTGTCCGCCGCAGGATAATTCTCGTAACTTGGAGATCGTGTTGGTGCAGGACCTAAAACTACTGCGCCGTCATTCACCAGTTGTGATATTTTCTTTAAGAGTTCAGGTCGCATAGTTTCCTGCCGGGGCAAAACGAGCACTTTATATTTTATCCCGTCCGGTAATACGATATAGCCGTCTTTTACCTTAGCCCGTGTCATTAAAACTTCCGCGTTTATATAGTCAAAAGAATAACCTTTCGGCAAGGCAGGATCACAGACTCCGGTCATTTTAGGGGCGTCTTCACCTATAAAATAAGCCACATCGGCGACATAAGTGCCCTGCTGTAACATATAATTGCACCGTTTCAGGTACCGGAGAAAAATATCCATATCATAGAACCATGTATTCTTACGGTTAAATTCATTTCCGAACCATGCGTTCATACCCGGGTTTTTATCCTCGTAAGGCTGATGAACATACACATGCAACAGTGTACTATTTATACCTTCTGTAAAAAAACGGTCGCCACGCTGTTTCAGCAATTCCGGATAACGGGCAAAATGGGCGCCTCCCGCAGTAAAGGATTCCGCGAAGATCTTCTTTTTGCCATAAATATGCCCGCAGGAAGAAGCCGCCTTGTTTTCTATATCGCCAAGGGTGCCTTCGCTCCAGAATTCGCCTCCTATCTCGTCCGACTGGCCGCCATACTGCAAAAATTCACCGGGAAATCCCCAATGACCGTAATTTTCGAGCCATGTTTTTAAGCCATGTTTGCTACCTGCTTCACGGAATCCTCCCACAAAGTCATAGGCTACTTTATCTGCCACAAGCCGTCTTAAATCCCACAGAAAACGATCCGTGATATCGCGGCTGCCGACCACATAGCCGCTGAATGCAGGAATAAAAGGAACGGGATCATAGTTGTATCTCTTTTTGAAGTCTTCAACAAAACCGTCGGTCCAGTTCTGCCCTCCCACTTCATAGCTATCCTGCACTATAACTTTCCAGGTCTTCCTATCTTCGGCAGGAATGCGGCGTATTATCTCACCCATGAATGCATCGAAATGAGCCGCAACATGCTTTTTACTCATTTTATCAATTTCCAGGCCTTCTCCTTCAGCCGATGCTGGGGAATTGCGTGTGCCTGTCGGAACCATTCCCGAACGGATGATCTTCCAGTCGCCTTCCGGAACTTTCCACTCCAGATTACCATCTTTATCCATATACCCAGTAATATCAATGATTTTAGTCGGATCGACAAGAGACAATTTGTTGCCGGTTTCGGGTTGTTTGTCCCACATATATTCATGCCAGTACGGAAGCGGGCTTTGGAACATTTTGCCTAACGTTTTTTCTACATAGCGCTCCTCTAATGTTTCGGCAGATAACGAAAGCTCCGCTATGCCACAATTTTGGTTCGCGTTTGTAAATATTACCCTGAAATCTTTACTCTCTGTTTCCGGAACGGCTATTACCACCGGGCCATATGGGTTGAATCCGACCTGTACGCTTGCATTCGTGCGGTTGATATTGAATTTTCGAACTGCGTTGTATTGCCCGTTACTGTCTTTTACGAGTAATTCAATATCCGCGTTTATGGGATGCCGGGTGGGCAAAACCGATATAGACCTTAATACATAAGGTTCCGGATTTTCAAAATCTACTGTAACGGTTCCGAACGATTCCAAATTGATCCCCGTATCAGGATTTCCGTCTGCAATATAGGATATATCCCTGATCTGAGGTGTCGATTTTATTTTAGCAATCTTAGAGTTCAACGGCAGAAGTGATTTGTCGTAAGGAAAAGCCAAAACTTTTACATCCTGAAAATCGCCATCCGGCTTTTCCAGTTTCGTGCTTAATGCAAGCGGGCCTGTAACGGACAGTTCCGATACGGAAAGATAGCGCATCGACTGACCGGGTGTTACCCAGGGGCCTCCCGACTGGCTCCAGCCAGGGCCATTGAATATTCCTATTTCTATATCTAATTCTGTAGCCTTTTTCAGTGCGGTGTGCATTATATCCCACCACTCGTCCGAGAGCAGTTTTACATTCCCGTAGGGAATATCATTAGGACCTAATCCTATATTTCCGATAAAAGCTCTGTTGATGCCGACCTTCTTCATGGCTTCAAGATCTTTTATAACACCCTCTTTTGAGATGTTGTCCGATATCCAGTACCAATATACAGAGGTTTGCACCTCCCCGGGTATATCTTTAAAGTTTTTTTCTATTTCTGAAAAACTTACAACGGAATTTTCTTCATTTTCAGAAGACAAACAGCTTGTCAGAAAGAAACATATTAAAAATGTTCCGGCAATTAAATATAAAAACTTTATAATTTTCATACCTGTGATCTTTGATGCTGTTTATTTCAATATCTGAGGTAAAATTATAGAAATTATCAATACAAGCAACCCTATAACCAGTATAGTGATCGTCTTCTGTCCCGAACCTTTCCATTCTTTCAGTATAATGCCCCACAGATTACTGAACAATACGTTCAGCGACATCAGGATACTCCACGAGAATGCCATCATTACACTACCCGGCTCAAAGAAGCTCTGACCGATACCCAATCCGAAAAACTGAGAATACCAAAGCAATCCGGCCAAGGCGCAGAACATAAGGTTATTTATCCAGTTCGCACCTGTGATGGACGTATAATCCTTAAACGATTTATTCTTATAATTCTGATAAAGGCAATAGACCGCATTTGTGATGAAACCGCCCGTGGTAACAAGTAATATAACCGGGTTGAGAGCCAGCAGGGTGCTTGCTCCGGCTTCCAGCAATTGAGCCTTGATCGGTGCTCCGGCTTCCAGCCCGAGGTTGAAGCAGGCACTCATTACTCCTGCGAGAAGCGCAATAAGGATACCTTTTTTTAATGCAAAATCTTTTACCGCCTTTTTCTTTTCCTCCTCCGACATATTGCGCGATTTCAATGCTCCGGCATATCCGATTATCGCAATGCCGGCAATGGCTATCGATACTCCGATAAGGAGAATAAGCCCGTTGCCTTCAAAAAGGTTCTCTCCTTTCAGCAGAGCCGGAATCAATGTCCCGAAAGCCGAGCAGGTGCCCAGCGCCAGCGATTGCCCCAAAGCAATACCCAGATAACGCATACTAAGGCCGAACGTAAGTCCCCCTATTCCCCAGAGAATGCCATATCCTATTGGTTTCAGTATGGCGTCCCCTCCGGAAAACAATAGTTCGGTAAGCGAGAAACCGGAGGGAACAGCCAATAATGCTCCTATTAAAGGAAATACCAACCATGCGAAGATTCCCTGAACAAGCCAGAAACATTCCCACGACCAATTTTTCACTTTATTGATCGGCACGTAGGAACTGGATTGTCCGAGGCTTCCTATTGCAATTATTATTAATCCTATGATTGTATTCATATATATTCCACCTCCCCCTTGCCCCCTCCAAAAGAGGGGGGGATGAGAGTATTTGTTTTAATTAATTATTATTCATTTAAACATTCTTACTCCTCCCTTTTGGGGAGGTCGGGAGGGGTGTTTAACGTTTCGATGTTACGTCCTTTTCATACTGCTGTATTTCGCCGATATAATCTTCTCCGACAGCAATATTGTTTTTCAGGCAGAAGTAATCCCATACGGCATTCCAAGGCAAGCCCTTAGCTTCTTCGAGCAATGCGAGACGTTCAAAGTATTGTCCGTTGGCTTCGTACTCGCGAAGTTTGACGATCGGCTCGAGCAATCCCTGCAGGAATGCTTTCTGAGTAGAGCGTATACCGATTGCATAAGCGCCGATACGATTGATAGAAGCATCGAAGAAATCCAGTCCGATATGCACTTTGTCCAGTGCATCGGCACGTACGATTTCTTTTGCCAGATCGATAGTCTCATCATTGAGCAATACCACATGGTCAGAGTCCCAACGGACGGCACGGCTGACATGTAACATGATTTCAGGAGTGAAGAGAAGTAAAGATGAAATTTTGTCGGCGACACTCTCTGTCAGGTGGAAGTGTCCCATATCCAGTGTAACCATCTTTTGTTTTTTAGCCCCATAACCCAAATAGAAGTCATGTGAGCCTACTGTATAACTTTCGAGAGCGATACCGAATAGTTTAGACTCTATACAGTCTTTCATATTTTTATACTCTTTCGCAAATATCTGGTCTAAAGAGTTTTCCAGTAATGAACGGTACAGATAACGGTTTACAGTTACATCTTTCGATCCGTCGTGTACCCAGATATTCATAATACACGGATCGTTCTGGAATTTACCCATTTCTTCCGAAATGGCACGGCAGCGTTTTGTATGCTCGATCCAGAAATCACGGATAGATTTGTCGGGATTGGCCAGAGTGAGATCGCCGCTCTTAGGATGTCCGAATGATGTGGAGTTGAAGTCCAGTTTCAGGTCTTTCTCTTTCGCCCATTGCATCCAGCTTGTAAAATGGGATGGTTCAACTTCGTCACGGTCTACTACCTTCCCTCCGAAATCGCCATATATTTCGTGCAGATTGAGACGGTGCTTGCCGCCTACCAGTGTCTGCACCTTTTCAATATCGGCACGCAGTTCGTCGATGTTGCGGGCTTTCCCCGGATAGTTTCCCGTAGCCTGAATCCCACCGCCACCGAGATTACCCAGGTTTTCAAATCCTGTGACATCATCTGCCTGCCAGCAGTGGATGGATATTTGTATCTTTTGCAGTTTTTCGAGTGTAGCGTCTACATCTACTCCTATTGCCGCATAACGTTCTTTTGCTATTTCGTACGATTTTTGTACCAGTTCATTTTTTTTCATGATTATTTTATTTAAAGATTTAATTATTTAATGTTTAAAGATTCCATTTTTTTCGTGGCTTTGCCAAAGTCCCCCAAGGGGGATTCAGGGGGCCAGGATGGTGAGGAAGTCCTGATATTTCTCATTCCACTGTCCGGTATCCTGCGGATAGAAGGTTTCGGGGCTCACACTCCTGCGGATAACGTCCCTTATCTCCTGTAAAGAACCGACCAGCCCAAGTCCTTTTGCCTGCATCATTATATTCCCTATTGCCGTGGCTTCACCGGGACCTGCTACTACGGGCATACCGATTGCATTGGCTGTCATCTGGTTCAGCAATTTGTTTTGCGAACCGCCGCCAATCACATGCAGTTTTTCTATCGGGAAAGGCGCTACCTTTTGCAGGCAACCCAATACATATTTATATTTAAGGGCCAGGCTATCAAAGATGCAACGGATAAATTCCGCATCGCTTTGGGGTGATTTCTGGTTCGTTTTCTTACAGAAGTCAACTATTGCCTTTGTCATACACTCGGGATTGGCAAATGACGGATGGTCAGGGTCTACCAATGATTGAAAACCATTTACAGAACCGGATAGGGCTACAATTTCAGGATAAGTGTATTGCCTGCCGGCTATCTCCCATTCTTTACGGCATTGCTCCAGAAGCCACATGCCGGTAATATTTTTGAGAAAACGTACTGTGCCGTCTACACCTCCTTCGTTGGTGAAGTTCATCGCGAACGAATCTTCAGTGACTATGGGGTCATTGACTTCGATGCCCATCAGCGACCATGTTCCCGAACTCAGGTATGCGAAATTTTCATTTTCGGCAGGTACGGATACCACGGCCGAGCCTGTATCGTGCCCCGCAATGGCAATGACGGGTGCGTCGGTTATTCCGCATTCGTTCGCTAAAATACTGTTCAGATTACCGATTATCTGTCCCGGCATAACAACCGGAGGAATAATAGACGGACTGAGTCCTATTGCTTCCAGTAATTTATTTTCAATCTTTTTCGTCGTAGGGTTTAACAGCTGTGCAGTGGATGCAATGGTGTACTCACATACTTTTTTCCCTGTGAGCAGATAGGACAACGCATCGGGCATGAATAATATTTCCTTGGCAGCTTTTAGTGCGGATGAGCCTTCTCTTTTAGCAGCATATAACTGGAAGAGGCTGTTGAAATTCATTATTTGGATGCCAGTCAGTTCATATACTTCTTTGCGTGGTATGATCTTGAAATACTCGTCGGGTATGCCTACCGTATAAGGATCACGGTACGAGCGCGCTGTACCCAGAACGGAACCGTCTTCGCCCAGATATACAAAGTCTACGCCCCATGTATCGATACCGATAGCATCTATTTTTATATTTTGGGACGAGGCGGCGCGCATGCCATCCTTCAATGCTTCATACAGGGCGAATACATCCCAGTAGTATTTATCATGGATGTGTATTATCTTGTTCGGAAAGCGTGTAAGTTCTTTCAGTTCTACTTTGCCGTTACATAATGTGCCGATAATACTGCGCCCGCTGGTGGCGCCAATGTCGAATGCGAGAAAATTGTACGTGTTGCTCATGATTTCAGATTAATTTTCATGATACAAATTTAGGTTTTAACTAATCCTGCGAATTGCACAAAATGATATACTACCTTGAAAAAATGATAAATCTTATTTTCAGGGACATATATATTCTGTTGGTATTTTCTTATTACTTTATCTATATTATAAGTTGATCGTTCTTTGAAGTGTTGGATTTAGTATTTAAAAATTTAATGTTTAAGGATTCAATAATTAAAATGCGTAAAAGTTGTCACCTTTGTTACTTTTTATATAGTGTTCTTTGTGTAAATCTTTGTGCCCCTTGTGGTAAAGAGTTTTAACCACCAAGTACACGAAGGAAATCACAAAGGGCACAAAGGCTGAAAAGACTGTTACTTTTGTTACCTTTTAACGAGTAGTAAGTATTGAGTAATAAGTTGAAAGTTATATGAGATACGAGTAGACAAGATACGAGATACAAGTTGCTAACTGTTTACTGCTAACTGTTAACTGTTCACTGAAAAAAGTGTTACCTTTTTTAAGAGTTACGGGTTAATTCACCCTTCGGGCAGTTACGGGTTGGCCAGCGTCTTATTTTGTTTCACGCAAAGACGCAAAGGTGCAAAGTTTTTACATCTTATGATACGAGTTGTTAACTGATAACTGTTCACTGTAAAGGTTGTTACCTTTTTACGTCTTAGCGATGGGTTTAAAACCACAGAGCAAGAGGAGTAGCGCGGGGTTCATTGGAGAAAATATATATAAAAAGAGAGATCGGAGAAGGTAATCAGAATTTTTAGGACAAAAGGGTTATAGTCCGGCTTTTACACTGGCATAGTAAAAACTAAGAAATCGAAACCCATAATTAATAACTAATTAATTATCTTTGTACTCTTATTTATTATAAAAATTCATCCGATAAAAAAATGAGAATTGCTATTGTTGGCACAAGTGGTGCTGTAGGTCAGGAATTTCTTAGAGTTCTTGACGAGCGTGACTTTCCTATTGAGGAATTAGTATTGTTTGGTTCTGCCAGAAGTGCGGGAACTACTTATACCTTTCGCGATAAACAGTATACAGTCAAACAACTGGAGCATAATGACGATTTCAAAGATATAGATATAGCTTTCGTTTCGGCCGGAGGTAGTGTCTCCGTTGAGTTTGCTTCTACGATTACCAAGCACGGGGCGATAATGATAGATAATTCGAGTGCATTCCGCATGGATAAAGATGTGCCGCTTGTAGTACCTGAGGTAAACGGAGAGGATGCGAAGGTGCGTCCGAAAGGTATTATTGCCAATCCTAATTGTTCTACGATACAGATGGTGGTAGCGATGAATGTGATAGAGAAAATCTCTCATATCAAACGTGCTCATGTAGCTACATATCAGGCCGCATCGGGAGCAGGAGCCGCTGCTATGGATGAGCTTATCAACCAGTTTAAGCAAATAGCGTACAATACGGATGTTACCGTTGAGAAATTTGTTTACCAGCTGGCATATAACCTGATTCCGCAGATAGATGTATTTACCGATAACGGTTATACAAAAGAAGAACTGAAGATGTATAACGAGACACGTAAGATAATGCATTCCGATATTGAAGTCAGCGCAACATGTATCCGTGTACCGGTTTTACGCTCTCATTCGGAAGTTATCTGGGTAGAGACAGAACGTCCGGTTTCACCCGGTGAAGCCCGTGAAGCATTCTCTAAGGCCGAAGGTGTGATCGTACAGGACAATCCTTCTGAAAAAGAATATCCAATGCCTTTGTTTGTGGCAGGTAAGGACCCTGTATATGTAGGAAGAATCCGTGAAGATATCGCCAACCCGAACGGGCTGACATTCTGGGTGGTGGCCGATCAGATAAAGAAGGGCGCAGCACTGAATGCCGTACAGATAGCTGAATATTTGATAAAAGAAAAAGCTATTTAAATAGGAAACTTGTTTGTATAATCAAAACAAACAATTATATTTGCATCGCAATTGAGCAAAATGATGCTTTTTGCGATTTCAGGAAGTGTGGGTGAGTGGCTGAAACCACCAGTTTGCTAAACTGACGTACGGGTAACTGTACCGGGGGTTCGAATCCCCCCGCTTCCGCAAATGTTAAAATTTCACCGGATTTATAAGCGACCGCAGGGTCGCTTTTTTATGGTGTAAAATCATAATAAGCGTTGATTTACAATTGACTATAAAAACATTACCCCCGATACAATTATCCATTTGTCAGTTGGCAATACCGCCCAATCATAACCGCTTTCAGCTTTTTACCACTAAAAGTGTAACTGTTTAAATATATCAATTAAGCGAAGAATCATTTAAACGATTGATTCAACGACAAATAAACCGGTCACATTTTTGAATATCACTTTTTTTATGGCAAAAAATAATAAAGCCCCATACTTTATGATACAGGGCTATTAAGTCTATATGAAAGTATATTAATAAAATACTTTTTCAATGAGTTGAGATGTAATAACCAACTCTGCTTTTGGAAATTCTTTTTGTACTTCTTGAGTAACATCTTCCATTAAAGCCATTGGGAATTTTTCTGTCGCTTTTGTTGTTGGATAATATCTTCCAAGAACGAATATTCTTTTTTCAACGCTAAAATCTATTTCATACCCCCATTTATAAGCTTCTGTAAAATTCTCGTTACCATGTTCTTTCATTTCAAAAGAAGTTTCCACCTTTTTATTACCACCGTATGTATCTGTATAAATGATAGCTTCTCCTTTGCCATTCAGTCTATCAGTAAAGATAAATTTATAACCTCCATCTACTTTTACCGGTATTTTAGCAAGTTGAGCTTCAATAATTGCATTTTTTTGGTTCTCGGTCAAATCTCCTCCAACTACTTTTACATTTTGTTGCTTTACAATATAACTATGAGTTTCATAATCCACAATAACATTCAGGATCAATGAGTTTTGAGAATTATCAGTTATGGCAATTTTAGTTTCTCCTAAACCAATAATCTCAATACTAAAATCTATAGTTGAAATCATGTTGACTTTGACTATATCTTCATTTTCTGATTTTACAGAGTAATTTCCATCTCCCCCTTGTATCGGAAAACTATATTTAGTATCGTTAGGATACATTAACGAGATTGTTGTATTTTCCTGGTCCTTTAGCGTAATAGGCTTTAAACCACTGTCATTATCATCACAGGAATAAAATATGCATCCAATCATTAACAATGTAAAACAAAGCATTTTTTTCATAGTGTATGTATTTTTAATTAGTGTCTATATTTATATGATGCAATATTGGTGTTTTTTGCTGCATTTTATATTATAGCGAATGTAAAAATATAGTTATGATACTATTTCTTATGACAAAGTCATATCGTCAAATTACACTTTTGCATAGCGATTCCTGTAGTATAGAAGTTCACATTTCCTTTTCTGTTAAATTCGTCTTTTAGTTGTTTCCGGGTATGTATTCTATTTTGTATTCCATTTTCTTTATTCTTTGAAAATAACCTGTATATCTGTAAAGAACTTATTTAAATCGCTATTAATGTCCGAAGCGGCTGTTTAAGTTTGTTAGGACAGTTATCAGAGACCGTTTGTTTACCGTTTTTCTTATAAAGAAAAAGCAGAAAAGGACTACCTTTTCTGCTCTTTATCTTTTAGAGATGTAATAGTTAAATTACAATGCAGCTAAATCAGCACCAGCTTTAAATTTAACAGTTTTCTTAGCAGGGATATTGATAACTGCCTTAGTTCTAGGATTAATCCCTTTTCTAGCAGCTTTTTGAGTTACAGAGAATGTACCGAAACCAACTAGGGCTACTTTTCCACCTGCTTTAACTTCTCCTGTTACTGATTCGATAAAAGCTTCCAGCGCTTTTTTAGAATCTACTTTGCTCAAGCCTGATTTTTCAGCAATAGCATTGATAAGTTCTGTCTTGTTCATAATAAATTTTGTAATGATTAATTAAACATTATATAACTGAAATTACGTTTTTCTCCATCTTCTATTTCTAGCTCCCAAATATAAGTGTTTTATTTAATAATCATAAAAAAAATAGGGAAAAACTCACACCAAATCGCAAAATATCTAAATGTAGACCTCATTTTAGAATAAAAAAGAAAAAATATAAGTACTTTTGGGCTTTGGATAAACAAATTTTAAGGAAATAAGATGAATCAGAATAGTGCGGGTTTTATGGGTTCCATTCCGGTTGTCACACGGAATCTGCTTATCATAAATGTATTAGCATATTTCGCAACTATAATGTTGAAGAATGTAGTGGACCTGAATGATTACCTGTCTCTTCATTATATCTCTTCCTCCCTTTTTATGCCTCACCAGATCATAACGTATATGTTTATGCACGGCAGTATTAGCCATTTATTTTTCAATATGTTCGCCGTATTTATGTTTGGACGCGTATTGGAAACAGTGTGGGGGCCTAAGAAATTCTTTGTATATTATGTTATTACGGGAATAGGAGCGGCAGCCCTGCAAATATTAGTGACCTACCTCCGGATCAGAGGTATCGAAGGAAGTTTATCTCCTGATATAGTATCACAAGTGCAAGCCGGAGTTACCAGTATTATGGCAAACGTAAATGATCACGAAGCAATACAGGATTTATTCGTACTTATCAATACTCCAATGCTGGGCGCGTCAGGCGCAGTCTTTGGAATACTGGTAGCGTTCGGGATGCTGTTTCCCAACGCAGAGCTAATGCTCTTGTTTCCACCGATACCAATCAAGGCTAAATGGTTCGTTATCGGATACGGAGTCATAGAGCTTTCTTTAGGTATTGTGGATAGGGTTGGTGATAACGTGGCACATTTTGCCCATCTGGGAGGACTAATAACAGGTCTTATCATATTACTTTACTGGCGTAAAAAAGGATTTACTACAAATGGGAATATTTTCGGATAATATAAAACCGATACTTAAGCGAAAGGATGTATTGATACGGTTGATCGTCATCAATATATGCGTTTTCCTGATATTGATAGCGGTCAACATCACCAAGCTGTTCAATATAGATATTACTGATTACATTATCAGCTATATAGCCATACCGGCACAACCCGGATTATTGAAGACGCATTTCTGGACACCTTTAACATATATGTTTGTGCATGAAGGCTTTTTCCATATACTATTCAATATGTTAATGCTGTATTGGTTCGGACAGATATTTCTTTCGTATTTCAATGCCAAAAGCCTTGGCAGCTTATATATACTCGGAGGATTGGCCGGAGCCGCCCTTTTCGTACTGACATTCAATACGGTCCCGATGTTTGTGCTTATGAACGAGGCTCCGATGATCGGAGCATCAGCTTCGGTAATGGCAATCATATTTGCGGTTGCATTTTATCGGCCTGATACCGAAATCGGGCTCCTTTTTCTGGGACGGATAAAAATCATCTATATAGCTTTGGTAATCTTTGTTCTCGATTTTATCGGCCTTACCAGCACCAGTAATCCCGGAGGTCATATAGCCCACATTGGCGGCGCATTAATGGGATATATATATGCGAAGCAATATCTGAAGGGAAAGGACATCACTCGCTGGGTCAACAGAATAATAGATTTTATTGCCAATTTAACAAAGCCTAAATCAAAGACCAACCCTAAAATGAAGGTGAAGTACAAGAACCAAACGGACTACGAATATAATCAGCGAAAATATAACGAATCCGAAGAAATAGACCGCATTCTGGATAAGCTTAAGGCCTCAGGCTATAACAGCCTTAGTTCAGCAGAAAAAAAACGATTATTCGATGCCAGCAACAAGTAATCTCTTAGGGAAGAAGATCGGCAGAGTTATTAAGTATACGGTCTTTGCAACCAACATTGTAGCAATTATTTTATTACTATTATCATTATTAGCATGGTCGGTGGTTCCCTCCAAAGCTCTCCTCATCGCTTATTTAGGGTTGATATTTCCCATCCTGCTATTTATTAATATAGCTTATCTCATTCTCTGGACTGTTTTCTTCCGCTGGAAGTATGCTGTCATACAACTTGTTGTAATCCTGGCCTGCTGGCAACCGATATCTACCTGTTTCCCCGTACATATGGAAACAAAAGAAAAAGACATCCCCAAAAACAGTATTAAGGTGCTCACCTATAATGTCAGGGGGTTTAACTGGCTGACAGGCAACAAAGCCCGGAATAACCCGATTCTGGACTATGTAACACAAAGCAATGCCGACATTGTCTGTTTTCAGGAGTTTGCCGTATCAACCAAGAAGAGTAATGGCAGTATCATTTCAGTGCAGGAACTGAACGAGATAATGAAGGACTATCCATACCGTTCTATCACCGAATTAGGGAAAACGGGTAAGGCAAAAAAGTCTTATATTTACGGCATCGCCTGCTATTCAAAGTTCCCTATCACAGAATCAATAAAGGTACCTATTCAAAGTACTTACAACGGCTCTGTTATACACAAGCTGGAAATAGACCGCCGCACTGTCACCCTTGTCGTGAACCATCTGGAGTCGAACAGGCTGACCACTGAAGACAAAAAACTCTATAAAGACTTTCTGAAAACAAGGGACAGGGAATCGTTCGACGAAATGGCCAGTACCCTTCAGGACAGATTGGGTGCAGCATATCAGATACGCGAATCGCAGGTAAACCTTATCAGAAGTTTTATGGATAAGCAGGATGCCAAAGCAACCATCGTATGCGGCGACTTCAATGATACGCCCATATCATACGCCTATCGCACGATGAAGGGCGATTTGGTGGACTCATACGCAAATTCGGGTTTTGGACAAGGGATAACTTATCATGAAAACTACTTCTGGGTGAGAATAGACTTTATACTGCACTCCCGCGCCTTCGAATCCTATAATTGCACAGTAGACAAGGTTAAGTATTCCGATCACTACCCTGTGTGGACATATCTCGCCTTCAAGTAAATTTCACTCCTCGATCACCGTATCTCCAACAGAACCACATTCTCTACATGATGAGTATGGGGGAACATATCTACCGGCTGAACTTTCGAAACTTTATACTTCTCGTCCAATAGAGACAGATCCCTGGCCTGAGTCGCCGGATTACAGCTCACGTACACAATCCGCCGGGGTTCGGCAAATAATATGGACCTGATAACATCGTCATGCATCCCTGCGCGCGGAGGATCGGTAATGATTACATCCGGACGGCCATGTTCATTAATGAAATCCTGTGTAAGTATATCCTTCATATCCCCGGCATAGAACAGTGTATTATCTATCTTGTTGTTCTGCGAATTGAACCTGGCATCCTCAATAGCATCTTCCACATATTCTATTCCAATGACCTTTTTCGACCGGCGCGCGACAAAGTTAGCGATTGTGCCTGTTCCGGTATATAGGTCATACACAAGCTCATCCCCGTTCAACTGCGCAAAATCCCGTGCAATTTTATATAGATTATAAGCCTGCTCACTATTTGTCTGATAGAATGATTTCGGACCAATTTTAAATTTAAGCCCCTCCATCTCTTCATAGATAAAATCATTGCCTTTCCATGTCAGCACCTCCTGATCGGTGATCGTATCATTCGCCTTCTGGTTGATAATATACAGCAGGGCCGTAATCTGAGGAAACTTATCGGCGATGGCTTTCAGCAAATCTTCCTGCTGTTGTTTGCCGTCATCGTAGAATACAACGATAACCATCAATTCGCCGGTAGTAGATGTGCGGATTATCAGGTTGCGCATCAATCCTCCCCTGTTCCGCAGGTCAAAAAAAGCATATCCTTTTTCATGGCAGTACTGACGGATAAAGTTGCGTATCTGGTTCGAAACATCATCTTGCAACCAGCATCTATTGATATCCAGTACCTTGTCGAACATTCCCGGAATGTGAAAGCCCAACGCATCCATATTCATTTCTGCGAAATCCCCTCCCGAACGTAATTGCTCCAAGGTCAGCCATTTCTTATTCGAGAAAGTGTATTCCAGCTTATTCCGGTAAAACTCTGTCTTTTCCGAACCCAGGACAGGTTGAATTTCGGGCAGCTCTATTTTCCCTATGCGGGTAAGGTTGTCGGCCACCTGTTTCTGTTTGAATTTCAACTGCTCCGGATATGGCAGTATCTGCCATTTACATCCGCCACAGATGCCGAAATGTTCACAGAATGCTTCTACCCGGTCAGGAGAGTATGTTACAAAGCGGACGGGTTTACCCTCTGCATACTTATTTTTCTTACGGGTGATCTGTAAATCGACTACATCGCCCGGTACTACATACGGGATAAACACGACCAGATCATCTACTTTGGCTATGGCCTTGCCTTCAGCGGCTACATCTATAATCTGTACATTCTCTATCAGAGGAAGCTCTTTTTTCTTTCGGCTCATTGATGTTTCTTTAGTTTCGGAAATGGATGCAAAGATAGGGAAATAGTTAGGAATTATGAATAATAAGTGTAAGTTATGGATATAAAGGCTATCACATATTCCGGCTTTTAGCTGATGCTTATCAGTTGCCGGCATGTATCCGGTCAGTTTTATGTAAAATCATACATATAGAAATAAACGGACAATTTTATGTATGTTTTGAAGATCTGGAAAATAAAGTATAAAAAGTATTTGCCGGAGTGTTTTTTTGCTGTCTCCCGGGGTTCTGGCCAACAGACCCGGCGCAAATGATCTCAGCTAAGATCCTCTTGCAGATATCACATAATTTTAGTATTATTGCAATCTATTTGTCATCATTATGCATGGCCGCTTTAATCTTTAAATAAGATATTTGCCCATATACATCATTTTGCAAATAAGTGCTCTTAAATTAACGATTAATATTTAATACCTATATCCGGGCCGGTTTCGGTTTATTACTGCATTCGTTTCGCCCCGGTATAAAAACAAACAGATGTCATATCCACCGGGATGCCGGAGCTTATTCAATAAAATATTCAACAAAACAAAAATAAGGTAAATGAAAAGAACGTACATTTTTTTTAGTTTAATTATCAGCGTCTGCGCTTTTAGCAACTGTAGCAAAAAGGAAGTATCAAACACCGTATCTAATCAGGAAAGAGCGCAAATCACACTGGACTCTCTTTACCGGAACTATTCGGCTCCCAATACCAACCTGCTGCGGGAAAATTATCCGTTCGACGAAGCATACACTGCTACGTATCTGGCTTCATCAGAACAGGCCAATACACCTAATCAGTATTCTTACCTGTGGCCTTACTCGGGCACATTCTCTGCTGTCAATGCACTGTTTGAAGCCACAAAGGACAAAAAATACCAGCAAATACTGGATACAAAAGTGCTGCCGGGACTGGAAGAATATTTCGATCTGAAAAGAAATCCTCCGGGATACGCTTCATATATAAACGCAGCTCCGCAGTCCGACCGGTTCTATGATGATAATGTATGGCTGGGTATAGACTTTACGGACACTTATATGATGACCAACGAGAGTAAATACCTTGACAAGGCCAAACTGATCTGGACTTTTGTTGCCAGTGGTATCGACGACAAGCTGGATGGTGGTATCTATTGGTGCGAACAGAAAAAAGAATCCAAAAATACCTGTTCGAACGCCCCGGGTTCCGTCTTTGCTTTAAAACTGTTCGAAGCTACAAAAGACAGTACATATTTCCATTTAGGAAAAAACCTGTATGACTGGACAAAAAAACACTTACAGGATACATCAGATTATCTTTATTATGACAACATAGGGCTCAACGGCAAAATAGGCGAAGCCAAATATGCTTACAACAGCGGGCAGATGATGCAATCTGCGGCGCTCTTATATAAGTTTACAAAGGATGAAACATACCTCTCCGAAGCACAGAATATAGCCAGTTCGTGCTATAATCATTTCTTTAATGATTTCACCTCACCGGATGGCGAACAGTTCAAATTACTGAAAAAGGGTGATGTATGGTTTATAGCCGTTATGCTCAGAGGTTTTATAGAACTATATCATCTGGATAACAACAAGATATACATAGATACCTTCGACAAGAATCTGGACTATGCATGGACCCACACACGTGACGATAACGGACTTTTCAATACAGACTGGAGCGGGAAAAAGAAGGATGACAAAAAATGGTTGTTGACTCAGGCCGCCATGATTGAAATGTATGCGCGGATAGGAGCTATAAAATAATGAAGGATTAATAATTAAGAATGAAGAGTGGTGTGAGTGGCATGTAACTTATAATTCTTAATTTATAACTCAATAACACCCCTTATAATTTAACGACCAGAATGAAAAAAATTTTACTTGCGGTTTTATTCATGAATTGCTTAGCGTTGTGCCTTTACGCCCAGAAGCAAACAGAACTGTCGTCTCCGGACGGGGCACTGAAAGTGTCATTAAATATATCCGACAGGATATATTATGACATTTCGTGCAATAATGATGTATTATTAAAAAATAATTATCTGCAATTAAGCCTGAGGGACGGAATACTGGGACAAAACCCCAAATTATCGAAACAAAAACGGTCGCAGGTAAAATCGGAAAGCAAACCTGTTGTCCCATTGAAATTTTCAACGGTGAAAGACGAGTATAACCAGCTCCTGCTAACGTTCAAGGGAGATTACTCAGTTGAATTCCGTGCATACAATGATGGGATCGCTTACCGTTTTATCACAAATAAGAAAACGGAAGCAGAAGTATTGGGTGAAGACCTCGTTGTGAATTTCCCTGCCGGATACCTGCTGCATCTGCAACAACCGGGTAGTTTCAAAACTGCATATGAGGAACCATATACACACATCGAAAGCAAAGACTGGAAAGCCTCCGATAAGATGGCTGTACTACCGGTATTGATAGATACAAAAAAGCAATACAAAATACTTATCTCCGAATCCGACCTGTCCGACTATCCATGCTTGTTTCTTAAAGGCACAGGCACTAACGGTATGCAATCGGTATTCCCCAAAGTCCCCCTCGAATTTGGTGACGACGGTGACCGCAGCGTAAAATTGCTTAGAGAGGCCGATTATATAGCCAAAACTTCCGGAAAAAGGAATTACCCGTGGCGCTATTTTGTGATAACAAAAGACGATAAGCAACTGATAGAAAACACCATGACATATAATCTTGCTACCAAAAACCAATTGCAGGATATTTCATGGATAAAGCCCGGACAGGTAAGCTGGGAATGGTGGAACGATGCGTCGCCTTATGGCCCGGATGTAAATTTTGTAGCGGGCTACAACCTGGAAACATATAAGTATTATATAGATTTCGCCTCCAAATTCGGAATCCCTTATATTATTATGGATGAAGGCTGGGCAATGAGTACGCGCGACCCTTATACACCGAATCCGAAAGTAGATGTACATGAACTGATCCGCTACGGAAAAGAAAAGAATGTAGGGATTGTGCTCTGGCTTACATGGCTGGTTGTAGAAAACAATTTCGAAATATTCAGGACATTTCAGGAATGGGGCGTGAAAGGTGTGAAAATCGACTTTATGGACAGGAGCGATCAGTGGATGGTAAACTATTATGAAAGAGTGGCTAAAGAAGCCGCGAAGCACAACATCCTGGTCGACTTTCACGGTTCTTTCAAACCGGCAGGACTGGAATATAAATACCCGAATGTACTCTCTTATGAGGGTGTAAGAGGAATGGAACAGATGGGCGGTTGTACTCCCGACAACAGTGTTTACTTCCCGTTTATGCGTAATGCCGTAGGGCCTATGGATTATACGCCGGGGGCTATGATCAGCATGCAGCCAAATGTATATTGCGGACAAAGGCCGAATTCCGCCAGTATAGGAACACGCGCTTACCAACTGGCGCTATTTGTGATCTTCGAAAGCGGGCTGCAAATGTTAGCGGATAATCCTACTTTATATTACCGCAATGAAGATTGTACAAAGTTTATCACACAGGTGCCTACCACATGGGATGAAACTAAAGCTTTGGCTGCGCAGGTTGGGGAATATACCATTGTAGCTAAGCGTAAAGGAGATAAATGGTATATCGGAGGAATGACTAACAATAAAGAAACCTCCCGTGAGTTTGAACTGGACCTGAGCTTTCTCAACAATGGAAAAACATATACAATGACATCATTTGAGGATGGTATCAATGCCGGCAGGCAGGCAATGGACTACAGAAAAAAGAGCACTGGTGTGAAATCCGGGGATAAGATTAAGATCAATATGGCAAGAAACGGAGGTTTTGCTGCTGTAATAGAATAAGATTATAAAACAAAGGGCAGTTAATCTTTTATTATTTACGATAGATAACCTCAGGCCTCTGGCTTGAGGTTATTTATTTTATAAGAGATATGAGGCTGTTTGCATAAAACAGGGATTTCTTTATCTATACATTTGCCGGAGCTCTTTGAAAGATTGATTAAAGCAGTTACGAGTTACAAGTAAACAAGATACGAGATACAAGTTGTTCACTGAAAAAACTGTTACGTTTGTTACCTTTTTTAATAGTTACAAGTTACTTCGCCCTGCGGGCAGTTACGAGTTACAAGTTAGTTTACTGCTAACTGTTGACTGTTCACTGTTGATTGTTAACTGATATATCTGTTACTTTTGTTACCTTTTGCAATATAAGTGTCCAGATTCCGTTTTCTCGTATTTCTTAAGAAAAACTGATAAAAACATCTAAAATCTTATATATTCAATATTTTTATGCTAAATTTGCACACTTAGAATATTTGTGTGCAGTTTTAATATATGGCCATAAACAAAACCCGAAATATATTAATTGACGTAGCTCGTCAACTATTCGCAAAACTGGGTGTGGATAACACAACCATGAACGATATCGCTGTGGCTTCGCATAAGGGCCGCCGCACATTATATACATACTTCAACAACAAGAATGAAGTTTATCAGGCAGTTCTGGAAACCGAACTCGACCAGATGTACCACGCCCTGCAATCGGTAGCGAGCAAAAAACTTCCTGCCGACGAAAAGCTTCTCCTTTTCTTTTATACCCGGTTCGACGCGGTAAAGAACGTCGTAGTGAGAAACGGCACCTTAAAAGCCGACTTCTTCCGTGACATCTGGCGTGTGCAGAACGTACGCAAATCATTTGACATAAAGGAGATACAGGTACTCAATGACATACTGACCAAAGGAGTAGAAGAGGGCACCTTCGAAATGCCCGACACACAAGCCACTGCCGAAATACTTCACCATGCGCTCAAAGGCCTGGAAGTACCTTATATAAGAGGGCAGATAAGAGCAGAAAGTCTGAAAACGGAGTCTCAGCGTGAGAATATCGCCTATCTGATATTCGAAGGGATCAAAAAGAAGAAATGATTATCAACTGAATTTATATTTAATTTACATCTTAAATTATGAAATTACTTGAAGGTAAAACCGCTGTCATTACAGGTGCAGCCCGCGGCATAGGTAAAGCCATTGCCCTAAAATATGCAGAACAAGGTGCAAATGTTGCATTCACCGATTTAGCGATAGATGATAACGCAAAAGCCACTGAAGCGGAAATCGCCGCTTTCGGAGTAAAAGCTAAAGGATACGCTTCTAATGCCGCAAACTTCGAAGATACGCATAAAGTGGTAGAAGAAATAATGAAAGACTTTGGTCAGATCGACATCCTTGTAAACAACGCAGGTATTACCCGCGACGGCCTGATGATGCGTATGAGCGAGCAACAATGGGATATGGTTATCAATATCAACCTGAAATCGGCATTCAACTTCATCCATGCCATCACTCCTATCATGATGAAACAGAAAGGTGGCAGCATTATCAATATGAGCTCAGTTGTAGGTCTTTCCGGTAATGCAGGGCAGACAAACTACTCCGCATCCAAAGCCGGTATGATCGGATTGGCCAAATCGATAGCTAAAGAGGTTGGCTCAAGAGGTATCCGTGCCAACTGTATCTGTCCGGGATTCATCATTACAGAGATGACAGGCGTATTGTCTGACGAAGTAAAACAAAAATGGGCGGAACAAATTCCGTTGCGTCGCGGCGGTACTCCGGAGGATGTGGCTAATGTAGCTGTATTCTTAGGTTCTGACCTTTCTTCGTATGTTAGCGGACAGGCTATTCCTGTTTGCGGCGGTATGAATATGTAAGATTTATATCTATATAAGGAGACGGGTTCAACTTATAGCTGAACCCGTTCTTAATTTCATTCATGGTGATATGGCTCATTATTCAGAATTGTCATAGCTCTGTATAGCTGCTCCACAAATATCAGGCGCACCATCTGATGCGAAAAAGTCATACGCGAAAGGGTCAGCTTTTCATTCGCCTTATCATACACATTCTGCGAAAAGCCATAAGGGCCGCCAATGAGAAAGACAAGACGTCTGGCCACTGTATGTGTCTTCTTCTCAATATAGGCTGCGAATTGCACGGACGTGTATTCTTTCCCCTTATCGTCCAGTAAGACCAGATAGTCACCCGCTTGCAGGTTCCTGAGGATAAGCTCGCCTTCTTTTTCTTTTTGCTGACCGGCAGTAAGGCTCTTCGTATTCTTTATATCAGGGATAACCTGAATTTCGAAAGGAATATAATGCTCGAGCCGCTTCTGATATTCACTCACTGCATCGATGAAATATCCGGCATCAGTTTTGCCTATGACAAGAAGGGTAATTTTCATTAGAATAATTTTAGCCTGCAAAAATAAGGTTTTTACCTGGTCGCATCTATCACTCCCCTGAAATATCCGATAGATTCGGCTATCCCCGCCAAAGGAGTTTTCATATTACGCTCGTATTCCAGACTACAAGCCCCGTCGTATCTTACTTCGCGAAGCATGCGCACAAATGCAGGAATATCTATGATACCACGCCCGATCTCCCCTGTTTTACCTTCTTTGCTGGCTGCAGTTGTATTTTTCATATGAATATCAAACACACGGTCTTTATACCTTTTCAGATCGGCAACAGGATCTTGTCCGTCACGGGCGTCGTGACCAATATCGAGGCACATACCAATACGCGGGTCCAGATCTTTCACATTCTCGTATATATCCGTAGCATTCGGGTATAGCTTGATATCAGGACCATGCAGGTGAATGGCATACTTGAAGCCGTACTCTTTCACCTTTTGGTCTACATAGGGCAATACCTCGAGATCAGGAACACCAACGATTAACTTCACCCCTACCCGTTTGGCATAATCGAAAGCGCGGTCTACTTCCTCCTTTGTTTTCATATAGATAGGCCCAACGGCATATCCGGTGACATTATGAGCTGCAAGTTTTGCATGAAAAGCTGCAATCTCCTCATCGGTACTGGTTAGGGGCAGATGAAAGTCTTTAATGCACAGATAATGGACATCTACTTCCTGCATCATCTTCAATGTCTCATCTAAGTTGAAGTTAACAAAAGTATAACCCGCAATGGCAACTTTAAACAGTTCTCCGTCATCCCTGAAGTTCCTTTCCGGTTCTTTTGCATACAGGCCGCTACCGGAAAGAAGTATGCAGCTGCAAATAATTGATAAAAATACGCTTAGTTTTCTTTTCATGGTTATTATCATTTAACATTAAATTTATCTATAAGGAAAGAATAACCCGTCAGTATTTTACAAAGTTAAAAATAAAATCAGATTTGTATGTCTTTTACTTTATATCGTTTACAATCTCCCCGATGGACAAAATTCCATATCTTTGCATTTCGAAATACTAAATAGAAATACTATGCGAATAATACCTGATTCCGAATTGATTATCAATACTGATGGCAGTATATTCCATCTGCATATAAAACCGGAGCAACTGTCGGATAAAATAATAATGATGGGCGACCCTGAAAGAGTTACACTCACCGCTTCGTTTTTTGATAACATAGAATGCAATATACAAAGCCGTGAGTTTCATACTATCACCGGGACTTACAAAGGTAAACGCATAACAGCCATATCACACGGCATTGGGCCTGATAATATTGATATTGTCCTCACGGAACTGGATGCCTTAGCCAATGTGGACTTCAATAGCCGGGAAGTAAAAAAAGACTTCAAGCAACTGACGATGGTGCGGGTAGGAACATCGGGCGGATTGCAACCACACTGCCCGATAGGTTCATATGTAGTAGCAGCCAAATCGATAGGATTCGACGGCGTGCTAAACTATTATGACGGACGAAACAGCATTACTCTGAACGACTTTGAAGCGGCATTCAAAGAACATGTAGGCTGGAACCCTCAGCATTGTGCGCCCTATGTAGTCAAAGCTGATGAGAGTCTTGTGGAACAAATCGGATATGACATGATAAAAGGTGTAACTATTTCCGCCATCGGCTTTTATGGCCCGCAGGGGCGGTATGTACGCATACCTTTGGCAAATCCTGATCTGAATAGCAAGATAGAGACATTCCGGTTTGGAGAAGATATGATAACCAATTATGAGATGGAGAGTGCCCCACTCGCTGGATTGGGACGATTGATGGGACATCGTGCCATGACTGTGTGTACCATTATCGCCAATCGCCTTGCCGGAGAATCAAACGCGAATTACAAAGGTTCAATTGAAGATTTAATTAAAAAAGTACTAGACCGCATTTAATGAAGCCTTACACGAAAAAGAAATTAACCAAAGTTTTGTTGATAATACTTATTCATCTGATAATTATTGGATTGGCTGTTCTTTTTGCTAACTGGAAAATCCCCCATGACACCAAAGATTATGTCTACAATAACACAGACAGCATTCCCGCACAAAAAACCGCATTGGTATTGGGGGCGGCCAGGTATATAGGAGGCCGCCAAAATTTATATTTCACATACCGTATCCAGGCAGCCAAAGAATTATACGATGCCGGAAAGGTAAAGGCTTTTGTTGTGAGTGGAGATAACAGCACAAAAGACTACAATGAAGCCCAGGATATGTATGACGCTTTAGTTGAGGCCGGAGTACCCGGAGATATTATATACATGGACTATGCCGGACTGCGCACACTCGACTCGGTGGTGAGGATGAGCGAAATATTCGGACAAAAATCTTTTATTATCGTGTCCCAGAAGTTTCATAACGAGAGAGCCGTATTCCTGGCTCAATATTACGGATTGGAGGCATATGGGTATAACGCGAAGGATATTGATCTGAATCGCTTTTCGTACCGGACAAAAATAAGGGAACTATTCGCACGGGTGAAAGTCTTTGTCGATATCATTACAGGTAAAGGGCCAAAACATCTTGGAGAACCTATAAACATCAATTAATTTATATAAACAATAAAACCATTCAAAAGACTTTATGAAGAAACTTCTACTCGCACTCTCTTTATTTACAGCATGCTCTTTGGCCTACTCGCAAGATCCGAACAGAGAACTTCTAAAAAAATTAGTAGAAAAGAATATACTTACACAGGATGAGGCTGATTCGCTGAGGGCATCATCAAATAAGGATAGTCAGAATAATTCATTTACCCAGTCTGTAGAAAAAATAAGACAAGCATTTAACACGCCATATATGCAATTCGGGGGATACGGTTTATTGCTGTATAAGTATAGCGATGTAAACAAGGTAAAGCATGATTTGAGCACCAGAGTTGTCTTTTTACATATGCAAGGGCAGATATTTAAAGATTTCAAATACTTTGCGATGATGGAATTTGTAAATCCTACGTTAACAGAATATTATGTCGACTGGACTCCCTCAGGTAGTTTTAACCTCAGGGTAGGGCAAATGAAAACACCTTTTTCCCTCGAAAATCAATTCTCTCTTACTGCTTTGGAGTCGATCACCAATACCCGTTCTGTCTCAGCACTTGCAGGTATGGGAGATGATGTTTTAAAATTACAAAACAATAAGAATAACGCCGGGCGCGACATGGGTATAAAGATATCCGGAAACCTCATCAATAAGGGTACTCATCATCTTCTCGAATATGGACTGGGAATATATCAGGGGACAGGCCTCGTTACCAGTGAAACAAATAATTCGAAGGATTTTACAGCCAATATTATGCTACAACCTGTAAAAGGATTCCGCATAGGCGGTGGCGGGTATTTTGGCGAGGCTACTTACAGAAAGACCGGAGAAAGCGAGCAAGAAGACCATGTGCGGAACCGTTGGATTATCAGTTCAGATTATAAAAACAACAGGTTATATGCACGCGCAGAATGGATAAAGGCCAACGATGGCGGTATAGCCAAGGAGGGTATTCATGGCGTGGGATTATGGTATTTCATTCCGGAGAAGCTCAACGCATTCGCAAAGATCGATTATCTGAATCAGAATAAGAATATAAATAGCGAAGTGATGGATTATACCTTAGGGGTAAATTATTACTTCTATAAATCGTGCCGTTTCCAACTGAACTACACCTATTCCGACTACTCAAATAAGTGGGACGCACCAAATTCGAATATTGTTCTGGGACAAATGCAGATCGTATTTTAAAATTGGCGGGCGAGAAAGTCAAAAAAAAGATCATAAATCATAATAAACAGCAATAAATAAGAGTGGTAACTAAAAGAAGCTATACACCGATAGCCTGCCGGAAATATGAGAGTAAAAATAATTGATAAGGATTCATTATTCTCAATTTTTCATTTATTTATTGTTTAATTTGTAAAAAGATAACACTTATTTACGCTAGCGTTAAAATATTTTAATATATTTGTCATATTAAACCAAAAACGAATTATCTGGAGTAGAGACTAACCATATGATTAGCTGTGCCTAATCTCTTTTTCTCAAAATGGTAATAACAAGATGAACTTCTGTTAATATGGCCCTAAAGTATCAAATCAACAAAAAAGTATCAAATTTATCTTTCATTCTTTCGGTTGAAAATTTGGAGGTTAGCTCTATTTTATTAGAGAGAGAGAGAGAGAGAGAGAGAGAGAGAGAGAGAGAGAGAGAGAGAGAGAGAGAGAGAGAGAGAGAGAGAGAGAGAGAGAACATATTAACAAAAAAAAATCAGAAAAGCAACAGATCGGATATAACAAGAAATATCTATCTGCCATTTTATTATAAAAAATCTTCTTTTGGAAACAAATTGATTTCCAGAAGAAGATTTTTGTGTGTTTACACAAAAATATAATTAAGCTGAGAGAAATGTTTCCAAATAAAATGTCGAGTTGATATAAAATAATATTTAGCTATTAATTACAATTA
Organism: Dysgonomonas termitidis; assembly: GCF_042654545.1. Lineage (GTDB taxonomy): Bacteria > Bacteroidota > Bacteroidia > Bacteroidales > Dysgonomonadaceae > Dysgonomonas > Dysgonomonas termitidis. The sequence goes on from NZ_JBHSGN010000105.1 coordinate 44,563, forward strand.
TTATGAAGAAAAGAGTGGTGTTAATTTTATCCTGCTTATTGCTAAGCGTCGGATTTATAGTAGCACAAACAACGAGGATTTCCGGTACTGTGGTAGACAGTAATGGAGAACCCGTTATTAGTGCTTCAGTTGTAGTGAAAGGGACTACTGTTGGAACAATAACTGATCTGGATGGTAAGTTTTCCATTAATGTACCTGATGGAAAAAATACACTGGTATTCACATTGGTGGGAATGAAAACAGTAGAAGCAAAACCATCTCAGAACATGAGAGTGGTAATGGAGAATGACGATAAAGTATTAGAAGAAGTCGTTGTTACAGCCATGGGTATCAGCAGGTCGGACAAAGCTTTAGGCTATGCAGTTGCTAAAGTTGATCCGAGTAATGCTGTCCAAAAAGCAGAACCCGATTTATTCCGTTCGTTGAACGGGAAAATCCCGGGAGTACAGATAAGTTCATCGTCATCTGTTGCAGGTAGTGGTACAAAGGTGTCTATCCGTGGTAATTCTTCTATGTACGGAAGCAATGATCCTCTTTATATAGTGGATGGTATTCCTTACAGTAATACTGAAGTTACCACCGGCAACAGACTAACTTCTGCAGGTGCTTATGGAACGGGGATCTCTACCTTAGACCCGAATGACATTGAGAGCATGAGTGTTCTTAAAGGTGCGGCATCAGCGGCACTGTATGGTTCACGCGCTGCAAACGGGGTAATATTGATTACAACAAAATCGGGTGCCAAAAGGAAACGTCAGTCCCAGAAAGGAACTGAAGTAACTATATCATCGTCATATGCATGGGAAACGGTCGCTTCTCTGCCTGATTACCAAAATACATACGGCCCGGGATCGGATTTCTTGTACTCAAATGCCAATGGTTCATGGGGACCAGCTTTCTCCGACTTGGAAACGTTCCCTACATGGAGCAACTACCTAGCAGCCTACCCGGAATTAGGGGCGACACAGGAGTATAAAGCTTATCCTAATAACGTAAAGAATTTATTCCGCACAGGTGGCCTATTAGACCTTTCCGCGAACATTGTAAGTTACAATGACAAAGGGAATTTCAATCTGACCGTATCCCGTGCTGACCAGGATGGATATATCCCTCACTCTGAATTTGAACGGACGTCATTCAGTGCAGGAGGAAATCAAAAACTTGATAATGGTATCCGTGTAGGAGGGACATTATCTTATAGCCGCACTATTCAGAATGGACCATTCTTTGGGGCGGGAAGTTATACCGGATCGGCTAGTTCATTTGCCCGGACGTTGCTTCTGCCACGAAACTTCGATACTTCCTTGCCTTATGAAAACCCGCTTACCGGAGCTAATTTATTCCCGCTTAGCGGAGTTGACAATCCACTTTGGTCATGGAAATACAACACAATAAATTCGGTAAATGACCGTACTGTAGCAACAGTAAATACCGGATATGAATTCACCAAATGGCTATCATTCGATTATACATTCGGATGGAATCAATATGAACTGGAAAGAAGGCAAGTTATTAATATCGGCTCTGCTGCAAGTTCAGGAAGAGGATATATATTGAAAGATAATTATAAGTCACAGGAACTGGAATCGATCTTTGTACTTACTTTCAACAAAGACTTTGGAACGGATTATAACCTCAAAGCTGTATTGGGACACAATGTGAATCAACGCACCACAAGAAGAACCACAGTAGACGGTACCAGAATGATATACAAAGGCATCGACAATCTGGATAACGCATTGACACAAACAGCAACAGAAAACTATACAAGAAGACGACTATGGGCTATGTTCGCCGATGTGACATTTGGTTATAAAAATTATCTTTACCTGAATGCAACAATGCGTAACGACCATTCGTCCACATTGCCAAAGGATAATAACAGTTATTATTATCCGGCTTTTACAGGCTCCTTTATATTTACCGAAGCCTTCGACATAAAACCCGAGATACTTAGTTTCGGTAAACTGCGCCTTGGTTGGGGACAGGTAGGTAATGACGCATCTCCTTATTATAAAAACGGAACATACCTCAAGGCCTCGCCTTTCGACGATCGTCCGCTTATGTTATATCCGACAGCTATCTATGATGAGAAGCTAAAACCGGAGTTTACTACTGAGTTTGAAGTCGGTACGGAACTGAAGTTCTTTAACAACCGTGTAGGAATCGATTTTGCATGGTATACCAGGACAATCAAAGATATGATTGCACCTATCAGTTACCCTCGTTCGACAGGCTTGATCGAATATTATACAAACTTTGGTAAAATAAACAACAAAGGAGTAGAAATAGGACTTTCGGCGACGCCAATCGAACTACGAAACTCTCTTAAATGGGATATTTTTGCAACGTTTACTCATAATAAGAGTAAAGTCGTTTCTTTGACGGATGGTATGGAACGCGTTACATTGTCGACCGGATCAACCAGCGAACCACAACCTACCATGCAGGCAGGTTCCCCTTATGGTATTCTTCGCGGAACTAAAATTGCCCGTGACGAAGAAGGTAATCCATTAATAAATCCTGCTACCGGAGGTTATATGGTTGATACCGAATTAGGTGAATTAGGTGATCCTAACCCCGACTTTAAATCAGCTATTACAAATACGATATCATATAAAGGAGTTACATTCAGCTTTATGTTCGATATGAGTGTAGGTGGGGTTATCGTATCAGGTCCGGTTAGCGATATGTTAGGCCGGGGTGTAACCAAATACAATGAAGACCGCTTAGGAACCCGTATTCTACCAGGCGTCCTGGCTAACCCGAATACGCGCAAGCCATATCTGGATGAAAACGGTAATAAGATACCGAATACTGTACAAATCAATGAGAATAATATGTGGTTTGCATCATCAAGTGTCAGCCCTACATTCGCAATGAACGGTGTACATGAATTCAGCACTTTCGACGCTACAGTTTTCCACCTGAGTGAGATCTCTTTAGGTTATGAAATTCCAAAAAACTGGTTAAGGAAAACATTCATTGGTTCAGCCAGCTTTTCTGTAATTGCAAGAAACTTATGGCATTATGCTCCGGGATTCCCGAAATATATGAACTATGATCCGGGATCAAACTCTTTTGGTGTTGGAAATGTACAGGGAATCGACAGAGAAACAGCCCCTACTACACGAAGAATAGGATTGAACCTGAAATTAACTTTCTAAAAAATTAGAGAAAATGAAAAATAGAATAAAATTCTTATTAATAATATTCGCCCTTCTTTTCGTTACATCATGTACCAAAGACTGGTTGGATATCAATGATAATCCGAATAGCCCCACTACCCCGGAGCTTTCAAAAATGTTGTCAGGTAGCCAAAGATATATGACTAATGCACTTGGACAAGGAAACTTTATCGGTAATAGTTTATCTTCTTATACTCATCATTTAGTATCACGCGAGGTACAAAATTATGGCATGTCTCCAACAGCAAATAATATCTATAATTCATGGAATTATTTCTACAATTATTCACTCGCTGACTTTGATGCTATTATTAAACTTGCCGAACCAGATGGTAATTTGATTTATGCAGGTATTGCAAAAATATTGAAAGCCTATACAATTTCAATGATGACTGATCTTTGGGGCGACGTTCCTTATTCTGAATTCAATATATTTGAAATAAAAGCGCCTAAAGTTGATAAAAGTGATTTCATATATAATTCTGCAATTGATTTATTGGAAAAAGGAATTGCTGATATACAAAACACGAACGCTGCCAATGCCTATGCTCCGGCAAGCGATGATTTCTTCTATAATGGAAATAAAGACAAATGGGTTCGTTTGGCTAATACCATCAAACTAAAGTTGCTATTACAAACACGGAATGCAAAATCCGATATTACTGATTGGCAAAAAAAATTATCAGATTTGGCAACAGCAAATAAATTTATAGGTTCCGGAGAAGATTTTCAATTCTGGTACACTTCGAAAACCAGTCCTGATGAACGCCATCCTGCTTTTGTCGCTGAATATGCCAATAGAGGTACAACATACTATATTAGCCCCTACTTCTATGAAATGATGAAGGGCCTGACTTATAATAATACCAAAAATCCGTTTGCAGGAATTGTTGACCCGCGAGTTCCGTATTATTTCTATAATCAGTTAAAAACAGGTCAGAATGCACAGAACAATCACTCATATCGTGAAGGTAATTTCCTTTCCATCTTCTTTGCAGACAATAGTTCTAATAACTCCGGCGATCAGTCCAGCTCGATGAGTAAGATCGGCATCTATCCTTGTGGCGGAAAATTTGATGACGGTAATGGCGGCGCAGTTTCTGCAACTACCGGAAATGGTGCTGCTCCTGTTAAATTCATTACATACCATTCACTTAAATTCATATTGGCAGAACTTGTACTTACCGGAGAGATAGCCGGAGATGCAAAAAAACTGCTTAAGGAAGGAATAGACGCTTCTATTGCGCATGTGAATACAGTAGCAGCAATGCAAAATGCTCCTTCAATAACGGCTACTGACAGAGATGCTTTTACAACTGCAGTACTTAGCAAATATGATGCAGCCTCTGACGCAGGAAAACTGGAAATCATCATGAGCCAGAAATGGATAGGAAACTTCTTTTCTCCGATAGATGCTTATACGGATTATCGCAGGACAGGTTATCCGGGATTATTCAATCCGGCCAATACGGCAGATCCGGAATATGGTGTAAATCCTACTGTTACAACTAACTCTCCGGCACGGGTACCGATTAGCTTGCTTACATCTTTTCCCAGATCTTTGTATTATCCCGCAACTACAGAAGTAGATCTCAATCCGAACATAAAGCAAAAAACAGATGTGTCGGTTAAATTTATATTCTGGGATAAATAAGACAAAGCGATTGATACATAATTTAAAGTTAAAAGAAACATGAAAAAAATATATTTGTATATCATAGCAGCGATCTCATTTTGTTTGGTTGCTGCAGGTTGTGACAAAGATTTGCCGTTCCCGATAGATGAAGTAACAAGAGGGGTGGTCATAGATATTGTTAAGACCAATGGAAGTGACAACACCCTCATAAATGGGAAAACAACCGGAAACTATCAGGTAGACGTGGCTATCCCTACTCAACAAGGTGATTATTCGATGATGGATCGCGCGCAATTGCTGGCAGTGCTGAATGACGGTACAAAGACAACCAGTCAGGTTGCTGTGGATATTATTACTAGTTTTCCATCAACAATTACCATTAATATTGCCGATGTGTATAGTAAATTCGGAAAGACAGCTCCGGCTCTTGGCCAAACATTGACTTTTACGCTGAATGTTGTTTTAAAAAGCGGAGAAGTAATTCCGGGTTGGAACCAGTATACAGGAGTCTATAACAATCAGGCTTTTGCGGGTTGGCAGATGGGTAGCAGAAAGCTCTCTTATCGTGTGCAATATTCCGTTACAAATGCTACTCCTTGATAAATAACAATTGCATAATATTGAATAGCCCCAATCCCTCCTAATATCGGAGAAGGGGCTATTTAAATATCGAGAATGAAATAGGGGACGGGATACACCCCTTATAATGTTGCATCCAATTCATACAAACACTTTTTAATGCAGGGATGCATCAAATCTAAAAGAGACCGGGCCCGGCAGGAGTGGTCGGAAGAAATATCTTCCGACTATTTTTTTATATAATCATTTGATATTA
>NZ_JBHSGN010000106.1:0-3277 GCF_042654545.1 Dysgonomonas termitidis
TTGGTACATGGGGTCAATTTAGACTGGCACGAGGGGGCAACGCTCACTGGATTTTCCATCAATGATTATCTTCTGAATATACTCCCTGTCGGGACAAGATAGTTTTGGCTCATTCTTCTTAAAGTCCCAGTCTTCAAGATTAACTGATATACCAAGACTTTGATAACTTCGTTTACCATCCTTGCTAACTCGTAACATAAGGGGATGTCTGCCATCTTTTTGAGGTCTGTACTTGTAACATACAACGCTAACTGTAATGTTCATAACACTGATTGTTGCTAACGTTCTTGCTAACATCTCTGCTAACATTAGCTATCAAAATACCTCATTTTAGGGCATAAAAAAAGACACCCGTATTTCTACAAGTGTCCTGTTATCAGAGCGGAAGACGGGGCTCAAACCCGCGACCCTCAGCTTGGAAGGCTAATGCTCTATCAACTGAGCTACTTCCGCAAAGTATGTGGGCAGTGAAGGATTCGAACCTCCGAAGACGTAAGTCAGCTGAGTTACAGTCAGCCCCAGTTGGCCACTTTGGTAACTGCCCTTTTATCTTTAGCGAATGCAAAGGTAATATATTTATTTATTCCTCCAAATTTCTGCGGTAAAAATCTATCATTTTTAGTGCTGTGATTGCGCATTCATCCCCTTTGTTACCATGACGACCACCGGCACGTTCTTCAGCCTGCTGCATATTGTCAGTGGTCAACAGCCCGAATATGAACGGTATATCGTAACGGATATTCATATCGGCGATACCTTGCGTTACACCGCTGCAAACATAGTCGAAATGCGGAGTATCTCCTCTGACTACACAGCCCAATGCGATTACTGCATCTATTCCTTTATTTTCTACCATATGCTTCGAGCCGAATATCAGTTCGAAACTACCCGGAACAAAATCAATCAGGATATTTTCTTTTTTTACTCCATGCTTTATCAGTGTATTGAAAGCGCCCTGGAGTAGGGGAGTGGTTACAGTTTCGTTCCATTCCGAAACTACAATCCCTATTTTCATATCTTCACCGTTAGGAACTGTTTCGGGATTATAAGATGATAAGTTGTGATATGCTGTTGCCATAATTATTCTGTTTATTTTTGAGCAAAGATAAGTTTTTTTTAAATACGTATGCTTCTTATTCCTTTATGCTATCGAGCAAATTATCAGCCAGGCGGCTTGCCCCTATACGGAAATACTCATTGTTTAAATATTCTTCGCCCAGGACCTCTTTTACAATCGTGTAATACTTAACGGCATCTGCGGTGGTAGAGATGCCTCCCGATGCTTTAAAACCTACTTTACGGCCTGTTTTCGCCGTATATTCCCTGATGGCTGTACACATTACATATGCGGCTTCCAGACTAGCGCCTTCGTAACCTTTACCTGTAGATGTCTTGATAAAGTCAGCTCCCGAATAGAGGGCCAGAAGGGAGGCTTTCATTATGTTTCTGGCAGATTTCAGCGCCCCTGTTTCCAGTATGACCTTTAATTTTGCTTCACGGCAGGCATGTTTTATTTCGTCTATTTCCTCGCTTAGTTCCTCATAGTTTTCATCCATGAAAAAGCCCAGATTGAGGACTATGTCGATTTCGTCCGCGCCACTGGCTACCGCGAGTGCCGTTTCCGCTATTTTCACTTCTGTAAATGTTTGTGACGAAGGGAATCCTCCGGCAACAGAAGCAATTTTCACGTCGGCGGTAAGGGCTTCCTTCACAGTCTCTATGAAGTTGGGATAAACGCAGATAGCAGCTACATTTGCCAGGTCGGAAGCTCCATCCTGCCCGTTGACCTTTTCGGTAAACTTCCAGATGTCTTCACGGGTATCGGTCGCGTTCAGCGAGGTAAGGTCTATGCACGAATACAGCCTTTTGTACACCTCTCTATTGTCATTCTGGGCGAATTTCTTACTGATTATTTCCTCTACTTTTTCAGCTATATCAGCATCTTTGAGGTCTGTTTTATACTTTTTCAGTGTATCGGTATATTTATTTATTTCTGCCATATTATTATATTTAAAAATTTCATATTTCAAGATTTCAGAATTTACAAAATCAGATATATCAATGTAAATAATTTCTTACTGAAGTAATAGGTAGCTCCATGATCTTATTTCAATTTTTCATTGTTTTTATGTCTGTCCCTATCCCTGTTCGTTTTCTTTTCCAGATTTTTTTGAAAAGCCTCTGCCAGGTTTATTCCTGTCTGGTTGGCTAAACATATCAGTACCCAGAGCACATCAGCCATCTCGTCCCCCAGATCTTTACCGAGGTCGGATTTCTTGAATGACTGATCGCCATATGTGCGCGCCATAATACGCGCCAGTTCACCTACCTCTTCGGTGAGGATGGTCATATTCGTCAGTTCGCTGAAATAGCGGACTCCGATTGTTTTTATCCAGTTATCAACTGCCAGTTGAGCTTCTTCTATTGTCATTTTTAGTTACGAGTTAGTTTGCCCTTTGGGCAGTTACAGGTTATGAGTCAACGAGTTATGAATTATGGACTTGCCTGCACCATTTTCCTCTTTTCATTCTTTTACTTTAGAGTCTATCCATATCGTTACAGGACCGTCATTTATCAGTTCTACCTGCATATTTGCCCCGAATTCGCCAGTGCCTATATTTTTACTCAGCTTTTGGCTCAAAGTATTGCAAAATGCTTCGTAGAGCGGGATGGCTGTATCGGGCTTCGATGCACGGATATAAGACGGGCGATTTCCTTTCCTGGTCGATGCATGCAGTGTGAATTGCGAGACCACCAGCATATCGGCGTCCGTGTCCAGGGCAGAGAGATTCATTACGCCGTCTTTGTCATCAAAGATACGAAGGTTTGTTATTTTATTACAGAGCCATTCTATATCTTCTTTGTTGTCGTTGTCTTCTATCCCGAGTAAGATAAGAAGCCCTTTTCCTATCTGCGATTTTATGCTGTTTTCTATTGTTACGGATGCTTTTGCAACACGTTGTATCAATACTCTCATTATTCTTCTTGTTTTAGCTTCGCCTGCAAATGATTTTTCTGAAAAAGTAACATGGAAAATAATTAAGAATTAAGAATGAAAAATTAATAATCCGTTTGTTTGCAGCTTTTGTATAAAACTTGACAAACCTGACACTTTTTACAGTATTTTTCTATCCTTATTATAGCTAAGTCTTTTGTCTGACTGTTTCTAACAGACCTGTAACAAAGGATTGTCTCTGCAAAGGACTCTAAAAGGTAACAAAGGTAAATGGTATTTGTAATCAATTGATAATAAATACATAAGCCTACTTTTTGAAAA
>NZ_JBHSGN010000107.1:0-22042 GCF_042654545.1 Dysgonomonas termitidis
TTGGTACATGGGGTCAATTTAGACTGGCACGAGGGGGCAACGCTCACTGGATTTTCCATCCCTTTCTGCTGCAGCTAGAATTTTGAATTCGTTTGCGAATCTATAAAGAAAATAATTAGCGAAAATTGAGGTATTGACTTTTCAGAAAAGGTTTCATTTTCCAGCTCCCGATTTTCGGCATCTAGAGAATTTAACAGTATTTAACTATGAAATCTTTAACTTACTTTAACTGTATTTTGCTGCAAAAGAGGGACTGCAAGTATAGTTTTTTAGAGTAAAATGGAGTTTTACTTAAATTTGTCTCTATGGATAGTAAGTAGATTATTGGTATGATGGCGGATTGTTTCGGAGAGAGTTCAATGAGTGGTTATATTCCGATATGACCCTTAACTGGCTATCGAAATTTTATGTCGAAAATAAACCTTATAAAAACAAGAAAATCGGGAGCCCAAAAGGGTGCCCGATTTGTATGTGAAAAATAACCTTTAAGTGTCTAAGTGTTTTAATTTCAAATCAACTACTACTATTTCTTTTTTCTATGCAAATCTGATATTTTCCATAATGAATAATTCATTTTATATAAAATCTTAAATGCCAAACAACTATTCTGTACTAATTCGTTAAAATCTGTCTCGTAATTCCACTTAATTCGAAAGCTCCCTAAGTCTATATATTTCTCGTTCTCAACAATTCCTATAATATACTCTCGAAGTAAATTAAAAATTTTACTTTTCTGATTATTGAAGAGTCCATTGTATTTCTTTTCCATCTCTTTAGAAGAACCCAAATTTTCTCCAATAGTAAAATCTCCCAAATCAGATAAAGACATGAGGTCTTTATAAAAGTCATCAGTCATATATCGAAGATTATTTGCTTCTTTCATATAAGTATCTATATATAAACCTTCATAACTGTCTATTCCCCAATAAAAGGTACAATCTAATTTTTCTGATTTTATGATCAAATTAAGCCCATAAACATTTAAATGCATTTTTGTTTTGTCAAATTTGTCTTTAAAATTGCCATATTTAAAATGCAAGTCGGATATTTCCGATAAAACATCTGCAATTTTATATGTTAAGTCAACTCTATTATCCTCAGAAAGTTCCTCTTTTTCAAACCTAGAATTGTAAGTATTTATAGTTTCTATCCAATCAGGGATATTATCTATATTGGCGTCTATTATTTTCGCTAATTTTTCATCCATAAAAATACATTAATACTACTGATGTTGTTTAAAATAAGCTAAACAAATATGAAAAGAAGAAAGAAATATATTACTTCTTTTTAGGGTCTTTGTAAATATTCATTGCAATTTTATCTATAACGTCCTCTAACACTTCTTCGTTGAACTCTTCATATATAGCAACATTACGAACATTATATTTGTCCATATTGGGATCATAATGAATAAATGTTTTATTATCTCCCTGCCATATCCATTTAACAGATAAACACATTCTTTTATTTTCTTCTTTTACCTTATCTATATCTGTGGCATCTGTGATAATTTTTCTGGATTCTGCATCGAAAACCTTAACAACATCATTGTCAGAAACAATTCCAGCGGCTTTAACGGTTAACCCCTTGGAGGGGTTATATGATTTAATGTAAAATATGTCTCCGATTTTTATGTTTTGAAAGAATTTGTGTAATTCTGATGCAACCGAATCAGACCAACTTATAAAAGCGATACCATTTTCCATAAAATCTTTAGAATAATCTTTCCTTTTAAATGTTGCACCTATTCCGTAAACAGCCATAATATATGTTTTTAAAATTAATGATATGCAAAACTAATGATAAAAACCGATTAAGGGTACATGTTAGATAGATAACCAGATTATTATAATAACATATATTGTTAAGTATTGCCAGAAGATGGACTACATACGAAAAGATAATACGAAACTCACAGAGAGACAATAAAAACAGCTAGTATACATTATTGTACAGATTATACAAATCATTTTCCTCATCAATTTCTATTATTCTATTGATATGTTTTCTTGTCGAAAATCTGTTAACAATAAACTGCTTATGCTCTGAAAGTAATAAAATGCCAATCCTGCTATTTGATGTATCAATTATTTTACTCTTTTGGGGAATCTTGAAACTAGTATCTTCTTCTCTACATAGAATAGGTAAACAATCAGAATTAATTCCTTCAAATTTTTCACCTATCCCTGTATTCAAAATTGGTCCCGTCAAGTATTCCCATCCTTCCATTTCTGCTGTATATTTAAACATACCATTTCCGTAATATTGTATAAAATGAACGCCTCCTTCTTTATGGAGTTTTCCTAATACTAGCCCTCCTTTCCGCCCATCATAAATATTACCAAGCTCCAATAATGACTTAAATTCTTTTTCTGAAACTAAGAAATCAAACCTATCAGAATCTTGGTTATAAACAGCTTTACCTATATTCATTAATTCGCAAAAATCATAAAAAGCATCTCCAAATTGCATTATCATTGGTTTATAGAATAATTGCAAAATTAATAAATTACATACCAAGACATATAGATATTTGTAAAAAAGAGAGTAAGGGAGGGGGAAAAGAAGTAATACCCAAAGAGCATTAGCTCTTCATCTGTTGGGCACCATGGGCTCCGAGAGAGCCCACAGGCTAACTGATAAAATTGTGGGCACTTCGAGCAAAAGTCGAACCGCTAAACTTATTCGAAAAGAAAGAAGATTGGAATATTCAATATTGTAAATAGCTATATTACAGCACATAATATGAGATATTATCGAAGATATCCGAGTGGGCACCAACGCGGTCACTAAAAAGAAAAAGCCTCCGTAAGTTCTTGTCTTACAGAGGCTTTCTTTAGTTATTTGTGGTGCCACCAGGAAGAGAACTAATACTCTAACTACATTGACAACCAATATTTTATGATTTTCTAAATTTGGAATCCCACACGATTTAGCACACGATTATTTTTCATCGTTCTGCTCACTATTTGTATGATTACTTTTGTAAAAGTACGAAATTATATTAAAACGGTCTATTGCTCATCCGAAAATTTAAACCAAACAATACGTTTTATTTCTATTGTGCGGTAAAAACAGTGCATTTTGGAAACAAAAAATCAGTCATTCATATTGAAGTTTATATATTACTCCGTTAGTGAATCTACGAATTCTCCAAACCTCAAAATCTTTTCACTATTCGCTTTATTGAAAAGCAAGTGTTCAAAATCCTTTTGCTTCTTCTTCAAATCGACCGTTTTCAGTAGTTCTGCTGTTGCTTGTTTGAACTCTTGTAAGTTATGTACTCCACAACGCTTTGAAAGGAAATCATAATCAGGTTTGGACTGTGCTAATAAAAACATCAGGTCGTAAAAGTCACGTCCTTTGGCACGAGCTAACATAGCGGCAATTTTCATGCTGCACAATACGCCATCGGAAGGAACGGGGAAGGGGAAAAAGAATCCGCAACCCTTGATATTTGTAATAATCGGAGGATAAACGATTCCTTGGTCTTGGCTTTCGATCTTTATCAAGAAACGCTCTTCCTTATGTCCGCTCAATCCCAAATCAAATAACAGTTCAGGGAAATGTATATTCCGCCTAAATGCTGTTAGCTTCGGATTTTCTTTATCCTTTGCTTCTACCCGCAACCCTGAACGCTCCAAAAACTGAATTATGCCGTTTGTCATTTCAATAAACTCGTCTTTCGACAGGTCTTTGCAATCGAAATCCAAGTCTTCGGAGAACCGATCTATTCCTTTAACCAAACGCAGGTTTGTTCCACCGATAAAAGCCATCTTTTGGATGCTCGGAGTAGAAGAAAGGTAATCCAGAATCATTAACTGCAAATACTCTTTCAGTATGTACTTATCGAAACCCGAATTTCCACGAATTTGAGCCGGAAAATAATTTCTTATCTGTTCAATCTGTATCATAAATCGTAAGTCTTTAAGAGTAACTTTAGCCGATGGTCAAGCGCCTTGCTTTGAAATTTGCCGCAGTAGTCCATCAGTAAATCCTTGTTTAAATCATCGTGCAGGTAATCTTCGTCCAAGCGCAACTCTTCCAATTCCTGCTCGCTATTATAAAACGGATAAAGATACAGCAAATCAAGTAATGCCTTTTCGGGTGTGGCAAACTGTATGGTGCGATTGCCTGCCATTGGCTTCAATTCGTACCCGAATAGTAGATTTTTCTTGACATTCTTATAAGAGTATTCGCCGAAGTCATTGGCGAATGATGCTGTTTTCAAGGTTGTCACACTGGTAATCTGTACAACCGCTTCTGGTATCATCCCGTAGAACGACAATGCCGTGTGCAAACTGATATAGGACGGGCGGTAAATCCGATTGGCAAAATAAAGAAAATAATCGGGCTTGCTCTTATACTCCGAAAAAGCAAAATACCCTTGTCGTAATCGGACAAGATACCCCTTCTTTACCCAACGGGTAAGGTTATTCCTGTCAAAATCGGGTTGCCATGTATATATCTGATAGATATTGAAGCATGCCAAATCGAATAGCTGTTCCTTAAATTCCAGAAATGTCATTTCTTTATTTTGTTTCTATTATACTGCAAATATAGTGCATTTTGGAAACAAAACAAGATACAGGATAGATTAGGGAGATTTTTGTCCTGTCGGCAAGACGAAAACAGGCCGCTTTTTACTCTGTAACCGCCGTAACTATTACAGCGGTTACAGAGTAAGATATGCCAATAACTCAGTAGTGAAACTACAGTAAATCCTCCTCCTCCGTCTCTGCACTTTGACTCCCTTGCCAGTCGTTTACTATTTTATTCCAATCGATAACTCTGTCTTTTTTCCCAGTCCAAATATCCCAGAATTCGGGGTCATTTGATTTTGGTCTGTGTTCTTTAGGTAAATGATTCATTTCGACCAATACCGGAATAGGAAATGCCCATCCCACAAGAATTGCTTTTCTGGAAGGCAATATTGGCAGTTCTTTTAATAGTCCACTTAAACTGTCAGGAACAAGTTTCTTAACTAACTCTTGGTCTCTGTCATTTACAATCCGATGGAGCAGAAATGTATTACACTGGGAAAGGACGGTCTGTGATAGTTCAGAAGGCCTTTGAGAAGACAGCACCATACTTAGTCCAAATTTTCGACCTTCTCTTGCGATTCTCTCAAATGTCTCTAAACAAATATTTCCATTTATGCCAAAATCTCGTAAGAAAGTATGAGCTTCTTCAAGAACTATAGTCGTAGGAAGTTCTTGTTTATTAATTTTTCGGTAACGTTGTACGGCCTCAAAAGTTAGACGAGATAACACTGCTACTACAATATGGATTATGTCAGAAGGGATAAGGGATAAGTCTATCAATGTTATTTGTCCATTTTCTGCATCATTAGCTCCGATATATAAATTTAACCATTCCATAAGAGATATATCATCTGTAGGCTGAACAACTCCATTAAGCCTTTCATCAGCAAACAAAAATCTCATTCTTAAAGAAAGCATCTGGACAAATTGTAATATATTTCCCCCTTGATTTTCGGCCAATTGTTCCAAATAGGGTATCAAATCATTTAACTCAAAAAAGATGGGAGTATCTGGATTAATTTTACATATATCCGTTGCTTCTGAACTAATTAATGATATGACATTATCTAATTTATTTATTATACTGCTAACATCCTCAAATGAAAAATTATTAAAGCCGGATTTTCCATTTGAATTCCACGTACGGGAGTTTAATAAATTGTTATAATCAGTCCCAAATGTAGTATATGCTTGCATAAGGCCATTGGGCTCTGATGGAATATACTCATTTTTTACATAATCAATATCTGTACGAATGTTGGTTAATACAGAGGAAAACTCCATAAATCTACCATACTCTGAACCTTTTAAAGGGATATTACCAAGATAAGAATTTAAGTTATTTCTTGTTGTTGTTAGAAAAGAATGTACCTTTACTAAATTTGAATTCTGTAATTGCTTTCCTTTTTTCAAATCAAGCAATGTTTGTAATAGCAATGGCCTTTGAGCTCCTGGAGCAGCTTGTGAGAAACTAATCCATTCATGCGAATTCCACATCCATGCGGGTAATTTTAGTTGGTCAAATCCATCTTCAGAATCATCTAATTTAATAGCAAAGCGTTTGACTTTTTTTTCTCCTAAATCATCAAAGGCATTAAAGTATTCCCCATTAGGGTCTAATATTATAAATCTTGAATTTAAGGGTTTATCCTTATCTACTTTATTCTTTTCAGCCTCAATCAATGACCATCTAATCAAACCTGCAACAGAACATGACTTTCCACTCCCAGTATTACCGAGTATTGCCAAATGGCGTCCAAATAATTTGTCTGGATTTACTTTTATAGAAGCATTACTGGCCAGTGGAGAAACACCAATCTCTATTTTTCCATCTGGATTTTCGACAATTGCGTTTAATTGCCTATCTGTTGGCAGAATAACATTATCTCCAACAGAAGGAAAACTATATACTCCTCTTTCTATCTCGAAATTATTTTCTTTAGTTTTCTTTAGAATTCCCAAAGGCGTTACTGTCATTTTCCGTAGAGGAAAAGGAAGGTCTATTAATTCAAAGTCTCGAAAGCCCTTTCTAATTGGATAATTCGAATATTGAATGCCAATCCAATTAATTACGGCAACAATAGCCCCTGTTTCATTTGGAATTAATACATACCCATTAATCTTTGGGAAATGAGTAGGCACTCCAGTGTTAATAGCAACATTCTGGGGTGCATTTGTTTCAAGTAAAACCTTGATCTCAGACGGAGATACAGATTCTATAGTGCCAATCGTTAAATTTCGTATTTCATCAAAGTCAAAAAATGTACTCATAACTATTGGTATTATTTATCTTGGGAATCTCCAGAATCTGCCGGATTCTTTTGGTTAGTAATGCCTCTCTTCTCCAAATTCCTCACAAATCTTTCTTGTATTCTATCAATTGCAGCTTTGGGTAAATAGTTCTTCACTAAAGGTTCTATACTTCCAATATGATTACCAATAATTAAGGTAACTTGTGCTGGATTTACCGAGTCATAAAACTTTTTAATTCGCCCTGAAGCAGTATCGTATGAGATGATTACTAAATGAGTTGATGGTAAGGTTAACATATCTCCTATAACCCTGTTTATATGCGAATCCCCAAATCCATATCCGTATGTAACGATGACCGAATTTGGCCTGCATACGGCAGAAGAAAAATCTCTAAACAATTCAGAATAGGGGAAATATGCAGTATCTATACCTTTCGATGAATTCGGATAAATTACGGAAAAATCTTTGGGATTTTCTGGTATTAAGGGAGTGTCCTCTTTTACTCCAAATTCAAGAGGAATTTTGGAAATTGTATTTGATTCAAACTTCCAATCTATAGAGCCATGTAATTTAGTGAACTTGATAACTCCTTCCACATATCTGGGCTCTCCTCTAATTCCGGGTGGATTATAATGGTAATCAAGTTCTAACTTTGTTGTCCGGAATATAGGTTTTATTTTTCCAATGAATCTATCTATAGTTAATATTCCGGCAGAATCAAGGCCAATCTCAATAAAACGGTCATAATTAGTGGTAAAAATATTCGTTCTTTCTCTGGTTGCAGTTCTGCTCGAAAAACTAATCAAGAATGATTTCAATATTCCTAATACTTCATTAAACTTAGTACTATTCAAAAATTCACTCTCTGTTTTTATCACATTTCGTATGAATAGGCTCAATTTCGTATTAATCTCTTTTTCAAGAATAGCTGCATCGACATGTTTTAGGATTTTCAATCCATGCAATAATTCTAATGCACACCTGAAATCATCTTCTATATTAGCATTCCCTCGTCCTAATTCGACCGCGCTTTTCTCAGACCACTCTTTAATGTTATCCTTATTACAGTCAAAATCAATTCGCCCCATGCCTTGAGATGGTACTTCGGCTAAGAATGCTAATGCAGCTGTTAGTCCAGTACCAGTTAACAAGGAGAAATGTTCACTTTGGAAAATAGCCGTTAGCCAAGGCTCTATTTTGTTTCGAAGAAAATCCATTTTAGATTCATCAATAACACTAGAGCTAAACGAATCCATGTCGTTATTTATTTTCAGAATATTCTCTGCATCCCAATCGATTTCTGTCATAATGCTATATTTTTAATATTTTCAAAGTAATGTATTTGTAAGTATTCAGGCAATACCCTCTTAAAAAGACAGATAAAAAGAGAGTTAACCTGCTTTCTTGTTAAAAGCTATTTGAGAAAAAGCATCTCCAACAAATTGTTTGACTCCTCTTCAATCCACTGATTCTTTTTTATCAGTTGGTTAATCAAGTCTATTTCCTTTGCCATGAAATAACTTGGGTCTAACCCTGAAAACGCAATTGAATGACTCCATTTACTGTTATGATGTGGGGAGTCAACTGGTAATCTGTTTTGAAAATTGGAAGGATAAAGTAAAATTATATCTTTTCCTTTCGATTTTAGAATGTCTTTTATCCGACAATAAATCTTCAGACCATCATAGTCCCAATCGCAAGAATAATATAATGGTTTGTTGAGTTTCTCAGGGCTGATATGATGAATATTCGAGGTGTTATTTCCTCCTACATACCAGAGTTCTATGTTGTGTTGACGAGCAACATTTGGAGTTTTTAGAAAATCAAGATTCTCACAAAGCACAACCAATTCGGGATATAGGCAATCAACTACAAATCTCCATTGAAGGACTTTAGGGTCTTCCGATGGAAAGTTTTCAATATTCAGTATTTTGAGAACCATCTTGTCCAATCCCGGACGATTTTCTAAATACTTAGACCCTCCATATTTGAATACTTCACCGGAAAACGTACGGCGAGTAGTTAATGATTTTCTCGCCTCTTCTCGCTGGTCTGCAATAAGCATTAAGGTTTGGATATCTCTTACCGTACATGTTTTTCGTCCGTCTGCCTCCGGGTCAATCGAAAGAAGGAAGTCTTCGTATTGCTGGAAATCTTGTAGAAGGTTCTTCTCATAATAATCCTTATACCCGTCAAGAGCCACAAAGTAGTTGCTGTTGCCATGTTGGTATCCAATAAGTTTCCGGCTAAGAAGATGCTTAATTTGACTGTCGGATTTATTTCCGGCAGGAATTTTCTTTTGTATATATAATGTATTCATGGCTTTCAAAACCCGCCATGTCAAATCGCTTTTCATACCTCAATTACTTCCTTTAGGTTGTCTTTAATGTCTGTTCTGCTACGAATAGCCATTGGCGTATAGTTAATGTTTACATCAACATCTGGATTCCTGTGAAGAATATAGATAAACTGCTCATCGTAGCGTCCCAGTGGATTAATTGCAAATGTTACAATTTGATAATCGTATTCTTGAGCAATTTCGTATAACAAGTCAAAGTTACTTCCCAATCCTTCGGCTTCATCAATGGGCATAAAACGGATACCAGTATCCTTGTTATAATCTTTACTGCCGACGATGGATAATCGTGCAATACACAACGATGCAATAGCAGCATAAGTTTGTCCAGTACTTCCTTTATTTGATTTTCCGCTTGAATCTTGCATTTCAAGGCTCAGTTCCATGTAAGAATTGGGGTCTAACAAGTCGTCAATGGTTATATCATTATTTCGATTGTCAGCCAATTCTTTGAATGCTTCCAGAATTTTTTCGTCAATTGATACAACTGAGGATAATTTATCGGCAATTGAGATTTCAAATAAATTAAGTTGTTCTCCTGCTTTTCTTTTAAAGGCAGATAACCAATCAATAGGGAATTCTTTGACTGAACTCTTGACCAAGTTTAGTTTGTAATTTCCGCTGATTCGCTTTTCTCCTCCACTAAAGAAACGATTTATTCTACGTACAATATCCTCTTGTGTGCTGACAGCCGAGTGTACATCATCCAGCAAGTCTTCTATTTTCCGTATTTTTTTAGAATTTAAATCTCTATTTTTATCGTTAATTTGTTTCAGGTGCATTTCTATTTTACTAATAACTTCTTCTTCGATTACCTTTTCGTGTCCAAAAATATTAGGGAGCAAATGGGCAACCAAGTCTGCAAAATCTTTGCTTTCACCTTCGAACCGATGCGATTCACTTGCAATAAAATCATTAACTATCCCCTCAAATTGAGCATCATAATTACTCTTAGCTCTAATATATGTTTCCTTTTCCCGCTGAACTTGTGTCAGAGTTATTGAGTTCATATTTTCTTCATTGGCTGGCAATTTTCGATAAAGAGATTTGTAAGTTTCCTCTTTATTCCGCAACTCAAACGTAAGTGTATCAAACGTTGACTTATCATTCCTAAGAGATTCTATTAAATCAATACTTTCTTTCTGAATGTCAAATTCCGTTGCGAAAGAATCGACTTTATCATCACTGTCATAATAAAAATTCAAATCGTAACTATACGACTGATTGATTGCAAACTGTTGAGCAATATTTGACAGTAACGTAGCATCGTTTTCGATGCTGCTTAATAATTCTTCGGCTTTCTTAATTTTTGCAGGTAACTTTTCGAGAATCGACTTACTTTCATTTTGTGCATCAACAGCCTCTTTATATTTTTGCTGGGCTTGTTTGTATTCCCTTTCAATGGCCTCTTTCCGTTTCAAACAATCCAAGTAAGATTGAAAATTTTCCACGCTTATATCCAGCAACTTCACTTCTTTGTAATTTGCCAATTCTTCTTTCTTCTGATATACCTCAATAGCATTGGCAGCATTGGTTAGTTCTAAAAAAATGTCGTTTAGGCAATTAAGATGCTTCAGTTCATCTTGTAGTTGCTTCTTCTGTTGTTCAATATTTTGCGATTGTGATTCGAAGTACTTATTTATTATATCTTGGTCAATCGTGTTAAATCGCTGTTCGAAAACATATTCAACATATTCCCAAATTCCATTCAAGTCAATCCAGAATCCGTCCTTTTTTTCTTCAACTTTAGGTTTGTCAAATAATGCGGGAGGTAAAGGTAAGTAGCGCTCTCGTTTAATCGGATTTTCCGGCTGATTACGTTTCAATGTTTGAAAGTGTAGCATCAAACTTTCCTCTATTTTCGTCAATGGGCGATTGAGTGAAATAGCCCATCGTACCAATGAATCAGGGTTATTGATGTCGGCGTATTCCGACAAAAGTTCAAGATTTTCCAAACTTGACTTTATCTCATTGATTCGCTTTACAAAATACTCATTACCAGTCTTCAATCCCTTTATCCATTCAGATTGTTCAAAAAATGATTGCACATTTTTATCTGATAGTTTTGATATGAATTCTTGAAGAATGGAATTTCGCTCTTTCAATCTTTGATAGTTCTGATAAGCTGTTTCAAGCGTTTTCTCATCAATTTTTAAATTATCAATCAACTTTCGAGCATCATTCAATGTCGTATATCTCTGCTTAGCAGAAAAATGAACATCTAACGTTCTTTGTACATCTTCATCAATACTCTTCTTTGTTTTTTGAACTTGAATAATATCCTTCGTTGCAGCATTTATCAACTGTTGTAAGCAGTAAGAGGCTATCAGTGTCTTTTCTGAATTTGTTGATATTTTATCTGATAAACGTTTATACTCTTCACGATAGAATAACAATTCTGATGTAAGATATTCTTGTTCTTTGTTATTTTTGGTTTCTAATATTGATTTTAAAGAACATATCCGCTGATATTTTTTTGTCAATAGGTTAATGGCATCCAAATTTTGCCCATAAGAAAGGATAGTACTTTCAAGGTCTTTGACTATCTGAACATATTTATTGTGCAATTCTTTTCTTTTTTCCTGTCCGAATAAAAAATCCAGAAGGCTGTTGCTTTCTTTTGTGTTTAAGGTTTTCCCGCGAGAAAAGGACTGAATAATTTTTGCGTAATCACTCAACGACTTATCATTAGCGGACAAATCCAAAGGAAGGATATTGTTATTGTATAAAATACGATGATATGCACTTATTCGTTCCCATTTTTTGAATACCAGTTGTTTTTCTTCCATTGCCTCCGTTAATTCATCTAAATCAAAAATCGTATTTCCATTTTTGAAGTCAGATGCTTTCAGAGGAATGTACATCGGAAACAATTTTTCGTTTTCAATTTCCGTACTCGATTGTATAATAAATGGCTTTGTATGTTTACTGGTACTTTCAAAATAGACTCCAATAACAACAAATTGTTCACTGGCTGTTTCAATGTTTAGGAATGCATAGGCTATATTTGTTCCTTTTCCCGGGGTAGTTAAAACCAATCCATCAGGGTCGCGTCTTTCTTTCAACGTGGCTGTTGCCGATTTGAAAACTGTCGAGCCAACAAATATTAATTGGAGTAAATCGGCAATAATGCTTTTGCCCGAAGCACTATCTCCCATGAAATCAGTTCGTGTCGGATGAAATTCATAATCGTTCTCCTGATGATGAATCAGTCCTATAGTGGATAAGCTATGAATTCGCGGGTAATTTTTCATCCTGACTTTCTTTTAATATTTCGTCGATATTGTTGATATATGGGGCAAACTCGCGTGTTAGCCTGTGAAATGAGGGCAATATTTCAAAACTATCACCATCCATTTCAATCCATTTTATTTTGCTAAATTCATCAAAGGCATTTTTGATACAAGCATCAATTTTCTCGTCATTAAATTGTGTTGCCTTTTCCTTCTTTGCTTTGGCCAAAGTTTTTATTATGCCAGGCTTCAAATCGGGGTAATCGAGTTTTATTATCCGTTGAAACTTACCCAACGAGTTAAGCTCAATATTGCAATCATTATAGTAAACCTTGTATAGAAGTAAGCCGACAATGATATTTTCTTTTGACATGAGATGCTTGTGGCTTGTCGGAATCCCATTCTTCAAATCAGGGCAAAATTTGAGGTAAAAATATGTTTCGGAATCATTGCCTCCTTGTTCAAGTTCAAGTCCCCAAAATTCACGGTAATATTGCGCCAATGTCAGATAAAACCGTCGTAAGTATGAGCACAGTTCTTTTTGTTTCCCATACTCCTGAATGTGCACTCCGTCTTTTAATGCAAAATCAAGCGAAGCAAAAAGTTCCTTTCCTTGTTTGCAATTCAAAAAATCGTATGGATTTTTTATTTCTGTTTCATCCAAATATCCCATATCGCATATCTATATTTTTCTTCATGAATCATTTTTTCCGGATTAATCTCTACCGTCCATCTGTCGTGTTTATCATAATAGTCGATTGCCTGATATATAATACTGACAGCCAGTTGCAAATCTTCATTATAAAATTCCAGTATTTTGAAAAAAACATCAGACAGATGGTATTCTTTGGTATGCCGGGATTCTCGCTTTATCCTTTCCAGCCATTGGTTAATATGACTTTGCCTAATCAGAATCATGTTGCTTTGTTGATGTGCAGCAGCTTCCTTTATCGGGTCATTGATATATGAAGGTGATTGGTTCCGCTTTCCGGCAAAGAGTTCATCTCGTTTTTCAACTATTGTAAAATTCAAAGGTAAAAAACGGGTAACAAAACTTTCGTTCGCAACAGGAAGTATTAATTCTCCAAGAGCAACCTGGCTTTTATCCAGTAAATAGGTTAGAAATTTTTCAACTTTTGTGTCAAATAAATGGCGGTTCAACGAACCAAAGAACTGTTGTATTTTAGGTTGTATTTTATCAATGCGGGAATCAACCATGTTAAGCAAAGTCCTGACGCTCTCAAAGTAATTGATTACATCGGATACTTTGTCATCAATTTCGGCATTTTCTCTTGCCGGATGTGCCATTAAGATTGATTTTATACGGTCTATTTCACGAAATGCACCACGTAACTCCCCATTTTGCTTACGTATTTCATCCAGTTTATTCTCAATATCTCGTAGAGCGACAACCAAAGAATCATTATTGTTCAGTTTGGCTTTTTCGCTTAGTTCTGCAACCGATTTGTCAATTTGTTGATTTAGATAATCAATCTGCTCTTTGAGATGCGACCTGGCTTTGTCAAAATGTGCTTCCAGCCAAATAATCAAGTCTTTTTCTTCAGTGATATCTTTTAGGTTTTCATACAGGTCTGTACAAGTAATTTCAATTACAGTAGGATTAAACCTATCTGAAAGCATCTTAAATACTTTGTCGCATAGGTAAGAGGCATATTCTTTAAATGTGTAAGTCTGGTTTTCTTCATCATACAACAGGAAAAATTCCTGTAAAGCCATGATTTGAGAATTGTAATACTCCCACTGTTGCCGTTCTCTTTTTTCCTTGTTTACAGTACTTGCTTCGTCAAATGCTTTCCGAATATCTTTTTCTTTAAATACTCCTTTGTCAAAATATCCGTTTTTCACTCTCTCATACAACCATATAATAGCCAACCCTTGTTCTTTTTTGGGGAAGAACAACTCGTAGGTATTTTCTATTGCTATATGATCGAAGATTGACGGCATAAACGATTTTACTCTTGTCGCAAAGTTACAATTTTTAAATATCTTTCTCCTAAGCTATTGATGATTAATGCAAAACATATAGGTATTTACCAAACAAATAAAACATAAACGGGGTATTGATATGCAATATCGTTTACCAGCCCCACAACGGTAGAAGTTATTCTCGTGCCGTTGGTTATTCTCGCGGGCTTCCGCCCCTCCACACGGCAGGGAAGCCATGAGCGGGAAATAACCAACATAGGCACGGGAAATAACTTCGGGTACAATTGCACTACCCCCTAATACATATTTTGAAAATAAGATATTAAACTCTTTACTAATGCTACATAGTTAGAACCGTCTATCGACTGAAAACCTAACTTTTCGGCAAATGTCCTACTTTTCTCGTTTACGGATTCAATACCAATATGCTTAAAACCGTATTTTATAGCTACTTCAGATAGGAAACGGACGAAATGTCTTCCATTGCCTATACGCCCTCTTCGGAAGCTGATTCGGGCGATAATCAAACAATCAGGTGGAAATGTACTTCCGACCTTTCGGATGCGCAAATACAAATCTACTCGGCTGATTCTTCGACAAACTACGATGTTATCAGGAGTGAGATATACAAGGGAAAGACGATATTTGAACCGTTCCATCAGGTAGTTGTCAATTTCTTGGCGTATAACTTCGTATTCGTTCATATATTTATGGTTTATGATTGTCTGAATCCTCGTTTTGGCTTCTTCTTTTTTCTTTTCATCGGAGCTTGTTGTTCGTTTTCACTATTGTTTATATTAGGTGTAAGCAATTCTAATGCAGAAGACAACCCCAAATCGGGAAGATTGAAAGATTGTTTATTTTCCTGCTTGGCTTCATTCAAATTTGAAAAAATATTTTCAGATTTAGTATCTTGATAATTTGCAAACTTGTTTTCAATCTTGTCGGCATCGTTGCTTATCTGCACATCTGTATTTTTTCTTTCATCAGTAATTTGCCTTTCTTGCATATTTAGTTGGTCGGAGATACTGCCGTTCTTCATCGTATTACAGTATTCAAAGGTTTCGGTTAGTTGCCTGTCGTAGTTGAATAACTTATCGAATCCTTGCTCTGCCTGTTGAAACAAGTTCTTTCTATCAAAACCGCCTTTGACTGTTCCTTTCTTGGTATTCTTGTGGTTGGTAAGCGGACTTATTTTGATTTTATTGGATTGGTCTTTACGGCTTACAATCAAATGGCAGTGCATATTTAGTTCGTTGCTCGACCTGTCCCGACTGAAATGTATCTTTCCATAGAATTTTATATCCTCTGCCGATAGTTCTTTGTTGAAATTCTTAGCGTATTCTGGAATAACCACTTCACGGATATAGCGTTTCATTGCTTCGGCTTGCTCTTGTTCGGTATTACCTATTGCTTTGAGTTCCTGTTCTGATGGACTTACATGGATAGCGTAAAACTTCGCATCTGTTTTCATTAGCTGTCCAATATTACTGTCTATATCTTTAACCATTTGGGATTTATAGATATTATCTTCTGCCAAATTGAAAAAGCCTTCGGTATATACTCCCTGCTCCATACGTTTCATATCTTCCTTTTCCAAGTAGTTACATAGTCTTCGGCTACTACTTGCATTGTTGTATGTACCTTTTGACGATGGCGGAAAATCTATATTCATGGTTCGTCTATCAGGTTGTTGATTTCTGCTTTCAAGTTTTCTTTCCGTTTGCCGTCCATTACTCCGCACGTTGCCAGTTCCGAATAAAGGGAAATCAATTGCATTATTTTCTTATTATCTCTCTGTTGTATTTGGGAAAGGGAGTTGATTTGTTTGGATTGGTTATTAATCACTCCTGCATGTTGGCTGAATGCTTCACTTATTCTTTTCAGGGCGTTGTTCTGTAATTCCTGTGAGTTACCTATTTGCGAATTGACCAATTCGCAAAGTTCTTTTACTACTTTCTCGAATCGGCTGGCAATGGAGTGGTTTGTGCGTACCATCGGATTTAGCTTATCTTCTTCATAGCTCCGAATGAAACGAATAATATCATCCTGCCGTTTGTTGATTTTGGACAATTCCGATTTTACCGATTCGGGAGCATCGGCAGGGTTGATAGAAGCCTTGTCAATATACCGAAAAGTTAATTTCACGACTTCACTCTTTTTTAGCGAATAGCGTTTACATATTTTCTCTACTAACTTTGCCGTTTCCGTATCTATGGAAATGGTTGTAAAAACTATATTTCTACTCTGATTTTGCATAGTAATTACTATTTAATGGAAAATCGGTTTGTTAAAAGTCTGATAATTAACCTCTCATATCTATCGCTAATTATCAGACTAATTACAACGGTTTATGCTAAACCATTAAAGCCTAAGGCTTTGCCCCGCAGGGCAAGAGGTAGAACAGGACGAAGTCCAGTTCCCTCTTGCTTAATTTCGCAAAACAAACAGAGCCACAAAGCGAGGTTGTTTTTGAGAAATGCGGAGCGTTAATACAAGGCGGTTGACTAAATAAAGCCTTCATTGGATTTCTTCATTCTGCTTAAAACCTAATAAAAGTGGAATCATTCATCATCACTCGTTTTATTATCTCCGCCTTTCTTCGGGTGCTTCTTTTCAAAGTCCTGATAGGTTTGAAAATCCATATGGTCACGGACAAAGTTCCGAACATCGACAGTCCGATAATAGGTCTTGTGGGCTATCATAAAATAAGGAAGTTTGCCACTGGTGCGGTATCGTTGGAGCGTGCGGTATGATACTTTCAGGAGAAAGGCTAAGTCTTGGTTATCCAATAGTTTCTCGTCCTCTGAAAATACCTCTTTCGTGTTTATGAGCGATTTTAGGCCTGTCCCTATATCGTTCAACTTCTTGGATAGCTTATCCATCCATTTTTCAAAATCGTCGTTATTGATATACATTTTGCTTCATTTTTTCAAATTAATACTATTTATTTTCAATGCATTGATAACGCAAAGGACGGAAGAACGAAGCAAAATAAATAGGGGAATCCCTATGGACTCCCCTAAAATAGTTTTGTAATCAGATACAAATCAATAAATTATAAAATTATTTTTTCACAATCTTCTTGCTTCTACTTTCACGAATGAGTAATTTCTTTAGGTAATCAAGTGCTTTTGTCAAGTTGTAAGGCTTACGGCTGAATACTCTTGATTTGGATTTATAAGCATTCCCGAAAGTAAAGTTGAAAGCGTATTCTAATGACTCGGCAATATATTTGAAAGGGACAGGTTTACCGTTTTCATCTAAAAACTGATTAGATAGTTCGAATGTGGTAGCGAATTCTCCCATACTGTCAATCCCCAAGCCATCTGACTTGGGGCTAAAATAAACTTTGGGAATATCTGATTGGATATTATTGTAGAAGTAATTTGCTTGTGGGAATGTGAATTTCAGCAAATCAATTTCAGCTTCAAGAAATAGGATAGCCTTTCTAAGGTAGGCAAATTTCAGGGCGTTTTTCCCCCTGCCCGTACTGATTCGATTCTATAAATACCAATTCAATACGAGAAAGATTCAGCACCCGAAAGATTTCAGAAAAATTATTTCCGGATTCACTGATTGTTTTTACTTGTTCCATAAAGCACCCATAGGCATTTTCCATTTCTTCGTTTGTAACTTGTGAGTATTCAGCTAAGAAACTGAAAAATCTCGTGTTTAAAAATTCATTCATAAGCAATCTGTTTACTAAATTAGACATCATATAATGAGGAGATTGTATGCAAATGAATTATTCCTTCTTTATTAAATCTTACTTTCTCAGCAATGGATTAGAATTATCTAAATGGAACTCCTTCTGAGAGAGGTTTAAATCTAAAAATATAAAAAGGTGCTTTCGCTATGCTTTTACCATTATTAAATGCTGCTCCCAAATGAACCTGAGCGGCTGAAACATACATACATCCGTCAGAGACATTGTAACTAACGCCGTCTGCCCAAAGCAATTTCTCATCGGTAACAACATTGTGGATACTTTTGTCTTTTGCAAGAATAACAGCTACACTATTGCTTTCCATAGCGGTCAAATATAAATTTCCGTCTATATCAATGCTTAATCCTCCATTGTTCGGTTTATCAGAATAGCTTTGTATCCTTTTGTCCAACTCTATTTCGCTCAAATTTTCATTTAGCAAATCATTCATCTTTACACGATACATTTTACTACCGTTCAATGGCGCATAATATAGCCATTCAAAGTTTTTATCTGCTGTAATACCATCGCAACCCACCAATAGATTTTTACCATTTATCGTTAATGGTTCACCTTTGATAACTGTGGGTGAATTTTCGGGTACAGTTGTTCGAGAACCTTCTAATAATCTTCGTGTTTTACCTGTTTTCATATCAACAATAATTAAACTTGCAGTACTTCCATCTCCACCATTACCAATACCTTCATCAGCAATGATGAAAAAACCGTTTTTGGTATCTACCACCATATCATTAGGTTGAGAGGTCGAAACAACAGCTGATTCGGGTAGATAATAAATCCGTTCCAACTTATCCATAACCGTGTTCCACCCGACAATTTTGGGCGTAACAGGATTTCGTTGCCCCATATCAAGCATCCAAACTATTCCGTTTTCATCATTTCTAATTCCCAGTACATTACTCAAATAAAGGTCATCAGTTTCCCGTGGCGTATTCCATCCTTGATTCGGGAAAGGTGTAGTTGTTTTGGTTTCAGCATCATATCTAACTACTCTATAAGTTGGATTAAAAAACGGATGATGACTGTACACCAAATCGCCTTGATGTGTAAAAGCAATATTCCCAACGGATTGTTCAACTGTTGCAAAAATTTCGTAATCGACTGTTTGTGAGTAAGTATTAACACCTATCATCAAACTAAAAGCTAAAATGTACTTTTTCATATTTTTAAATGGATTGAATGATTTGCTCTAACGGCAAACGTGATTTTAGTGTGATGGAGGGTTGATTGTTATCATCAGGATTTCGATAACCGATAGCTACGGCAAATAGCGTTTTGTAGCGATTAAGTTGCAGTATTTTATCATATTCTTCGTTATTAAATCCTTCCATCGGTGTGCTGTCAATATCCATACTTGCACAAGCTGAAAGAAAAAAGCCAAGAGATAGATAAACCTGATGTTGCAACCAAGATTTGACTTCCGTTTCTCCCTTAGGTTTTAAAAATTGATTATAATAATAAACATAACCCTCCGGTAGATTTTCTTTTATCTGTTCTTCAAAATATTTAATGTCATCAATTGCTGTAAACACAATTAAATGACTCGCTTCGTTAATTCTTTGATTATTCCAATATGAAGCATCAGCTAATTTTTCTTTTACTTTTTCATCAGAAACAAAAATAAATCTCCATGGCTGACTGTTTATTGATGATGGACTCAATCTTAGAATTTCTTTCAGTTCTCGGATTTTCCCGTCCGGAATTTGTTTGTCCGAGTTGTACTCTTTTGTCGTGTACCTGCTTTTTGCAATGTCTAAAAAACTCATTTCAATAGGATTTAAATTAAACTATATATTTTATAGTTGCAAAAATAAGTATAGCTTATTACCTTTGCAATAACGGATAAAAACGATAGTAACAGATGTATTGTATAGACGACAAGCAATACCCTTGCAGCACAAGCCTGACGATGAAGTATATAGGAGGAAAATGGAAAGCGGTTATTCTTATTCATTTAATCGAAAAAAAGCGATATAGTGAATTAAGAAAGGAATGTTCTGTGATAACAGAGCGGACATTGAGCCTACAGTTGAAAGAATTGGAAGCAGACGGTTTAATTAAACGTACCGTTTACACAAGCAAGCCTCCGTTAAAAGTAGATTATGAACTGACTGAATTTGGAGAAACACTTATCCCTTTACTGGAAGCCATTTCACAATGGGGAAAAGAAACTGCTACAAGCAATAAACGGATAAGTATCATGAACGAATAGAAAAAGTTAAGGAGCATCACAATGATGCCCCTTGTGTTTCTGTGTGCTGATATTAGTTGTTTCCTTTTATAAATTTAACAATTTCTCTTACTTCAACACTGCCTCCAATCTTAAAAATTGGATTTGCTTTTGCTATTTCTACAGCTTCATCAATTGTTTCTGTTTGCACAACTATATATCCTGTTACAATTTCTTCGCCTTCCGAGTGAGGGATATCTGTTACACTTTTGTCGGAGTGGATAGTTTTTGCTCTTGTAGGAGATAATGTGTTTCCTTTATCCGCTACTTTATCCTTCTTCATCAAATTGCCAAACCAATCCATTCTTTCTTTAATTTGTTCAGGGGATGGTTTTAAGTCCGCTTTTTTATTCAATCTGAATATTAATATAAAATCTGTCATACCTATATAATTTTATTAGCGTTATAAACTAATACAAAGATAGAGGTGTCAATAGAATATATATCAGGACTTTTAGAACTGTTTTCGGTACTTTTTCAGGAAATGGCTTGGAGAAAAGCCTGTTCTTTTCTTAAAGATCCGGGCAAAGTATGAGGAATCTTCAAATCCTATCTGAAAAGTAATTTCGGAGATATTATGTTCAGAGTATATTAATAAGCGTTTTGCTTCTGTTATTTTAAGATTAAGAAGGTATTGCTTTGCCGATAAACCAAGGTTCCTTTTACATGTCTCATTAAGTTTTTCTTCTCCAATATTCAGTTTGTCGGCATAATAAGGAATTGTGCGTAATTTTGAATAATCGGATAAAACTAACCGCTTAAATTGTTCTACCAGTATATTGCTCTGGGAGGTTTTTACCTGTTTCTCTTTCGCAATTTGATATAACAAGTGAGAATAATACTTAAGTCCTGCTTTTATATTTTCATCATCTACTGCTTCATTTTCATTCGACAGTTCCTTCCTGATATTCTCCAGAATAGACGTATGGAACAATATGTCTGTATTGTCAATATCAATATAAGGGAATCCATAAGTCAGATTCATATCTAATCCCACCGATTGGTCAATAAAAATAATATAGCCTTGTGTTCCATCGTATAAACTCCAGTTATGAACTTGTTTCGGGGCTACATAAAATACTCTTTGTGGCTTTATTTCGTATTCTTCCGAATCAATCACATAAAATCCGTTACCATGAGTAAACCAAACAAAAGAAAAAAAAGAATGACTATGAGGCCAGTCTATTTCCACATCTTCCATCGATTCAAAATGCCTTATATAAAAGGATTTTGATACAGGTGAATCAGGTAAAACTTCTGTGATAGAGTACTCTTTTATCATGAGTACAAAGTTATGTAATTCTTAGCATTCTCAAACAATCGAATATTTTAAAGCTTCATATTCTTGATAAAGATTTCCAGATTCAAGCAGTTTTCACCTTCATTAAGCCACTCTCCGTCAAGCAATACCTCTGATACCTTTTTCCCCAAGCGCTTTGTTTCTTACCCTATATTTGTTGGCAAAACGGATAAAGCTAAACAATTATGGATATAGTAGGTATAGAAAAAGAATCTTTTGATTCCTTCAAAAAGAGACTGGAACGGATAGCTTCGTTAGTTCCAAAACAGCCATCTAACAACACTCTGTTTATAGAACAAGAATGGATAGAGGCCAAAGAATTGGCTACTTCTCTGAATCTGCCACCTCGCCGACTACAACATCTTCGTGAAAGAGGTGTACTGTCATTCTCTGGAAAATCCAGTGAGCGTTGCCCCCTCGTGCCAGTCTAAATTGACCCCATGTACCAA
>NZ_JBHSGN010000108.1:0-2962 GCF_042654545.1 Dysgonomonas termitidis
TTTTTTCAGGGGTCAATTTAGATTTGGCACGAGGGGGCAACGCTCACTGGATTTTCCATCGCCATTTACTGTAATACGTAAATAAATAGAGGCTTCTCCGTTTTTAAGAAGCCGATGCTTTCTGATAACATAAAGCAAACTGAACGTTGTTTGAATTGCATTCATGGGCTTGAAATTTTACTGTTACAAAATTACTTGTTACAGTTCATTTGAAAGCTATGCAAAATTCTGAAAATCAACGAATAGAAACCCTAATCGTGGGCAAAAACAGGATATTAAAAAAGCCCACGAATTGTACCGTGAATAGTGCGTTAATTTGCTATTTTTCGTGGGCAATGGCTAAAAAGAAAAAGGTCTGAAAGTATTGACTTTCAGACCTTTGCTTCGATTTGCTTTCGCTTTTTGCGGTATGGACGGGACTCGAACCCGCGACCCCCTGCGTGACAGGCAGGTATTCTAACCAGCTGAACTACCACACCGTTTTTTGAGGTTGCATTTTCTCTCAAATGCGATGCAAAGATAGGATAAGGATTTGAATCCTGCAATAGGTTTGAGAAGATTTTTTTAATAAAATTTCAATACACTGCCTTTCAGATGATTAAAATTGGGCATATGAGTACAAATTATTTCCCGCGAATAATAATGAATACATATTAAGGATAAAATCAGCAATACTTTTTTCGTTTCAGGCTAAAAAAACACAAAATATAATATCCAGGATAAAATATTTTAGCATTAGAAAAGACTACCGTGAAGAATTCAGGCTGACCTGATCCACTAATAGGGTCACCAAATCCATGATAAATACGATAAAACACAGAACAATCGTTACAATATATTTCTAATGGCAAAAGTTAGTAAAACCTTGTTTCTTTTTGTTAAAAAGATATGAATTCATTAGTCATATTCACAATTGTTTTTAGTAAATTTGTTAGAAAGGAATCAGTGATCAGTATTAGATTTCTCAACACTCAATCCGGATCACCTTTATAATAGATTGTAAAACTAAAAAACAAACAGATATGAACGATAAACTGATTACATTAGCCATTCATACGCCCGAAAAGGCACGTATCCTGAAATACACACTCGAAGATATGGGCGTGGATTCTATACTTGTAGATCTAAGTGATAAGGAAGAAAATGGCTCCAATGCCATAGCTGTGCGAATAAGTGAAGCCGACCTCACCAAAGCCCTTACGATCATAGAAAATACGCAGCTTTTTCGCTACGATGACAAAAAAATATTTAAAATTGATGATGGACGAAAGCGCATACTCGTGCCTATCGACTTTTCTATCTATTCGCTAAAGGCCTGCCGGGCTGCTTTTGCTGTTGCCCACAAAATAAACGCTAAAGTAAAAATATTGCATGTATACAAAATACGTTATCCAATAACATTTCCATTCGCTGACAACACAAATGCAGACGACGCAGACGATATGCTCGGCAATGCACGAAAGCAAATGCTGGACTTCTGCTACGATATAGACAAAAAAATTTCAGAAAAGGAATTTCCATCGGTAAACTATTCTTATTCGTTGCGTGAAGGCATGGTAGAAGAAGAAATAGATAATTTCATTGATGAATACAAACCGACACTTCTCGTTTTGGGGACAAAAGGAAAAAGCAATAACCGACAGAATATATTAGGGAATGTCACTGCCGATATTATAGAAATGACAAATGTACCTGTAATGGTAGTCCCCGAAAATTCTCAATTTAAAACCATAGAAGATGTAAAACATATCGCATTTCTTACATCCTTGCAAAAAAGGGATCTGGATACTTTTGACCATTTTGTTAATATGCTGAGACCATATCCGACTGTACGGATTACATTAACCCATGTAAATGTAAAAAATAAAACAGGGGATAAATGGACAGAAAACGAATTGGCCGGAATGAAAGATTATTTTGTTCGGAAATATCCGGAACTGAATGTGGGCTATAAATTGATAGACGGCCCCGATATGACAGAAGCTATGGATCAATTTGTGAGAGGAGAAAAAGTAAACTTAGTGATACTGAATACCAAACGAAGGAATCTCTTCGGACGTATTTTCCTGCCAAGCGTATCCCGTAAAGTTCTTACTAATTTTGAAGTTACCCTACTTATATTCAGGGGATAACGGCCTTTTATACCAATAATTAATTGACAAGGGTTCCGATATTTGTATAAAATATGCCGGAACTTTTTTATCCGTACACTCTAAAATAAAGTATTATCCATAAAAATAAAAAGAGGTCAACGCTTGAATCTAAATAATATTGGAATCTTAAATATTACGGGTATATTTTCTCCTTTATATTCAGCTGGTATCCAGTCTGGCATTAACGAAACCACCCTAACCGCCTCAGCATCGCAGGAAGGCGATAAACTATTCAGCACCTTTACATTTGTAACTTTACCCGTTTTTGATATCATAAACTCTATAAGCACTGTTCCTTGTATACTGTCTTTAACAGCATCCTCCGGATATCTTAAGAATGTCATAATGAAAGTCTGAAGACGTGCCTCGCCCCCTATAAATTGGGGCATTTTGACCTTAAACCCGGCATTAACAGAATCTTGGTAAGTCATCTTACCGGATTTATTTTCTTGTGCCACAATAGACAGACAACCAACGAAGAAAAATAACAAAACTATTATAATAGATTTCATAGTATATAATTAAGACCTTTCCGATACACTATTGCCCCTAACACACTAATAAACAATAAATAAGCAATAAGCAGCAATAAATTGATCAATAACAATCCAATAAATATACTTAATTTTTCTAAACTTATAACCAGATGTAAAAACAAAAAACACTTACAGTTGTTCTATACCCAGATTAAGGAAATCAGATAGGACATCAGAAGGTAAATATTCCGGAAATAGGAAAGGGAGTGTCCTACCAGGAGTGGTCGGAAGAAATATCTTCCGACTATTTTTTTATATAATCATTTGATATTA
>NZ_JBHSGN010000109.1:0-573 GCF_042654545.1 Dysgonomonas termitidis
GGGTAAATGCATTAACGATGCGTCTTTCGTATTTACTGGCACCGGATCTGTTAATGTTCGAGCTTACTGTCCTTTGAACCATATAACCGTCGTGTTAGCTGAAAGCACTTATAATGCAGAAGGTTGTCAAAACGCCGGCGGGATGACCAATCCTGGCGCTAACACTAGCAATGACATGTACTTTGTAAACGGAGGCGCAGCCCATGACGCCTGGTTTAGTCCACTCGTCAAGAATGGTGGATCGGGCAATTGGTATGGTTGGAAATTCTTCAATGGCAATGCTGATAACGGAAATTATGACCACTATAATGCCGAAACAGGGCTCCAATACGTGAAATTCGGAGTCACTATAGCCAGATCAGCTCTAAACAATCCGACCCTAGGATACCAAGCTTATCGTAAGTGCATATTGGATCTCATTTATAATTAACGTTCAAGGCCCCAGT
Source organism: Dysgonomonas termitidis (assembly GCF_042654545.1). GTDB lineage: Bacteria > Bacteroidota > Bacteroidia > Bacteroidales > Dysgonomonadaceae > Dysgonomonas > Dysgonomonas termitidis. The sequence continues at coordinate 447 of NZ_JBHSGN010000109.1, forward strand.
AAACCAAATCTTACTGATGCCCTTCAGCATCATGGTCTATTCACTGCCACCCCCACCCTATAGGGTAGCGCTACGCTACCCTATATAAACTAAAAAAAAGGTCGGGGACTCGGGATAAGGGCTAAAA
>NZ_JBHSGN010000110.1:0-765 GCF_042654545.1 Dysgonomonas termitidis
AAAACTATGTGATAAAAACAAACATAATCAGCTTAATATCAAATGATTATATAAAAAAAATAGTCGGAAGATATTTCTTCCGACCACTCCTGCCTGTAAATCTCTCATTTTCTATTTCGTCCGGCAAAAATACGGGGTGGTTCTAACGGATATGCAAGGTCACGCCCTAAAGGGTTTTGGAAGAAATCTCCACGCCAAGGGTAGTATTTCGTCAAAAAAACTTGCATCCCGAACCATTCCCGTTTTGCCAGCCTGTGAAATAGAAAATGAAACATCTACAGCAGGTAATAACAGATAGTATATCTGATAAAGAATTCATTTTCAATACTCACGTACCATTAAACAATTTATTAACCAAACAAAAAAGTTATGAAAATTAATGTCAGTGACGAATTGAAATCCAGACTTGTAAACGCCGCGGCTAACGGCAGTATCGTAGCCAGGGATATCCTTGCGGAAATCCGTAAAAACGCAGATGTAAATGAGATTATCAGAGGTACGGCCAATTGTTTTTCAAGCAAACGGAAGAAACAAACATGTGAATCTCATAATAAAGTTAAAGTGGTTTTTACAGCCTGTACGAAAGATGTTATGCATCCCAACTTTCCTGACAGGCATAACCCGCAGGCATCGTGGTTTCCTGAAAACAGGACAGATATTGAACCCGGAACCTTTGTCAGTTACTTCAAGAACCTGCCCGTTTACGGTAAGCGTCTCCGCGATGACGTCTATCCTGTAAAAAAAATAAGCAGGGAGTACGCTTGC
>NZ_JBHSGN010000111.1:0-62409 GCF_042654545.1 Dysgonomonas termitidis
AGTTCCGAGCCGATCTGACCCGTACTGCCTACTATAAGAATGTTATTCATCGTTTATTTTATTACACCTAATTCTCTTCCTATTTTTGTGAATGCCGTTATACATTTATCAAGATGTTCTTTTTCATGACCGGCAGATATCTGCACACGGATACGCGCCAAGTCTTTAGGCACTACCGGATAATAGAATCCTGTAACATAAATACCTTCATCCAATAACCGGGCTGCCATATCCTGGGATAACTTCGCATCATACAGCATCACCGCGCAGATGGATGATTGTGTTGGTTTGATATCAAAGCCTGCCGCTTTCATCTTTTCTACGAAATAGTCTGTATTAGCATGCAGTTTATCTTGTAGTTCATTCGTGCGTTCCATCATCTCGAACATCTTAATCCCCGCCGCTGTGATTGCAGGAGGTAGCGAATTTGAGAATAAATAAGGACGTGAACGCTGGCGAAGCATATCTATTATCTCCTTTTTACCTGTTGTAAATCCGCCGATAGCTCCCCCAAACGATTTACCTAAAGTACCCGTGATAATTTCAACCTTACCACGCAGATTGAATAACTCGGTAGTGCCTCGTCCGGTCCTGCCCACAACACCCGCTGAATGAGATTCGTCTATCATTATCATGGCATTGTATTTCTGTGCCAGTTCGTATATTTTATCCATCGGGGCTACATTACCGTCCATAGAGAACACACCGTCTGTAACTATCAGCCGGAAACGTTGCGATTGTGCCAGTTTCAACTGTTTCTCGAGGTCTTCCATATCCGCATTTGCATAACGGTAGCGAACAGCTTTACACAGACGTACGCCATCTATTATGGAGGCATGATTCAATGAATCGGATATAATGGCGTCCTGATCGCTCAACAATGGCTCGAATACCCCGCCATTGGCATCAAAGCAGGCCGCATACAAGATGGAATCTTCCATGCCGAAAAACTTTGCGATGGCTGCTTCGAGTTGCTTATGCAAATCCTGGGTACCGCATATAAACCGGACCGAAGACATCCCGAAGCCCCGGGAATCCATCGCCTCTTTGGCGGCTTCGATCAATTCCTTATTATCTGATAACCCCAGATAATTATTTGCGCAGAAGTTCAGCACTTCCTGTCCGGTACTTACACGGATAGATGCTCCCTGTGGAGACACGATTATACGTTCATTCTTGTACAGTCCTGCCGATTGTATATCAGCAAGTTCGTTTTGCAGATACTTTTGAAAGTTAGAGTAGGTATTCATAGTCTTAATTTTTAACGTAAAGGTAATAAAATGTCATCTGATAGAATAAATATTAATTGGAAATATTTTTTCAAGATCAGAGAAATAAATCTTTCAAAAATGAAATGACAAAAGTATCCCAACTAAATTTAAAATATAGTATCGTAATAATCAAAAAAGGTAACAAAAGTAACACTTTTTACAAATAATACACACCTGTCACTTTTCTTTCTATAACCCATAATCAGCTGGTAAATAAACCATTTTTAATTTATTAATAAAAAAAGTAACAAAAGTAACAGATTCTACACGCTTTTTCATTTCTTACTTTTTATCTTTGATTATCCAATATCACTATCTATTCTTAGATATAGATAAATTTTTATAGTATATATATATGTTTGCCTGTTTTTCATCTGTAATATTTTATTACCGCATATATCCACAATATAGTTTATATACGATTAATGTCTAAAAATGTAATCATGAAAAAGTTATTATTTTTATTTTTTATTTTATTATCAAGTCATGCCGGTATGCATTCACAATCAGGAAAAGAATTATTGACACTGGATAATTATCTGATTCCAAAAAATAAGAAGGGAATATCTATTGGAAAATTCAACATTCCCGCAGGAGAAAAAATCTCGTTGACAAAAGACAATTCCAGTTTATTCACAATAAGCAAGGACGGATACATCTCCCTGAAAAAAAATGCCGCTCTGACAGAATCCTCTCCCTGGCGTTTCGAAGTTACTGTAAAGACCAAAGACGGAGAGAAAACCTTCGAACTGGTCAGAGACGACTTTATCCGAAACAAGGTAATCGCACACCGTGGGGCATGGAAAAACCATGATGCCAGCCAGAACTCATTAAAATCATTGAAAAAAGCGATAGAAATAGGCTGCGAAGGCTCCGAATTTGATGTATGGCTGTCTTCCGACAATAAAGTTATTCTCTCACACGACCCCGAGATAGGAGGTAAAAAAGTAGAAGAAACTACTGCCGGAGAACTACACAAAATAGCATTGAAAGACGGTGATAGACTGCCAAGCCTTGAAGAATATATCAAATGTATCAAAGAACAGAATAAGACCCGCCTGATACTGGAAGTTAAAGCTTCGCAAAAAGGAAAAGAACGTTGCGAAGCCGTTGCCGATTCGGCTGTCCATATAGTACACCGTATGAATGCGCAGGCATGGACCGACTATATAACATTCAGCTTCGATGCGGCAAAACGCATCAGGGAACTGGACCCAACGGCAAAAATCCTTTATCTGGAAGCCGATAAAACGCTGGAAGAACTGGAAGCGGAAAGAATGTCTGGTATAGATTATCACTATAGCCATTTTCTTAAAGATACGGATCTAGCAAAAAAAGCAAAATCCATGGGATTACTGACCAATGCTTGGACTGTGAATAAAGTAGAAGATATGCAAACAATGCTCAATCAGGAAATCGATTACATTACCACAGACGAACCGGAAATACTTCTTGAAATACTGGACGCTAAAAAATAAAAGTTATACTTCAATACTGTAAGCGCTGAAATATTTGAATCTCAGCGCTTTTTTTATTTTCCATCAAAAAAAATAATAGTCTTGTTGTGGAATATATGCTATACATTCCTCTATATGATGCAACCGATAAAACTTACATTATTATGAGTAAGACTGCAATATACCCCATCTGTCTGATATCGATGATAGCCTCTGCTATATTCTATCAGTTCAAAGGTAATCCCAGAGATAAATACAAAAATAACATTGAAGTATTGGCTCAATCCATAGAGTGGCCGGAACACCAGTCTTCTACATTGACAGCCTATAATGATGCCGTACCAACCATACTGTCGGTTATGGCGATAGCCAGACCATTGCTAACCGGACAGGAACCGTTTTCGGTAAGCCTGGATAACGGAATATGGTATATCAGCGGAACAAAAGGCGATATAGTAAAAGTCAGTAAAGAGACAGGAGAAGTATTGGATACACCCGAAAGAAAATAATATCTGAAAATATAAGGCTGCCCCCTTAGCCTCCCGGCTTGGTTAGGTAATGAACATCTCTCAATTTCTCATTCATTACTTGTAGCTAAGCCGGGATTAAACAAGAAAGTCCGGCATAGAACCGGACTTTTCATCTTATTTCTTATCTTTTCCGAAATGAGAGAATTTAGATACATAGTTATCGGGAATATTTTGACCGTTAACTACTCCCGAAAGTGTAGCTGTACTTAACATATTATTCTCATCGAGAACATATTTATACACGATGTCAGCATAGTCGGACTCCGCCCCGTTCCGGTCTATTTTCTTTATTACCGTTCGCGATACATTATTCACGCTAGCCTTTCCAAGATATTTAGCCGACAGAAAAGGCAAACTGGACATAAACCAACACCCTCCCCTGCTCTTTATACTTATTGTATTCAGAGGCATTTCATATACATAGCTTGCCGACTGAATATATGCAGTCTTGTCATATGTATATATATGATGATAACCGGCCGATGAAGTTACTTCGGTTATATTACCATCTGTAATCACATATTCTTCAGCATATGACAGGGAGTTATTATTTCCACTATAATCATAATGATCCATATTGGTCATATATCCTTCTGCATTATATTTACAGACCGTGGAATCGTTCTGTGTTCTTCTGTTCGATATTAGTTCGCCATCCTTAAATGTCTCTATATTGGTCACATGCAAGGCATAATCTATCTGCTTGTTTTCATTCAGATAAATCAGCAGGCTATCAGAGGTCCGGCTTGTTGCGGAAGAATTCCTTACGCGGGAAAATGAGAAAAATTTGTCTTTATAATCAACCTGAATGTAGTCTCCCCCATCATTATCTATTACGATTATAGAGTCCGCATCATTATAAGTCAGGATAAAGTCGTTACGGAACTGCATCGACTGAATATTATATTCCGGGTAGTCTACACTTTCCAGCAACCAGTAATATTCCGGTTCGGGCTCGGGTTCGGGTTCCGGCTCTTTTTCACGATAAAGCATCAAGTCGCCGCCTGTACAAGAAAAGAATATAATAGCTGATAAAGAAAAAATAATATAGCGTGCTAAGATCTTCATTTTTTATATCAATGATAGTGTTTACTATATGTGTACGTATTATACGTTCAAAGATAATACATTATCCTTAAATAAAGACGCCCCTGCTATAAAACATCTTGTTAAAGAGATGCTTTTCACCACCATTATTCCGGTTGTCTATCGTATAATTCATATCTTTATCGTCTAAACTATAAAATATTATAAAATATATGAAATTACGATTGTCGATTATTGCCCTATGCCTTATATCGGCTATAGGAATGTTTTCTCAGACCAAACAAAAATTGCCTCAGATATATGCAGCTCCGCCCGTTGCTGTTATCAATCCGTTAATTGTAGACTCTACCAATCTGAAAGGAGATAAGTATTCGGAAAAGGATTTATTGAAAATGAGTCTGACCATTCCTGAGCAAACCGCTTTTGTAAGACCTCTCAGATCCGACACTGCCGGATATTTTTATGCGGAGAAGCCAAGGGAAGGTTATACTTTCCAGCTATTCTCATTCTACGTACAAGCCAACCGCTATGCGAAATTATCCTTAAAGATAACCTCTGCGAATATGTTTGAGCTATATGTGGATGGTAAGCTCAGCACATCGAAAACCACCAGAGAAGAAAACTTCAGGAATGAAAAAGAAGTTACGGCTACTTTCAATCCGTATCCCCTATCCAGCCGTGTTGTAATCAAGCTACTGGCTTCGGCGGAAGATAAATCCTCCCCCATCTTCAAAATTGTATTGGAAAATGAGAAGGATGACGACAAAACTTCTTTTTCGGCCCAAAATACAAGCAAAAGGTTTGTAAACTTTACTGATATGCTCTTAGGTAAAAGGGTAACCAATACCAGCATGTCGCCAAACGGACAATACGCTTTGATTTCGTACAGAAATACATTCGGAGAGAAAGGCGTATCCACAACCGAATTACATAATGTCACTACAGGCAAACAAATCCTTCTGGATACCGATGGCAGTAAAAAACAGTTAAGCTGGATGCCTGTAAGCGAAAAAATGTTCTACACACTAAAAACCGAAGATGGTACAAATCTGATTACCATTGATCCGGCGACATTACAGGAAACGGTCTTTGCAAAGAACATTCCGGACGAGTATATGACTTTCTCCCCGGATGAAAGAACCCTTTTCTATACCAAACAGGAAAAGGGCGAAGAGACCAAAGGGGATTTGAAACTTTTATTATCACCGGAAAACCGTCAGCCGGGATACACCAACCGTTCGTTCATCTATAAATACGACATCAGATCGGGTCTAAGCCAGCAACTTACATATGGCTCGCATACCACATGGCTCAACGATATCAGTGCCGACTCAAAACAGCTTCTGGTTTCTTTTACCGATGAAACAGTGACCGAACGTCCGTTCCGTAAATACACAATGCTCAAGTTGGATTTGCCCACTATGACTGTAGATACTTTATGGACAAACGAAGGCTTTGCACATGGCGCGTCTTTCTCTCCTGACGGGAAAAAGGTCCTCATTTCGGGTTCAGGCGAAGCCTTCGGCGGTATAGGACAAAATATAGATGCCGGACAAATTGCCAATAGCTATAATGGTCTCGCATTTATCATGGATTTGAGCACAAAACAGATTGACCCGATCACAAAGAACTTCGATCCGAGCATCGATAATAGTTTCTGGAACAAGAAAGACAATCTGATCTATTTCCGTACTACCGACAAGGACTACGTGAATATGTATGCATACAATCCTTCCGGCAAGACTTTCACTAAATTACCATTGAATGAAGAAGTCATCCGTTCATTCTCTACGGCTGACAATGCTCTGTCCGCAATCTATTTCGGTGTGAGCCGGTCAAACTCTACCCGTGCTTATCTGTATGATGTAAAAAACCAAAAGTCGACAATGATAGCCGACCCATACAACGACAGGTTATCGGAAATGTCCCTTGGAAAAGTAGAAGACTGGAACTTTACCAATTCCGCAGGAACAGAGATAAAAGGCAGTTGTTACCTGCCGCCAGACTTCGACGCGTCCAAGAAATATCCGATGATCGTATATTACTACGGAGGTACCAGCCCTACTTCCCGTACATTTGAGGGGCCGTATCCTGCTCATGTGTTTGCATCGCAAGGCTATGTGGTATATATTATACAGCCGAGCGGCGCAACCGGATTCGGACAGAAGTTTGCAGCCTTACATGTCAATGCATGGGGTAAACGTACAGCCGAAGATATCATAGAAGGCGTAAAACAGTTTGTCAAAGAACACCCATATGTAAATGATAAGAAGATCGGCTGTGTAGGCGCCTCATACGGCGGATTTATGACCATGTACCTGCAAACCCGGACAGATATATTCGCGGCTGCCGTATCCCACGCGGGAATCAGTTCCATCAGCAGCTACTGGGGCGAAGGATACTGGGGATACACTTATAGTTCGGGTGCAAGCGCGCACAGCTATCCGTGGAATAATCCCGACCTGTATGTAAAGCAAAGTCCGTTGTTCAGCGCCGACAAAGTACACACTCCTATTCTGTTTACGCACGGTACGGTCGACACCAATGTGCCTATAGGCGAAAGTATCCAGATGTACACAGCTTTGAAGATATTGGGACGCCCGGCAGAATTCATACAGGTGAAAGACGAAAACCACGGAGTAATGAACTACAAGCGGCGTGTGGAATGGAACAATTCCATCATGGCATGGTTTGCCAAATGGCTGAAGGACGATAATAGCTGGTGGAAAGGACTTTACCCCGACGCAAAATAAGTTTATGAATGATGAGTTATAAGTTATGAATTATAAATGTTTAATATCCGTACAACTTGTAATTCATAACTTATGACTCATCTTTATTATCATAAAGAAAGAATGAGTCCCAAGCGTACGAAAAATTGATTGTTGCCGCGCGATACATTCATATCGTACCCTGTCTTTATATAAAACAAACTATACGCGCACATAATATTGGGAGTAAGCACAATCCCGCTCGACTTCTTCTCATGGAAGTTTCGTAAATACCCCGCATCGCACGATAACCACAAAATACTTCTATCGGCATAATCTCCAAAGACCATACTTGCAAAATCCAATGTGGGTGAAATAGCCTTCGTATTCAATCCGGAAAGTTTAGTACTACCTCCTGTATAATCCAAGCCTCCGAACAAGAAAAAATTTACATCTCCTTTATATGTATAATATCTGGTATGTACATTGGCTGCAAACTGAACTTTCTCACTTTTTGCCGCTTGTATGCCTGCGCCGATCATCTGCGCGGATGCAGCAATGGGTACAAGCACAAAAGCTAATAGGAGAATCAGGGATTTCAGCATATTCATTTTCATACCGGATTATTCCCTTACTAACGGCAATGTAGAGCAACGGAGCAACCCGCCCATTTTGGATATTTCGAAATAAGGGACAACCTCTACTGTCAACCCCCATTCATCGGCCAGATGTCGGTTAAGGCGCGTAAAACGTTCCTCGCTTACAACAACCGTAGGAGATATGGAAAATATATTCGTATTCATATAATACATTTCTTCCTGTGTAACCTCGAAAATATTCTTCCTACCGAAGAAATCAACCAGATAATGATAGTCTTTTTCGTGCTTGAAACCATCTTTATAGATAATAGCCTTGCCATTGCCGACAGGCATGAAAGTACAATCGAGATGCAGGATGCCTTTACGAGGATCAGTATCATCTTTTTCCAACTCTAGTGCCACAAAATTCTTCTCAGGATATAATTCCCGAAGGAATGCTATTGCGTACGCGTTTGTTCTGGCAGTTTTGTATTCGGGGTAATCTCTTTCCATATATGTGCCCACAAAGACGGTATCACCATATAGTACCACATCTCCGCCTTCTACATGCGCTTTCTCCGGCAGGTTATATATTTTATTGAAAGCTATCCGGCTATAGATAGGCGCATATGCCTCCTGTTCATCTGCCCGGTCGGGTATAATATTTGATGTGATGATCTTATCGTCAATTACAAATGCTACATCACGGGCGTAGACCTGGTTACAGTTGGGCAAAATAAGAGGACGAAGAACTTCCACATCGTACTTTAAGAAAACTTTTTCAAATGCGGTCATTTCATCAGCGATACTCTCCTCTTGCGGATAGGTCCCATTCAGTACGGACTCATACGATTTGGCATCATATGTATCCTCCAGTGCAGGTTCTTTTCCCAATGAATACGGTTGTCCCAGCACAACGGTTTTCAGCGGTGCAGTTTCATTTTGTATATTTAGTATCATAATCTTCCATTTTGTACAAAGATAGTGCTTTTATAAAAATAAGGGGTATCCCTTTAAGCCTTTAGGATAAATGCACGAAAATTGGTAACTGAACCACCTGTTAAATATTTACATTTATTAACCATAAAGTATTAAAACTTGACACATCTGACACTTTTTTTACTATTTTTATTCTGTTATTTTTGTATTTTTTAACTATATATAGTTAAAAGGTAACATTTATTTCAGTTAACAGTCAGCAGTCAACAGTATTTCACGCAGAGACGCTAAGACGCAAAAGGTAACAAAGGTAACAGATATATCAGTTAACAGTAAACAGTAAACAGTAAACAACCCGTATCTTGTATCTCGTATCTTGTCTACTTGCAACCCGTAACTGCCCGAAGGGCGAAGTAACTCGTAACTATATCAAAAAAGTTACAAAAGTTACACTTTTTCCACTATTTTTTATCTGTTCCTTTTTTCCCTCTCTGTAAGTCCCCTTTGGGGGCAGGGCTGTTAAGTTCTAATTATTTATACCCTCTGTGTCATGTTGAACGGAGTGAAACATCTCGTTTCTCAGGGTCGGGATACTTCGTTCCACTCAGGATGACAGCAGAAAATAACAGAACAAAGAAGAGAACTTAACAGCCCTGCCCCTTGGGGAAGTTGGAGGGGACTATCATTCTTTCAAAGAACTATAAGCTATAAGCTAAAGGCTAACAGCTCCACTCTATAGATAAACTTTTTCAAAAAATATAAACTTTGCGCCATTGCCCTGTTAAATCTTATTTTCCTTTATTATAGCTATCATTGAACAATACAAGTCTTACTATTGTTTTATTATATTAATCAGGCAAATTATAAAAAACAGTAGTATGGAAAAAATGTACACAGCAGTAGCTACTTCTGTTGGAGGAAGAAGCGGTAGTGTCAAGTCTTCGGACGGAGTACTGAACCTGGAAGTGAGACCTCCAAAAGAAATGGGTGGCCCGGGTGGTAATTACACAAACCCTGAACAACTTTTTGCAGCAGGTTATTCCGCCTGCTTCGGCAGCGCATTAAGCCATGTTTCATTAGCAAAAAAAATTCACATAAAACCGGAAGTAACCGCCAGGGTAAGCATCGGCTCTAAAGAAGGTGGAGGCTTTCAACTGGCTGTGGAAATGGATGTACATATAAAAGGGATCAGCCAGCAAGAAGCTGAAGAACTGGTTAAAGAGGCACATCAGGTATGCCCTTACTCCAATGCTACACGAAACAATATAGAAGTGACTTTGAAAGTAACTACAGAGAATAAATAGTCAAGCAGTTTTTTACTGCCCTGTATTTATTATTACATATGGATTGATTTTTTGGATAAGAGGCGTGAGCATAAACTCACGCTTTTTATTTAATAATAATATTGTGTTGAATTAGAGAAGGGCGAAAAATCTTTCACACCTGCATTCTCTACTTCAATATCACGGTCACTCCTTTTGCACCATGTGCGCCTACAACCAGCGACTGCTCTATATCAGCCGTTTTGGACGGACCGGAGATAAATACGCCGAAGCCATAATCGTTGAATGTGAGTTTATCATAGGCTTCATGCATATTATTCACCACATTCTCCTTATCAAGTACGATAACAAGATATTCCGAAATAAAATATACTACTTTCTCCTTTACATTTTGCGGAATCCAGACACATCCGTTTTCGGCAACGCCCACCTCTCCCTCTATTATAGCCAGGTCGGTCCCGTTCAATTCGTACGGGTCCGCAACATTATCCGGATTAACGGTTGCAATGGTTATATCCGGTAAGTTGGAGGCTATCACTTTAGCGTCCGCATACAGAGAGCCGATAACTTTATTTATATCTTCATCATCATTCAGGATAATGGCATCTCCTCCCACAACCTTGCTTACGTCTATAAATTGGGCTATTTTATCGGGATACTGTATCCCTTCTATATCTATATCGGGCATTTTATACCTGTCGGTTATATGTTGCCTTATATTTTCTAATATATCGTTTTTACTGCTCATCCTTATCTGTTTTTAGTCTGTACTTTCCCCTTTTTCCACATATCGGTAAACGATTCGCTGGCAAAGCGTGGTAGTTCCCGTCCTTTACCCCAGTCGTTCAATCCGTTATACAGCATAAATCGCGGCAGGTGATTTACAACCGGTGCAAATTTCAGCCCTGTTTTGTATAAAGCCGGGTGCATAAACAGGAATTTCATGCCCCACGACATCATCTTCTTCATCTTATCCGCCTTGTGAAACGAATCGAGATTCTGCCGCCAACGGTATATCTGATCTGCCAGATCTATTTTTACCGGACAGACATTGTTACACGAATAACAAAGCGAACAGGCCGAAACGTTATCAGCGTATTCCTCCGGCGATTTCAGCATCCCCAGATTAATACCTATAGGACCGGGTATAAAATAAGTATAGGAATACCCGCCGCTTCTCCGGTACACCGGACACGTATTCATGCATGCCCCGCAACGGATACATTTCAGCGTTTGTATATGTTCTTTATTTCCGAGTATCTCGCTTCGTCCGTTATCGACCAGTATGATATGCATCCCGCAACCTTTGCGCGGCTTCCGGAAATGGGAAGTATAGGTCGTTACAGGCTGTCCCGTGGCCGAACGGGCGAGTAAACGGGTATATATACTCAGGGCTTTGAGATCCGGTATAATTTTCTCTATTCCCATCGATACAATGTGTACTTTGGGCAGAGAGGTACCCATATCAGCATTCCCTTCGTTGGTACAGACTATTACGTCACCAGTCTCCGCCACACCGAAGTTAGCTCCTGTCATACTTGCACCGGCTGTCAGGAATTCGTTGCGCAAATGCTGACGGGCTGCGCGGGTAAGGTATGTAGGGTCACTGTTATCTTTTTCGGTATGCAATTTATCTTCGAAGAGTTTGCCGACTTCCTGCCGCTTCAGGTGAATCGCAGGCATTACAATGTGGCTCGGCGGCTCATTCATCAGCTGGAGAATGCGCTCACCCAAATCACTCTCGACCACATCGATACCTTTTTCTATGAGGAACGGATTCAAATGACATTCTTCCGTAAGCATGGATTTACTTTTTACCAGCTTCTTTACATTATGTTTCGACAGGATATCATAAACAATTTGGTTATGTTCCGTCGCATCTTTTGCCCAATGAATAATTACACCGTTGGATTCGGCATTACTGACAAATTTTCCAAGATATTGGTCGAGATGGGTAATCGTATGCATCTTCACCTTCGCAGCCAGTTCACGCAAGTGCTCCCATTCGGGGATAGCCATTGCCATACGGTCACGTTTCTCCCGTACCATCCAAAGGGTTTCGTTATGCCATCTTTCCTGCTCTTTATCAGCAATAAAGCGGTCTGCCGCCTTCGTATGTTTTGTACTCATAGTCCCGCAGCTAAAATTTGAATAACATGAATAAACTTAACCGGAAGTTTCTCTCTGCTAACCACTCCCTGCATATGCATCAGGCATGAACTATCGGCTCCGGTTATATATTCTGCCCCGGTAGCCATATGGTTCCTTACTTTATCCTGCCCCATACATACAGATACGGAAGGCTCTTCGATAGAGAACATTCCTCCAAAGCCGCAGCATTCGTCGACTTTCTGAGGTTCCAGCACTTCTACTCCCTCTATTAAGGACAGTAAATCCCTGACCTTTGAGTAACGGGGAATATTCAATTCGCTTGCCGAAGATAAATGCAATTCCCGTACGCCGTGGCAACTGTTATGTACACTCACTTTATGAGGGAAGTTACCCGGAAGTTTGTCCACTTTCAATATATCGTGAAGGAACTCGCACAGGTCATATATTTTTCCGCTTGTCCGGCAAAAATGCTGTTCTTTCTCCAGCAGGCGGGGATAATTTTCTTTTACAAAAGCGGCGCAACTGGCCGACGGAGCGACAATATAGTCGTATTTGCCGAAAAGTTCTTCGAACTGTTTTGCCAAAGGAATGGCTTTGTCTTCAAAACCTGCATTTGCCATAGGTTGCCCGCAACAAGTCTGATCGATGGGATAATCCACATCCACACCCAGATAATCGAGGAGCTTGTATGAGGCTACCCCCACTTCGGGATATATGGCATTTACATAGCAGGGGATAAATAATCCTACTTTCATCTTTATCTTAAATTAGTTGATCGCTATAAAGGTAATAATATAAAAAACTCAAAGCCAGCAGACTTTGAGTTTTTTATTATTAGACTTATCAGCCTTTTGTTTCCAGATACACTACATGTGTCTGAAGATATTCTTCAAGTCCGTGTTTACCATCGGCGCCGCCGATTCCCGATTTACGCCATCCGGCATGGAATCCCTGCATAGCCTCGAAGTTTTCACGATTGATGTATGTTTCACCGAATTTAAGCGCTCTTACCAGTTTGAAAGCTGTATCCAGGTTCTGAGTATAAACGGAGGATGTCAGTCCATATTCACAATCGTTAGCCCATTCAATAACGTCGTTTATATCGGAAAATTCAACGACAGGCAATACCGGGCCAAATGTTTCTTCCTGTATAATATCCATTTTCTGAGTAGCTTCCGCAAGAACAGTAGGCTCGAAGAAATAGCCTTTCGTTCCGATACGCTTGCCGCCACAAAGAAGTTTACAGCCCTGGTTTATCGCTTTCGCTACTTTTTCTTCCACCGACTTCAATGCATTAGCTTCTACAAGCGGCCCCATATCCAAATCCACTACTTCGGAAGGATTACCGGCTTTTACAGCTTTCATACCCGCAACCAACTTCTCAAGGAATATGTCTTTCACTTTCTTGTGTACATATACCCGTTCGGCACAGTTACAAACCTGCCCTGTATTGATAACACGGGATGCGATTATCGATTTCACCGCGAGATCGAGGTCGGCATCGTCCATAACGATAGCCGGAGCTTTACCTCCCAGTTCGAGCGAAACTTTAGTAACATTTGCCGATGCAGCAGCCATAGTTTGTACGCCTGCTCCTACACTACCTGTAAGACTCACCATACCTACTTTCGGATTGGCAGCCAGTTCGTGCCCGATAACCGAACCACGTCCCATTATCAGGTTGAATACTCCGGCAGGGAGGCCTGTTTCTTCAACTATTTGGGCAAATACATATGCGTTTTCGGGTGTGATCTGGCTCGGTTTTACCACTATTGTGTTTCCCGTCACCAATGCCGGAGCTGCTTTACGGGCTATGAGGAAGAACGGGAAATTCCACGGAAGAATACCGGTTGTAACCCCGATCGGTTTTTTAAACAGGAAAATATTTTCGTGCGGACGGTCGCTCTGGATAATTTCACCTTCATATCTGCGTGCCCATCCTGCCATATATTCGAGGTAATCGGCTGTGAAAAGGACTTCTACATTTGCCAGCCCCTGTGTTTTTCCTCCTTCACGAACGATTATATCAGTCAGTTCTTTTTCTCTTTTACGGATTCCTGCTGCAATTTTTATCAGGTAACCCGCCCTTTCCACAGCAGGAGTGGCGGCCCATTTGTCCTGCGCCTTTTCGGCAGCATCGATTGCCTTGCGGGCATCTTCAACCGTTCCTTCAGGTTGTCGAGAGATTACTTCTTCTGTCGACGGGTTCAGTACGTCTATCCATTTTCCGGATGCGTTTTCTATAAATTTGCCGTCGATAAACATTTTTAGTTCTTTCATGGTGTTTAATGTTTATATTATTAATATACAGGTATTCCAAGCCTAAATCGGGAAACTAAAATTATAAAAAAAATAGCATACCGCATTACAAAATTTGATATTATAGTTTCAATAAATGACCATATAGCAATAAACTAAACTTATCTTTACAGTTTAAACTAAACTTAACATGAAACGAATAGCAATAACGGGAGCGGCAGGCAACCTTGGCGGATTATTAGCTCAGGGAATGAAAGATATGAATGTAAATCTGAACTTGCTGATACATAAAAAAGATGCCGCCGATAATCTGAAAGAGAAAGAGAATATATCCGTTTTTAAAGTAGATTTAGCAAACAAGGAGACATTGCGCGATGCACTCGAAAATGTCGATGTAATCGTTCATTTTGCGGGAATATTATTCAAAGCGAATCCCGAAAAATTCCTGCCGACTACGAATACGCAATATTTCAACAATTTATTAGATGTCGCTATCGGGCAGAAAGTAAAACGCATTATCCTCATCAGTTTCCCCCATGTAGAAGGTGAACGCAGCCCGGAAGATCCGGCGACCGGCGTATTGGATGGGAAACCGGAATCGATGCATGCAAAAACACGTCTCGAGGAAGAAAAACTCTTGTTCCGGTATGGAGAGAAATATGATTTCGAAGCCGTCTCTTTACGTGTAGGGATGGTCTACGGCAAAGGAATCCTTATGATAGATGCAGCACAATGGTTTGCCCGCCACTGGTTACTGGGAGTGTGGAGGAAACCGACCTATATACATCTCATCTCGAAACCCGATTTTGTGGATGCAACTATTGCGGCCACTCTAAACCCCGATATAAAAGGGATTTATCATATTGGGGATGAGGGGGTGCAAACTCTGCAACAATTCCTTGACGATATAACAATCTATAAAGGAAACCGCAAACCGTGGCGTATGCCGGTATGGATGATAATGACGGCAGCCCGGGGTTTTGAAGCATTCTCTACCCTTTTTGGTACCCGAAGCCCGCTGACCGTTGATTTTGTAAAAATAGGAATGGTGTCTTATTATGGAGATACGAGTCGTATGAGAAAGGAATTGCTTCCGGAATTGAAATTCAGGACATACAAAGAAGGATTTGAACTGTTTTGAAAAAATAAAGGGAAGAATAAATCCTTCCCTCCAATTTGTTTAATTAACATCACATCTTTATTTATTAGCTACAAGAACACCTTGTGTCTGCTGATATGTAGCATTTAATATTGCCAGATATTTACGGTATTGCTGTGCAGATAATACAGATCTAGTGTTTGCCAAATTGAAGGCCAAGGCTTTCCAAGCCCCCTCTTTGTCGTTATCCTGCAACGCATTTTTTAATCTCTCAGCCGAATCATAGAATATGTTTCCCAACTGCTCCTTCTGTTCAGGACTAGCCTTTACATAATCGGTTACTGTATTGAATGTTGTTTTGTTATTCAACACCCATAAAACCTCATAATCGTTGCTCGCAAATGAACTGATACTGAACGCCAGTATCGCTACAAATAAAATTGATAACCTTTTCATAACCAAAAAAATTTAATTTAAAAACAATCTTTATTCACTTACAGGCATAAAAAAAACAAAGAAATCCCATCTTATCCATGGTATTCTTTGTTCGTTATACTTGTAAATTATCAATAACCTAATTCACGATACAAATATAAGGAATAACTTTGAAACAAATATCTTTTTGACCGAAAAAATGCGCTTATACTATATATATATTATCTATAAGGCCATTATGTAACGTTTTTGTTTCAAAACTGTTACATAATGACCTCGTAGCCAAATCTGTCAGTTTTTATTCTTATCAGAATATGTCCTCTATAGATTTCGAATCCATATATTACGGAAAGCAACAGCTGTACCATGATCCTGAAGCATCAAAGGTAAGCGCCCGTGGGCCTCATACTTTGGAAAACCAATATATGGAGTATCCCCTTTCAGTATATAATTATTCTGGATCAAAACACCATTAAGCACAACAGTTATCATAGCCGGAGACTCCAGTTTACCGCCGGTGCCGAATACTGGAGCTTTCCAGTAAATATCATATACCTGCCATTCTCCATTTTTTGTGTAAGCGTCGACATCAGGGGCAACCTGTTTGTAGATACTACCTACCATTCCGTTTACATAGGTGGGATTGTTATCTCCGTCCAAGACCTGTACTTCATAGGTACTTTGCAGGAAAATACCGCTATTGCCTCTGTTCTGCCCGTTGTATTTTTCGGGAGCAGGAGATTTAAACTCAATATGTAACTGGCAATCTCCAAAATATTCTTTGGTAGAAACACCTCCCGAACCCGGAACGATCACCATCGCCCCATCCGACACTTTCCATTTGGCATCTCCTCCACCCGTAGAAACCCATTTTGACAAATCCTTCCCATCAAACAAAACAATAGCGTCGGAAGGCGGCTGGTTTAAAACTTTTGCCGGAATAACTTTCGGCGGTTGAGGATAATACCATTCGGTACTTTCGGGCTTCATCTGGGCATTTGATGAAATTGCGGCTAATAATCCGACAGAAAATAAGATAATTTTTTTCATTGATATAATTTTAGTGGAAAACGGTTTCAAAATTAGCAATAAGTTATATCATAAACAAAAAGAAAGCGGCTTCATTACGAAGCCGCCCCCACTATCTTATATCTAAAGTTTTCAGATCCAACGCACATATGCAAAATCCATGCGGTGAGCCATGTCCGGATGTTTAGGGAATACACGGTATGCGAAATTACACAAGCCCGGTATTTTAGCTTCAGCATTCATTTCGAAATACAGTTTCGAACCTTCCTGCTTTACTAACCTGAATTCCTGAGCCGATATGAATTTATCAACCTTCTTCTCCGCGTCATATTCAGTCAGTACGCATTCTACACCCAAATCACCTTTCATTTCCTTTTTATCAAGGACTACTTCCACTTTCATCTTTTCACCTTCGGTAAGGTTAGGAGAAGAAAGCCCGGCCCCGTCTCTTAAATCCTGTCCGTTAAACGTCAATTGCTCTACGGTGAATTTATCCCAATTAGCGGCGGTATCTTCTTTCCATGCAGCCAATTCCTTAGCCTTAGAATAGTTATTGGCTGTAACCAGTTTAGAACGGCCTTCTTCGGGTTTATAGAAGTTCTTGATATAATCGTCGATCATACGCTTGGTTGTATATTCCGGCGCGATATTGGCGATAGAGTTCTTGATATATTGAATCCATTCGGGGGAATATCCTTTCGAATTACGGGCATAATACAACGGCAGTATCTCGTTCTCGAACATAGCATATATTTCCGAGGCATCCAGTTCATCCTGATATGCCTGATTGGTATAAGTCCGCTTTTCTGTCAGGCACCAGCCGGCATCCTTACGGTAGCCTTCATACCACCATCCGTCAAGGACAGAGAAGTTGAGCACTCCGTTCATCTCAGCTTTTTCGCCGGATGTACCGGAAGCCTCCAATGGGCGTGTCGGTGTATTCAACCAGATATCAACACCCGAAATAAGGCGTTTGGCAAGACGCATATCATAGTTTTCAAGGAAAATGATCTTTCCGAAAAATTCAGGACGGCGCGAGATCTCTACAATCTGCTTGATCAAACCTTGTCCGGCTCCATCGGCCGGGTGGGCTTTTCCTGTGTACAGGAACTGTATCGGATATTTTTCGTTATTTACAAGTTTCGACAAACGGTCGAGATCGGTAAACAACAAATGAGCGCGCTTATATGTCGCAAAACGTCGGCCAAAACCTACCAACAGCGCATCCGGATTGATTTTATCCACAATATTGAATATTGCGGACGGCGCTTTCTGGTTCTTTATCCATCCTTCTTTCATTTGCTCCTGAACATAAGAAACCAAACGCTTCTTCATCGCCAGACGCAGTTTCCATATTTCAGCATCGGGTACGCTGTATATATTATCCCATATTTCATGATTAGACTGGTCGTTATAGAAATTCTTATCGAATGTCCTCTCATATAGTTCTTTCATTTCCTTTGCAGTCCATGTCGGCATGTGTACACCATTGGTTACATGTCCTACATGTAGCTCTTCAGGAAAGTATCCCGGCCATACAGGCTGGAACATATGGCGCGAAACGATTCCATGCAGGTAACTTACGCCATTGGCTTCGAGACAGGTATTGAGCGCAAACACACTCATACTGAATTTTTCCCCGCTTCCCGGATGCTCACGCCCCATATCTACAAAATCCTGCCATGAGATACCCAGGCGGGCCGGATAGCTGCCAAGATATTTACCGAGCAAACCTTCATCGAAATAGTCGTGTCCTGCCGGAACCGGAGTATGCACTGTGTACAGACCCGAAGCACGTACAACTTCCAATGCCTGATTGAATGTAAGCCCTTCACCTTCGATAAGATCAAGCAGACGCTGAACATTAATCAATGCGGCATGGCCTTCATTACAATGATATATTTCTTTCTTAATTCCCAGTTTGTTAAGTAGCAAAATACCACCGATACCTAACAAGTATTCCTGTTTCAGACGGTTCTCCCAGTCTCCGCCATATAGCTGGTGAGTAATTGGACGGTCATATTCACTGTTCAGATCCAGATCGGTATCAAGCAAATACAGGCTAATACGGCCTACGTTCACTCTCCATACATTTGCATAGATATCCCTATCAGGGTACGGCACAGCCAGGATCATCTGGTTTCCGTCTTCGTTCAATACCGGATCGAGCGGTAATTCGCCAAAATTCTGTGGCTCATAATTAGCCACCTGTTGGCCATCAGGAGAAATAGACTGAGTGAAATATCCATAACGGTACAGGAAACCAACCCCTGTGAGGTCTACGTGGCTATCACTGGCTTCTTTCAGATAGTCGCCGGCCAATACCCCAAGACCTCCTGAATAAATCTTCAATACATGCGAAAAACCATATTCCATACTGAAATATGCAACGGATGGTTTTGCTTTATCAAATTTTTCGGCTATATATGATTCGAAATTCTTAATCACTTTTTTCACTTTATCCATCAGGATAGAGTCTTTAAGGATTTCATCAATTCTTTCGTAAGAAATTTTCTGTAGTAAGATAACCGGATTGTGTTCGCTTTTTCTCCAAAGTTCAGGATCAAATTCGGCGAAAAGGTCTGTTGCGTCGTTGTTCCATACCCACCACAGGTTACGTGCCATTTTTTCCAATGGCAGCAATTCTTTCGGCAGATTCACTTGTGTATAAGCACTCCTCCAAGAGGGAGTGTTAGAATAACTTGCTTTAATTCTCATAAATATATTATTTAAACTGTATAGATTCCTATCCTCGCTCCTTTTATAACGGATATGTTTTGTGGTTTGTTTAATTTCGCGAAGCTACAAATATAATAAATCTGATGCTTCTTTTCCCTATATATTTTGTTTAAGTTTCCCCGGCTTATTGCAAACGTTTGCAATAAGCCGGAAAAATCAGGTCCTGTTTGCGGCTTCGGCCAGGGCAAGGCGGTAAGCATCCTGATAATATTTGAAGAAATGTTTCCAATCGGCCATATCAGCCCTGTCCAAAGCCGCCTGACGCAGTATCCTCTCCTGTTCATTACTTTTTGTCGTCATTTCGAATACGCGGTTGCAGATATCTTCCGATACTTCAATAAAGTTGTAATCATCACGGGTTATAACCTCTGCTCCGTCATCCATTCCTTTTTCATCGCCCATCTTACGCATCCAGAGTCCGAATCCGGCCAGGGAAGTAGTAATGGTAGGTACGGAGAATGCAATGCTTTCGTGTGGCGTATAGCCCCAGGGCTCATAGTAAGAAGGGAATACAGTGACATCCAAGCCGATAAGCAAATCATAATACGGCATATTGAATATACCATCATTGCCGTTGAGATAAGACGGAACAAAAATAATTTTCACCCGGTCTTCCGCTTTATTTTCCATTTTCAGATAACTGATCTGGTTCAATACCGAATCGTGGTTCATATTGCGGAGCCAATGAGTTATATGCGGATGGCTGAGAGCAGCAACCGGAGTCTTCTTCAGTTTTAACCTGTCCTGCAGATCGGCACGGGGCCCGCTAATCCACGCTGGCACCATTATGAACGCAATCACGTCTTTTTCGAGTTGCTTTATCTGCTCCAAGCGGTGCATGGCGTCGATGAATACATCTATACCTTTGTTGCGATATTCATAACGCCCGCTGGTTGCAACCAGTAAAGCGTCTTCCTGGATATCATATCCCAATAATTTTTCTGCTACGTTTATAAGTTTCTTACGGGCGGCAAGGCGTTTTTCTTCGTGCTCCTGTCCTACCGGGATAAAATCTTTTTCGAATCCGTTAGGCGTCACTACAGGATCGCGATGAAGCAACTGGCGGCACTCACGGGCTGTAATATCGCTCACTGTCGTAAAACAGTCGACATGCTGCGCGGCAACCTTTTCTATGGAATGCTTTGCTTCCATGTTCAGCTCGCGCGCCATCTGGTCGCTATCATAGGCCGACAGATAATTGTAAAGAGGTTTGCCGTTTCCGGCTATAGAACGCCCGATAGACGTGGCGTGCGTAGTAAAGAGCGTCCCCACTTTGGGCAGGCGGTCTTTTATATACAGTGCACCCATTCCCAGCATCCATTCGTTGAAGTGGGCGACTACATTTTCATCCTGAAGTTTGTGATATTTATAAAAACTTTCGATGACAGCACCTGAAGCATATGCAAACATACAGGACTCGTCATAGTCACCATAGGCATGCAGGGAATCCACGCCGAATTTATGCCACATGTCACCATAAATCGCATCCTTAGCGGGAAAAAACTGGTTAAAGTCGACAAGCACCACGATAGGTTGTCCGGGAACATCCCAACGGCCGACACGAATGTTCAACCGGTCCTGCTTCATCGCAGTTTTTTTCCAGTCCGGCAAAAGGGTTTTATCTTCTTTAAACCACGGACTTTCTTTTTCAGTCCATACATCCGGTCCTATAAATATAACTTTGTCCCTGCATATATCCTGCATCGACTTAGCCCGGGTAGATAATACCGTATATATCCCTCCTACTTTGTTGCAAACCTCCCAACTTGTTTCGAAGATATAGTCGGGATTATCATTTTGTTTTGCCATATTATGCTATATACTGTATCGTTTTGTGGTTTCTTTAATTTAATACTTATTAATTTTCAATGCGTAAGTTTATCAGTATCTTTTTTAGTACCTTTGCTCCGCAACCTAAGGTTCCAGATCTATTTATTGTATGTCTAAATAAAACGCCGGTGCCGGTTATGATTTAAAGACAAGACATTAAATCTCTCTTTCCTTTAAAAAGGAGCACAAAGATAATAAAGATATAAACGTATAAAAAATATTTTCTTATGAGTAGCAGGCGAAAACTAAAAAAAAGTATAATTGCAACGATAGAATTATTATATACAGACTGTCTGTTTTATAAGATATTCGTAGTCGATGCAGACAAGGAGGCAGCCGATAAAGTCATTACCCGTATAGTAGAAGTACAGAATGATCTGTTGAAACGGGTGAATGTAAATGAAGGTAAAGAAGTAAAAGGCAGGGTTAAATCTTATTACAAAAAATTAAGAGTTGACATTCAGGAACAAACAAATTCAATTGCCAAAGAAATAGCGTCATTGGGTTAATGAAAAGTTTTAGTAAATTTATTCTCCGCCTTACCGGCTGGAGAATTACAGGGCATACAGACCTTCCTGAAAAATGTGTCATTTGTGTAGCTCCGCATACCAGCAACTGGGATTTGCCTTTAGGGTTGACAGTTTATAGTGCATTAGGAAGAAAAGCATCGTTCCTGATAAAAAAAGAATGGTTCTTCTTCCCTATGAATCTTATTTTCAAAGGACTAGGCGGTATCCCCGTGGACCGTTCCCGGAAAACTTCTCTGACAGAACAGATGTCGGAGATATATGCTGAGAAAGATAGCTTCCAACTGGCTATAACCCCCGAAGCTACCCGAAAGTTGAATGCGGAATGGAAAAAAGGATTCTATTTTATAGCCCTGGCTGCTAACGTACCGATCGTTGTTGCGGCACTCGATTACGGAAAAAAAGAAGCTGATTTCAAGAAAATACTGGTGCCCACAGGAGACGTGGACGCCGATCTGAATATAATTAAAGACTGTTATAAAGGAGTAACTGCGAAGCATCCGGAGTATTTTTCTTTAAAATGAAAAACAAAGAGTGAAAAAACGAAAAATATTTTTCACTTTTCACTAAAAAAAATGCTATGCTACAAGACCGTAAGCTCAGGATCAGTCTTGTGCAATACGACATTGCATGGGAAAATAAACAGAAAAACCTTGATTACATACACACTGTTGTATCGGGGCTCGAGGGAAAAACAGACGTTATAACCCTGCCCGAAATGTGTACTACAGGCTTTTCCATGAACAGCCGCAATCTGGCCGAACCGGTTAGCGGCACCTCTATAACCTTATTGAAGCAATGGGCCAGGCAATATGATGTTGCCGTATGTGGAAGTTATATTGCCAAAGATAACGGGAACTTTTACAACCGGGGATTTTTCATTAGTCCTGATAAGGAATTCTATTACGATAAACACCATCTCTTTCGCATGGGGGCCGAACCTCAATCTTTTTCGGCAGGAGGTGAACGTTTGATTTTTGAACATAAAGGCTTCAGTATCTGTTTACTTATTTGTTACGACTTACGGTTTCCCGTATGGGCCAGAAATATTAACAATGAGTATGACCTGCTTATATATACGGCTAACTGGCCGGCTTCGCGGGCAAAAGTATGGAATACCCTGCTAACAGCCCGTGCACTGGAAAACATGAGTTATGTATGTGGTGTAAACCGCATAGGAAAAGATGGAAACGGGTTGGCACACGAAGGCGGCTCAAAAATTATCGATGCTAAAGGGAATGAAATACTTTCTCTCGGTCTGAACCTCGGGGAGGTAAGAACTATTTGTATATCAAAATCGGAGTTGGAACAATTCAGGGCAAAATTCCCTGTATGGAAAGATGCCGACAGATTTGAGCTAAAGGAATAGAATTATTATTAAAATATCAATTATGAAACGTATTTTAAATCCTGCGATTCTTGTTATCGCAATTATAACACTTACATTCGGCTTACAAAGCTGCAATTCGGTAAAGCCAGTTGATAAAACCCAACTCGAAGGTTATTGGACCCTAAAAAAACTGAAAGGCGAAGATGCTAAAACTGCATTTGCAGGAACATTGCCCTATCTACAATTCGATTTTTCCAAAAACCTGATTGCCGGTAATGGCGGGTGTAACGGATTTACCGGAGCTTTTACGCTGACTGATAAGAATGAATTTTCAGCGCCTAATCTGGCTGCTACAATGATGATGTGTGTACAGGCGAATAAAGAACCCCAGTTTTTTACTGCGCTTTCTACTCCCGACCTCATCTTATCGATAGACAAAGATGGATTACTGACGCTGTCTGAAGATAAGACCGTAATACTACAATTCGAAAAAGGTGAAGCGCCCAAGATAACTGCTGCTACGAATATCGTAAATGCGGAAAATCTGGCAGGTGTATGGACTCTTACATCTATAGCAGGTGGTGATATGGCCACACTGTTTACAGGAAAGACCCCTACAATGGAATTTACGGCAGACGGAAGAGCATTTGGCAACGGTGGCTGTAACACATACCGCACAGCATATACATTACAGGAAAACACTGTTACTTTTGGTCCGGTAATGTCTACAAAAATGGCTTGTCCCAGCCTGAAAGGGGAAGATTTATTTACAGGACTTCTCGCCAGTCCTCTGCAAGCAGGATTGAACGGAGATAAACTGACTTTCTTCAAAGACGGAAATGTTGTTCTTGAATTTACAAAAGGCACTGTGGAATAATTTCCCCAACCTCCATTCCAATATGAAAAGCTACAGGCAGAACCTGTGGCTTTTTCTTTTCTGTTTTAGTTTTATAAAAGTTTATCTATATATTAGCTGATAGCCTTTGGCTGTTAGCTGATAGCTCTTTGAAAGGATGAACGAGCCCCCTCAATCTCCTAAGGGGACTTACAGAGAGGGAAAAAAGTAACAGATAAAAAATAGTGGAAAAAGTGTAACTTTTGTAACTTTTTTGATATAGTTACGAGTTACTGCGCCCTTCGGGCAGTTATGGGTTGCAAGTAGACAAGATACGAGATACAAAATACGAGTTGTTGACTGTTTACTGTTTACTGATATATCTGTTACCTTTGTTACTTTTTATATAGTGCTCTTTGTGTAAATCTTTGTGCCCCTTGTGGTAAAGAGATTTAACCACTAAGTACACGAAGGAAATCACAAAGGGCACAAAGACTAAAAAGACTGTTACCTTTGTTACCTTTTGCGTCTTAGCGTCTCTGCATGAAATACTGTTTACTGTTAACTGCTGACTGTTTACTGTTAACTGAAATAAGTGTTACCTTTGTTACCTTTTTCAACTTCCGGACAAAAATTACAATATTAAAACACTGTATAACAGGTGAATAAATTTTAATTTCTTTTTTAGTTCTTTTTGCTGTAACAAATTTCCGGACTGTTCCGTCTTAGTATTTGAAAGCAGATGAAAGCGCGCATCTATTATTAATTTACTAACTTTTATATAGGAACTGTTATGAAAAAATATTTATTTTGTTCAGTGTTTCTTTTTGGCATTATACTGGCTGCACCGGCACAGAATATAGACCAGTTATTGAAGAAGCTGACTAAAACTGAAAATATAGAGAAAGTAAAAATAGGAAAGTTCATGATGTCTCTGGGTAAAGCATTTGGTGGTGCAGGCGACATACCGGTAGCAAGGGGGATACATTCTATGGAGATATATGATTTATCGTCTTGTGACAATGGCCTGAAAAAAGATTTAGCGAAACAATTCAATAAGCTGAAAGACGGAGGAGGTTATGAAACCCTGATTTATGCCAAAGATAAAAGTGATGGTGTACGCATTATGGTAAAGAAAGATAAAGATACCATCAAAGAAATGATAATATTATGCATGGACGAACACGACCCTGCAATAATCCGGTTTTCGGGTAAAATAAAAGATAATGACATTGCCGAACTGGTAAACAAATACGACAAATAAAAATAACAAAGTAAAACACAATCGATTTATGAAAAAGTTTATAGTATTTTTTATCCTAATATTAGCAGGAACCCATATCGCAACAGCTCAGGACCTGGATCGTCTGATGGAAGAAGTGGCAAAAAATGAAAAGGCGCAACGTCAGGTAGTAGACAAGACCATGCTGGGTGCTTCCATGGCGCAGGCTCAGGCTCAGGACCCGACAGGGGAATTGAAATCAAAAATGCCTTCGTTTATGCAGAAGATAGATTCTATACAGGTGGTCACATTGGAGGAGGGTGCTCCCGATACAAGAAATACGGTACTGGAGAACCTGAACTCATTCAAAGATGATGATATATATTCTACACTGGTAAGAGTCAAGGACGGTGAAGATAATGTACGCATCATAGCTAAGAAGAACGGGGAAGCAGTATCGGACGTATATATCTTTGTCGTGGATGAAGACGATATCGTTTTGGTAAAAATGAGTGGCAGACTGGAGCAATCCGATTTGGAGGATATAGTTAAAGAACAGACGAAGAACAAGAAATAGATGGATGCGGAAACTTTTAAAAAAGTATTTCTCCCATATCATCAAAAATTGTATCGAATAGCTTATCGTATTGTACAGGATGCCGCAAATGCCGAGGACATAGTCCAGGAAACATTTATAAAGCTCTGGAATAAACGCGGGGATATGCAGAATATAGAAAATACCGAAGCTTTCTCCATTATTATACTCAGAAACACATGCCTGGATTTTTTACGGAAAACAAAAAACGATCACCATACCAATTATGACACAGATATTCCCGAAACGGATTCCCTGGTCAAACAGATAGAAGTACAGGATGAAGCCGAACGGGTAAAAAAACTGATAAACAGGTTGCCTGAACAGCAACGGCAAGTTATGATAATGAAGCATTGGGACGGGTATTCGGATGAAGAAATAGAACAGATAACGGGAATCAGCCCGGGAAATATTAGGGTAATACTCTCAAGGGCAAGAAAAACGATACGCGAACAATTCATAAAAATACAACAGTGATGAAAACGGACGAAATAAAAATAATGCTGGATGCTTTCTACAACGGAGAAACAACTGCCGCAGAAGAACTGAGATTGCTGGAATATTTTAGCAGTGAATATGTCGCCGATGAACTACTGGATGAGAAAGAAGTTTTCCTCAGCATGTATCAGGCAGAACCGATCGATGTACCTCCGGCTTTGGAGACGAAACTGGAAAACCTTATTGACAATCTTGCTTCGGAAGAAAAACAGAAAGCAGAGATAAATGCCGGATCTAACAGAAAGCATCTGCTGAGATGGGTAGGAAGCGCAGCAGCCTGTATAGCCGTATTGATTTCCGTTACATTCTACTTCAACAATAAGCCTGATGCAGGCCAACCAACAGTAAGCCCAAAGCAGCAAACAGCAGAAAACCTCAGTGAAGCTGATAAGAAAGCCTTAAAAGAAGCAGAAGACGCACTTATACTATTGTCTTCTAACTTTAATAAGGGTGTGAACCAGCTGGCCATAGTCACTTCAAGCCTTGACAAATCAAATGAAATATTAAACAAAACGCTTAATCGCAAAAAAGATAAAGAATCATGAAAATAAAAGTGTTCATTACAGCTATATTGCTCCTGGCCGGTTTTGCTACTATGCAATCGCAAAACAATATGTTCGACAGGCTTTCGGATAGCAAGGACATCTCCACCGTCTACATCTCCAAGGCATTACTCAGCATGATGCCGAAGATGGATGTCGGAGCCGGCGGTGCCGATATAAAATCACTGGCCGGAAAACTGGAACAACTGGAGATCTACAGCAGCCAAAGTAAGGACGCGGCAAAACTCATCAGAATGGAATTTGAAGGACTTACGAAGGGCAAAACATACGAGACTCTGATGGCCATTAAAGATAAAGGCGATAATATAACCTTTTACGCCCGTAAGGAGAAGGATAACTTCAAAGACCTGATAATGTTCATCAATGCCCCCGAAGAATGTACGGTCATCCGTATCATGGGTAATTTCACGGCAGAAGACGTACAAAAAGTGATGAACAGCAGCAACAAAAAATAAGCAATAAAAAAAGCCTCGGATGGTAATTCTCCGAGGCCTCTTTATCTAATGAAGTATTCTTATTTCTTTGCCTGCAATGCTGCAAAAATCAGGTTTTCAAGTTCTTCGGCAAGCTCCGGATTGTCTTTCACCATATCCTTTGCCGCTTCACGTCCTTGCCCCAACTTTGTATCATTGTAACTGTACCATGAGCCGCTCTTCTTGATGATCCCTAGTTCGGCACCGAGGTCGATAATCTCACCGGAACGGGAAATTCCCTCTCCGTACATGATGTCGAATTCAGCTTTACGGAATGGTGGGGCAACTTTATTCTTGGCTACCTTCACACGGGTCTGGCTACCTTTCACTTCATCACCGTCTTTTAGCTGGCCGATACGACGGATATCGAGACGTACAGAAGCATAGTACTTGAGGGCATTACCTCCCGTTGTTGTTTCCGGCGAACCGAACATAACTCCGATTTTGTCACGTAACTGGTTGATAAAGACACATGTGGTACTGGTTTTATTGATAGCTGCCGTCAACTTACGTAAAGCCTGAGACATCAGACGGGCCTGAAGCCCCATTTTAGAGTCTCCCATTTCACCTTCGAGCTCAGCCTTCGGTGTCAGTGCAGCCACAGAGTCTATCACTACGATATCTATAGCCGACGAACGAATCAACTGCTCCGCGATCTCCAATGCCTGCTCTCCGCTATCAGGCTGGGAAATATAAAGGTTCTCTATATCCACTCCCAATTTCTCTGCATAGAAGCGGTCGAAAGCATGCTCTGCATCGATAAACGCTGCGATACCTCCGGCTTTTTGGGCTTCGGCAATAGCATGTATGGCCAATGTTGTTTTTCCGGACGATTCGGGGCCGTATATTTCGATTACCCTGCCACGAGGATATCCTCCCACTCCAAGAGCGGCATTCAACGCGATAGAACCTGTAGGAATGACAGAAATTTCATCCACCTTATCATCTCCCATTTTCATTATCGAGCCTTTACCGTAGCTTTTCTCTATTTTATCCATTGCAGCCTGCAGAGCTTTAAGTTTCTCTGTATTCGGCGCAGCTTTCTTTTCTTTCTCTTCTGCCATTATCAGTTTCTTTCTTTTGGTTTGTTTATAATTGTTTTAATATTTGCTCCGCATGCTCTTTGGTCTTTATCTCTTTAGGGCCTATTATTTGCTCGATAGTCCCTGATTCATCGATAAGGAATGTTGTACGGAAAGTACCCATGAATTTACGCCCCATAAATGTTTTCTCACCCCAGACTCCAAATGCCTCTACCAGTTTCTTGCCAGTATCGGCTATTAGAGGGAATGGTAATTGTTGCTTCTCTATAAACTTCTTATGGGCTTTCTCATCATCCACACTTACTCCCAGTATCTGATATCCGGCTTTACGCAGCTTCGAAAAATTATCCCTGAAACTACATGCCTCTGCGGTACATCCGGGGGTACTGTCTTTAGGATAAAAATAGAGTACGAGTTTTTGTCCCGCATAGTCGCTGGATTTAACGGTTTCCCCGTCTTGATTTATTCCTAATATATCCGGGATCTTATCCCCTATGTTTAATGCCATAATTCTTATTATTAACTATTCAACATATGCAGTTCGCTCATAAATCGTCTTCTGCCTTCTCACCTTATTTCGTTTATCTATAGTAACATTATCCGCCTCCTGAAATTTACGGCTTGTCTCATAATACAGTTGTATATCGGAATTGGCGTCGGCCCCGAGAATACCGAATTTTTCCAATACCACTATCTTTTGCTTTACAGCCTCCAGGTAATCGAGAACAGAATTACGGTATTCGAGTCCACCCGGATATATCGGCATGTTCACTATTTCGGTACGGATGTTATTCATCTCTTTGAGCGGGGCGCCGGAGGTCTTATGTAAATCCATATCGACTTTATTATCCCAAACCCTCTGTACCAGTTCTTCATACTGTGTATAAACTACATCTATATCTTTTACTATATCGAGCATAAAGTGATTATAACCGCTTCTGGTATTTATATTCTTGTTTCTTTCTAAGCGAAACTTACTTACCTTACCTTCCTGTTTTTGTGCATACCCCATTGCAACAATGGGCAATGAGAGTACAATAAAAAAAATAGTTCTCATTTAGTTTGTTTTGTTAGTTGTGTTAATTATGGTTGTGTCACGGTCGCTACCGTCTTACTTTACTTCGAACCATTTATCGTTTTTGAGGGGTACGAACAATTCCATCTTATCTAATAGGGTATCTACATTACTTTCTACAATCATGATATCCCTATATTCATCTTTCAGGAACCCCTTTTCTATCATTTTTTCGGACATGGCTACCAAAGGGTCGTAATATCCTCCCGTATTAAGCAAAGCTACAGGTTTCTTATGCAAGGCCAACTGCGCCCATGTAAGCATTTCAAACAGTTCCTCCATAGTTCCGTAGCCTCCTGGGAGGGCTATCACTGCATCACTAAGTTCATTCATTAAAGCTTTACGTGCATGCATCGTTTCTACGATATGCATTTTGGTTATATTTTTATGCTCCAATTCCTTTTGTTTAAGGAATTCGGGTATTACGCCAATTACCTCACCATTTTCTTCCAGTGCGCCATTGGCTACAGCACCCATCAATCCTACATGTGCACCTCCATAGATAACGCCATATCCTCTGCGGGCTATAATTTTCCCTAATAATATTGCCTGTTCCACAAAAACGCTCTCGTTTCCTGATGATGAACCGCAAAAAACCGATATATATTTCATATCTGAAAATCTACTTTAAATGAATATCCAGAACTTACAGGCTGCAATCCCCCATATGAAGATATACGCTGAATAATATGTAATTTATAACTCATTATTCAAACAAAGATAATAATAATCTTATAGATTATGATGGAATAAAAGACTCTGTTGAAAACTTTTGTCTCCGTAGCCAAAAACCCGTTTCCAAAGACACAAAAAGCTGACTCTGATTGCTTTTTGCTTTTTAGAAGCGCGAAGCGATAAAACCAGCAGATGGTAATTTGTTTAACCTAAACCTACTACTTGTTTAAAAGATAATACACGGACTGTGTAATCTGATCCCGGATACAATAATAATGTAAAAAGTCCGCAAATTCCCTTCGCAGACTTTCCAACCTTAACACAAACTTTACAAAACTACACAATAATAGAGTTAAACTACAACCTATTCAGGTCTTCATTTAAATAAATATATTTTCCTCATATATTTACATTACAAATGTACGGAATTACGAGCCTCTATCATTACATAAAAACACCCGCTTTTTCAGAATTCGTGCCTTTCTGCCATACTATATTTTATTTGCAGTTTTTTTTCGGCGAATCCTGCCCGGTGTTGTACCAAAATGGACTTTGCAAAAGTCGTTAAAGTGGGAAGGTGAAGAGAAACCATATTCATCACTTATTTCTTTGAATGATTTCTCAGTACTGTTTATCTGATGATATATGGATTTTGAGCGCACGTCTTTCATCCAATGATATGCCGATACGCCAAATACTTTCTTAAATCGTTTCTGAAAGCCGGAAAGACTGTAATGGGTCAAATCGGCCAGTTCCTGAACAGTCTTGGCTTTGTAATGATTTTTTATAACCAGATCGGAGAAGGAAATATCTTTACTAAGCAAGGGATAGAAAAAGCCTAAAAGATCTGCCTTTTCGTAATAAGCCCGTAGAAGAAAATAAAACTCTTTGGCCTTCAACTCGAAATAATATGTACATTTCAAGCCGTCGGTCATACAAATATCCAAAAATGAAAGAAAAGATTCTACCCTTTCATTTATGTCCAGATAATACAAATCAGGTTCAAAACCATCTGTTTTCTCCCGGAGCAAAACATCTAAAGAAAAGCAATCGCACAGATGCTTCGTATCATGTAAACGGATAATGATAAAAACACAATCTTCCTCAGCACGGAAAACCATCTGGCTCCCCGATGGAATCAACATTATCTTGCCTGCAATTATACTTCTTCCGGAAAATTCCCCAAAAGAAAAACGCAAACTGCCATTCAGTACAAAAAAAGCTTTATTGTCAATGGAAAACAATTCCCATTTCTGTCCTTTTTTTATACCGACTTTCTCTATTGTAGGCCTTTCTCCTTTTTCGTAATTATAGCAGGTGAGATGTTCCTGTGGATATAATAATTCCATGTGGATGTTCCTCTAAAATTGTTTTGTTATAGCCTTGTTTCGTAATGTACCAAAAGATTCGCATCTATTTTTATATATGATGATGTTTGAATATTAGAAAATATACCGACGCTGATTGCAAATGTAAACAAAAAAAGTAATATTATCATAGCCCAAAGCATAATACAACATTATTTATTGATACTTACGCACCCATTAACTGCATTGCCAAGCCTGTTTTTCGAAAAACACTTCCCGGTCAACTCTATTTCTGAACAGATAAAGGCTCTGGTGACGGCACCTTCTGTCCAGTGAAAATCCCAAAGGTAAACAGCGATTTATTCAGATTTTATTATTATCTTTTAGTCGTGATAAGCATTGTGCAACTCTTGTTAGTCATTAAACATTATAATAATCCCGTATGTTTATATTATATAAGCAGGAATCTGGTACTTAACTAAATAGCTGAAGAACATGAAAGCAAATTATAAACCTACTGCACATTCAGCCATATTGCTCCTGTTTCTCTTTTTTGCAGTTCCATTATGGGCACAGGTCGGTGTGGATTACACCTCAATAAGCGGGGTGGTGAAAGATAGACGTACTAAAAAAAATATGGAATATGTAAGCGTATCCGTCCCGGGTACAAATATCGGAACTATCACCAACGCCGACGGGGAATTTACAATCAAAATAAAAGACGGCGTACGGGCTAAGGCGGTAGAAATATCACATATAGGTTATATAAACTATATTCTGCCTATCGAGGGACGAAATATGTATAATGTAACAATACTGCTTACGGCAAACGAGAATAAGCTGTCGGAAGTAGTTGTACATCCGACTAATCCCCGTGAACTGGTAAAAGCAGCCATTCAAAAAATCGAAGATAACTATAGCCTAAATCCAAACTTATTGACCGGATTCTACCGGGAAACAGTAAAAAAAGGGCGGAATTACATTAATATCTCCGAAGCGGTCATCGATATTTATAAGTCTTCCTATAAAGCAGACACGCGAAGAGATAAGGTACAAATCTTCAAGGGCAGAAAGCTGATTAGCCCCAAGCCTGGCGATACACTTGTAGTTAAGCTTCTGGGAGGCCCTACCCTTGCTGTTTATTTAGACGTAGTGAAAAACACGGATGACATTTTGCTGGATGCCGAAACTTTAGACCACTACGCCTACACAATGGAAGAAAGTGTGATGATAAATGAGCGGCTTCATTATGTCATCAGTTTTACACCTATCCCAATCCTTCCATATGCATTGTATCATGGAAAATATTATATAGACAAGCAGACTCTCACTTTTTCGAGGGCTGAATTCAGTCTGAATATGGATGACCGCAACAAAGCCACGCAGGCTATCCTGATAAAAAAACCGGCAAAGCTGCACTTCAAGCCGGAAGAAGTATCATTCATCGTCACATACAGAGAGCGGGGAGGACGCAGCTACCTCAATTATATACGGAATGATATCCGCTTTAAATGTGACTGGAAGAAACGTTTCTTTTTCTTCTCCACCAACTACGAGGTAGTTTCCGAGATGGTGGTAACCGACCGTAAAGAAGAAGATATAACCAACATCCCGAACAAACTGGCATTCAAGCAAAACCAGTCCTTGTCGGATAAGGTCAGTGATTTCTCAGATAAAAACTTCTGGGAAGATTTCAATATTATAGAGCCTACCGAATCGCTGGAGTCGGCTGTAAACAAACTTAAAAAGAAACATGAATAAAAAACCCTTCTTAAACAGAGGGGTTCTTTTTATAAGCCGTTATACCGATAAAAACGCTATCTTTGCCTCTCATTCGTAAAGTACAAAAACATGAATTTTCTGGCACATGCATATTTGTCGTTCGGAGATCCTGATATACTGATTGGGAATATGATTGCCGATCTGGTAAAAGGCAAACAAATAGAGCAATATCCCGAACGGATACAGCATGGAATACATATACACAGGCACATTGACGCATACACCGACAGCCATCCGGTTACCTTGCGGGCGATGGAGGTATTCCGGTCGTCGGCTCATAAATATGCAGGTCCTTTTCTGGATGTCTCGTACGATCATTTTCTGGCTTTAGATAAGTTGAACGAGCCGGAAGAAGGCTGGAAAGGATTCGCGGCTAAATGTTATTCACAGATCGAACAATACGCAGAAATTCTGCCATCCAGATTTTGCAGTATGTTCATGTATATGAAAAGTGAGGACTGGTTTTTCAACTACCGCTACAACTGGATGATAGAGCGCAGCTTCGGCCGGCTGCAGCAACGGGCGGCCTATCTGCCCGACAATGCGCATATATTCACCGATTTCGAAAATCATTATAAGGAAATAGCCGAAAGCTATAATGAGTTTTTCCCGGACTTAAAGGCTTACACGAAAGAGATATCCTTATAGATCATTCCTTTTAAAAAGTGCTGGACATCCGCTGCACAATGTTGCACAACTGGCAGACATCATCGAGTTTAAGCTCGAAATCAGCATATTCCGGTGATGGATTCAGGGAATGGCAGATTATGGTACCTTTCTCCAGATCCTGGCTGATTATTTGCTTGCATAGTATCGTATTATTAAGCACTATTACCCAATTTGGAAAATCCTCGGTATGCAGTTTGTTGCGCCAATGTTCTTTGCCCAACTCCCGGGCCAGCACAATATCACCATTACTGAGACTACGCTTAGAATCATTGTCCATACTATCGCCCTTTATCTCAAAAGCAAAATAACGGCCATGCCCTATCTTGTCTACAATAAAGTCAAATTCTTCGAATTCATCGCTTACATACTCCACGTCGCGGCAATCGTCGATATATTTGGCATACGCTTTTACAGGGATAAAAGGTACCCGCATACGATACTTCCCGTTCGACATTTCATAATACTTCAGTCCCGACTTGGTGGTAAGGTATGGCTCTTCGCCCCGTACTTTTTCAGGGCGGTTCATATATCCTGTCCCATTGGCAAGCCACTCTTCATTCACTTTAAAATATGCTGCCAAGATGGCAATATTTGACTTATTAGGATTCGTCTTGCCTTCTATATAATTGGCGATTGTACCCTTGGTTATCGCTGTATCTTTCCATATACGGTAAGCGGTGACGCCCTCTTTCTCCAATAAATGCTTCAACCTGTCTTTAAATTCCATACTATCCGCTATTAAATTTTAACTTAGCAACTATATTATCCGGTATAAAAATAAATCACAGCAACAAATATAGTAAAATATTGAATCATAAATATATTTTTGAATTAAAAATAAGCATTTCATCGAGGAAAATATATACTTGAGGAAAATATTCGCTAGTTTTGTATAAAAGATACAACCGGAATACAAATGGACGATAAAAAGGGAAAAAGTCATAATTGGGGATTTACACAATGGGT
The DNA here is from genome assembly GCF_042654545.1 of Dysgonomonas termitidis. GTDB lineage: Bacteria > Bacteroidota > Bacteroidia > Bacteroidales > Dysgonomonadaceae > Dysgonomonas > Dysgonomonas termitidis. The sequence goes on from NZ_JBHSGN010000111.1 coordinate 34,880, forward strand.
ACTTCTTATCACTATTATATTAATGATAGGATTTGCTATTGCTTACTTCGTTTTTGATTTTCCTGTAAAATTCATTCCTGTAATACTTATCTTTCCTTTATTCGGAAGTATTTTTAATAAAAAAAATAATAGATAATTCTTCTGATGGATAACCTTAAAGACACAATACAAGACTATTACGATCAACACCCGGTTATACTCCCCCTGTTTTGTATAGCAATAGGCATATTCCTTCTCCTGGCATGCATTTTCGACTGGAACTGGATTTTTGGAGATGTAAATACCACTACATACAATCTGAAAAAAATCGATGGATTGGTCAATATGTTCGGACGGAAGACTGCCCGCTTTCTGACAGCAATAAGCGCCGTTTTCCTCATAGTACTCGGCATAGGCCTGGCTATTATGATCCTGTATTAATCCCCTAATAAAACCTTATTGGCAAAGTCTTATTCCTTAAACCATATTTTAACAATTTAGTTATTTAAGGATAAACAATAGCCTCCATTTGATTGTTATTTTAATAAATATCCTATATTTGTTAATAAGAAATTTACTAATCCACAAAATAGATAACATTATGAAAGGTTTTATATTGGGACTTGCTGTCGGTGCACTGGGAGTGTATGCAGCACTTAAGCTATCGGATGAAGAAACCCGCGAAGAATTGCGCACCAAAGTAAATAACGCTACAGGTAAAGCTAAAGCTGAATTAGACCATACCCTTGTCGTAGGTAAGAGCAAAGCCTTGCGCGCCGGAGTACGCGCCAGACAAGAAGTAAGAAAAGGGGCAAAAAAAATCAATGAGGTAACTGCCGATGTAGCAGGGAAATTAGCGAACGAACTATCCGGCATTGAAGCTAAAGCCAAGGCTAAGGCTTAATGTAGTGTTCGGTTTAGATATAAAAATAGGGCCTGGGATTCCCAAGCCTTATTTTTTAGGTCACCGACCTGTTAATCCTTACTCCCGGTTACCTATTTAAACAATTGCGGAACAAATTCTATCATATAATCTCGCCAGTTGCTCCATGTATGCCCGCCTTCACTTTCATGATAGACATATTTGAAATTGAGACTATCCAGTTTTGCCCGGTAGCCGGTTACATCCTTGTACAGGAAATCGGTTTTTCCTATAGCAATCCAGTATAACTTTACCCCGTTCTTATTCTGGGCCTCCAATGTAGCGTCAATATCTTTATATACAGGCGACTCAACATCCTGACGCGGCATGATCGCCGGAGAAAAAAGGCCGATATAATCGAAAGTATCGGGATAATAGCGGGAAATATGCAAAGAATGAAAACCTCCCATCGACAGGCCGGCTATTGCCCTGCCCGATTTATCTTTTATAACCCGGTAACTGTCTTCCACAAAACTTATCACATCTTTGAAGGTCTCTTCCATCTTTCCATCCATCGTGTGCGGAAGCATGAAAGACGGTTTGTAAAAACCCAGGCTCGATTCACCGGGAGCCGCTTCCTGAGCTACATTACCATTTGTCATTACCACTATCACCGGCTTTGCTTTACCCTGTGCAATCAGATTATCGAGTATCTGGGAAGTCCGCCCGAGAGCCATCCATGCTTCTTCATCGCCACCCATGCCATGAAGCAGATACAGCACCGGGTATTTTTCTTTGCCGGTTTCGTATCCGGCAGGCGTATAGATTGTAATTCTGCGCTGCATATCATTTCCGGGAGAAGAATACCACCGGCGCGTCACTGAGCCGTGAGGGACTTTATTCACTTTATATAAGTCTCCATTCCCCCCTCCGATTATAAATATGTTGGAAAGGGTGGAGACATCCCTGTTGATATAAACATTGCTTGGATCATCTGTCTTCAAACTATCTACCCAGAAGGAATAACTGTAAAGATCGGAATGAAGCGGTCCGGTCGTATATGACCACAGACCTTTATCATCTTTATTCATAGCTACAGGCTGCTGTATCCAATCTCCGGATATTTTTACTTCTCTTGCATTAGGAGCATGCAATCTGAAAGTCACAGTATTATTCTCATGTACCTCCGGAGAAACAATTTCGGAACCTCCCCATAAAGCCTGCTGGGGAAATAGGTTTGCGCAAAATATGATGCTTACAATAAGCAGAAACAGTGTTTTTTTCATAAGCAGTAATATTAAAATGTATATGTCTCAAGAAAAATCCCTACCTGTCACTGTCGAGATAGCCGCGTTTGAATATATCTACCAACAGTATAAACATTGACAGGAACAGCGGGCCGAAGATAACACCCCAGAACCCAAATACCGGCAATCCTATCACAACACCAAATACGGTAATCAGCGGATGTGTATTTGCAATCTTCTTCTGAAGAACAAAGCGCAGCAGATTATCGACATTGGAAATAACAATCAATGAATAAGCCGTCAGACCGAGCGCATTCAGCCAATCCCCGGTAATGGCCATATAAATAACAAGCGGCAGCCAGATAAACATCGTTCCCACAATAGGAATAATAGTAGCAAAGCATGTAAGAAACCCGAAAAGTATAGGATCGGGAACTCCAAATATGATATAACCGAGAGTTGCAAAAATACCTTGTATGGATGCCAGCAAAGGAATACCTATAGCATTCGATTTTACCATTACATCGATTTCGCGAAGGACATCTTTTTTGTTTTCATTATTAAATGGCAGTAAATCATTCAGGTAAGTCTCCATTCGCGTTCCTCCGATCAACATAAAATAGAGGACAAATAACATTACTACTGAATTGACGGCAAAACTGCTCACACTACCGATAAGTATCTGTCCTATTTTGGGCAGATAGGCGGCAGCGCTCACAAGGTTGTCCGTACTTAATATATTGTAACCGGTGCGCTCTTTCACCATGGCTATTACTTCCTGGACAGATTCTATAGACGAGGTAAGGTTTAAATTTATACCCTGCAATTCCTGGATCAATAACCACACGGCAATAGCCAGAGGAATAAGAAAACACATAACCACCTCTATCAATATAAGCGAAGCTGCCAAATTCCTCCCTAACCTCTTTTTTCCGGTTAAATAAAACATCTGCTTCCTTACCAGAATATATACGGTCGACGCACCCAATATACCGCTAAAGAGAGGTGAAAAATAATGAAAGAGAATCACTCCCATGAAAAGGATGATAATAATCAGGGAATATTGCCAGTATTGTTCTTTTATAGTCATAAAACCAGTGATTTGATAATTTATAAATTTTTAATTATGTGATTCTATTTTCAATATATTTAACACGAAAGATGCAATTATGTTTAACATTTTACCTTTCCATCATCACAAGGAAGCATTTATTATATCCTTATATAGGGGTTTATTTTTTATACTTCATATTTATATAATAATATGATCGTTTCCCATAGCGGTTATTATCATTAATCCAAATCCAAATTTAAGTAAATAATGTTTATTTCAAGCAATTATAGGATAACAAAAACGGCCGACACATCATGTATCAGCCGCAATATATCGATGGGTAAATATTTAATCCCAGAGTTTCTTATTGCTAAGAGCATATTTACCACCTCCGGTAAATATCAGGGCTACCGCACCAAAGAAATACAAAGCCTGCAACTCGATAGTCCAGCCGCCTGCTTCGTTAACCGTAAATATGTCCGCACTATGCGCCATCCCTACAGCTACAAGCATATTGAATGCAAATATAGCTGCCGCGATACGCGTACCAAAACCAAATATAATAAACAACGGGGCTATTACCTCCCCTATATATACACCATAAACGATAGAAGATGGTAACCCACTGGCTTCCAGCATCTGTTCTATACCTCCTGCGCCATGCATCAATTTGGCTACACCATGCATCAACATCAATACACCGATACTCAACCGGAGAATGAGCAATCCTAAATCTGTATTCCTTTCTAATACTTTCATATACTGTTATTATAATAGTTACAGTAAATAGAACAAAGAAATATCCGGAAAGTTCGTTCTTTCCGAAAAAAAAACTATTTTGGCAACACAAAAGGAATAGGCAACATCACTTCCATCGGTGCAGGCTTACCTTCTTTAAGACCGGGAATCCATTTAGGCATCTTCTTTATCAGGTAAAAAGCCTCTTCGTTACAATCACGGAATATACCTTTGAATAAGGCTATCCGGGATATCTCCCCTTGTTCCGAGATCAATATATTATATATGACCCGCCCTTCTATCCCCATCTGAATAGCCCGTTTAGGGTATTTCAGGTTAGATTGCAGATATGCTTCCAGAGCTTCCCTTCCTCCGGGAAACTGAGGGGCTTTATTCAATAAAGTATCCCCTTGGGATATTATGGCGGCAACAATCCCATCCGATTTTCTTACCGATAAATCTGTTTCATTAGTTACAAGAGAGCCAACATAAAAATTATCGTTCGCTTCTTTTTCCCGCTGTTCTTTCGCCCTTTTCTTCAGATCTTCATCTGCCTTAAAACTGACAGTAAGCTTTTGCTCCATTTTTACAGGCTGACCGGAATCGGTGGCAGGTGTCCATCCGGGCATAGCTTTCACCACACGTATTACTTCATCGTCGGCAACGGGATCAAATCCTCTTGTGATTCCAACCTCCCGCACCGTTCCATCCTTGTCTATCGTGAACTTTATGTCGAGGTCGCCTTCCATTTCTATCTTTAGCAAAAGATAAGGATATCTGATATTACTCTCCAGAAACTTATATAATCCGGCCTCTCCTCCCGGAAATTGAGGTGCTATTATATTTTCCGATCCGGTTTCTACGGGGACAAGCTTTGCGGACACTCCGTTTTGTGCCGAAAGTGCCGATAAACTGATGATCAATGCAATTGTAAAGGTCAAGTATCTGTATATCATTATATATTTGTTTTTTTCAATCTATGGCTTATATACCTGATAAGCACAATTTCTAAAACTTTTTTAATTACCTCTTCCATTCAAAAGTAACAGGTTAACACGATTAAGCAAACACATAGTTATATTTTTTAAGAAAGTTTATCTATAGATAGGAGCTGTTAGCCTTTAGCTTATAGCTTATAGTTCTTTGAAAGAATGATAGGCCCCTCCAACTTCCCCAAGGGGCAGGGCTGTTAAGTTCTCTTCTTTGTTCTGTTATTTTCTGCTGTCATCCTGAGTGGAACGAAGTATCCCGACCCTGAGAAACGAGATGTTTCACTCCGTTCAACATGACACAGAGGGTATAAATAATTAGAACTTAACAGCCCTGCCCCCAAAGGGGACTTACAGAGAGGGAAAAAAGTAACGGATAGAAAATAGTGGAAAAAGTGTAACTTTTGTAACTTTTTAACAGTTACGAGTTACTACGCCCTAGGGCAGTTACGAGTTATGAATTGACTGACACCCTGTTTTGTTTCACGCAAAGGCGCAAAGACGCAAAGGTTTCACATCTTACCAGTTGTTGACTGCTAACTGTTTACTGTTAACTGAAACATGTGTTACCTTTGTTACCTTTTGGGGAAGTTACGAATAGACAAGACACCAGATACGAGTTGTTAACTGTTTACTGTTTACTGTTAACTGATATATCTGTTACCTTTGTTACCTTTTAACAGTTACGAGTTACTTCGCCCTTCGGGCAGTTACAAGTTACGAGTAGACAAGATACCAGATACGAGTTGTTAACTGTTTACTGTTAACTGATATATCTGTTACCTTTGTTACTTTTTAACTATGAATTGCAAATACAGGTTAAAATAAAAAAGGATCTGAGAGGTCTTTGTTAATTGGTTAGCAAAAAAATAATAAGACAACCTGTCAAGATTAAATACATCAGGTTATAAATTTAGTTTGTAGAAACTATATCAAGTAACACAAAGATAAAAAAACATGAAATAAAATGGAATAAAGTTGTTAAAGACACAACTTAACGTTTAAAAAAAGCCTTTTTGTTTATCTTTGCATAAAAAATATATAAATATATGTGTGGCATAGTAGGTTATATTGGTTTTCGCGAGGCTTATCCTATCTTAATAAAGGGATTACACAGGCTTGAATACAGAGGTTATGACAGCGCCGGGGTTGCTATCATTAACGATGAAAATAAATTATCGGTATATAAAGCTAAGGGACGGGTACAAGATCTTGAAGAATATGCCCGTGACAAAGATGTAACGGGTACAATAGGAATTGCACACACCCGTTGGGCTACGCACGGAGAACCCAGCAATGCCAACGCGCATCCCCATTATTCACAATCGGAATCACTGGCGCTTATCCATAACGGGATCATAGAAAACTATGCTGTCTTAAAAGCTGAATTAATAAATAAAGGATATTCTTTTCATAGTAGTACCGATACTGAAGTCCTGGTACAACTGATTGAATATATAAAACAGATAAATCACTGCGACCTGTTCACTGCAGTACAGATAGCCCTGAATCAGGTAGTGGGCGCATATGCGATTGCAGTAATAGAGAAAGGGAATCCGAACCAGATTATCGCTGCCCGCAAAAGCAGTCCTTTAGTAATAGGCATCGGCGAAGGAGAGTTCTTTATAGGTTCTGATGCATCTCCGATTATCGAATACACAAAAAAGGTAGTCTATCTGGATAATGAAGAAATAACTGTAATCAAACGGGATGAAGCTCCTAAGATTGTCACTATATCAAATATCGAGCGTACTCCGAAAGTGAAAGAGCTGGAAATGAATCTCAGCCAGCTAGAAAGAGGAGGATATCCCCACTTTATGCTAAAGGAAATATTCGAACAACCCGAAACCCTGAAAAATTGCATGAGCGGACGAATCAATATCGAGGGTACAAATGTAACGCTTTCCGGCATCATTGACCATAAAGATAAATTTATAAATGCACGGCGTATCATAATCATAGCATGTGGCACATCCTGGCATGCCGGGTTGATAGGAGAATATCTGTTCGAAGAATTCTGCCGTATTCCGGTGGAAGTGGAATATGCTTCGGAATTCAGATACCGTAATCCGGTAATCTGCCCTGATGATATTGTCATAGCTATTTCCCAGTCGGGAGAAACAGCAGATTCGCTTGCAGCTATCGATCTGGCCCGTAAAGCAGGTGCATTTGTTTATGGAGTTTGCAATGTGGTAGGTTCTTCCATTCCCCGCAATACCGACTCCGGTTCATATACACATTGCGGACACGAAATCGGGGTCGCTTCCACAAAGGCATTTACAGCCCAGGTCACCGTATTGACAATGATGGCCCTGACCATAGCGAAAGAAAAAGGCACAATTACCGGAAGTAAGTATCTGGAAGTAATAAAAGAACTCCAGAACATTCCTTCGAAAATCGAGCATATTTTGGCATTGAGCGATAAGGTGAAAGAACTTTCCCTGATTTTTACTTATGCACAAAACTTTATCTATCTGGGACGTGGATATAACTATCCCATTGCCCTCGAAGGAGCTTTAAAGCTGAAAGAAATATCATACATCCATGCCGAAGGTTATCCTGCCGCAGAGATGAAACACGGTCCTATCGCTTTGATAGATAACGAAATGCCGGTAGTAACAATTGCTACACACAGCGTCATTTATGAGAAAGTGGTAAGCAATATACAGGAGATAAAGGCCCGTAAAGGCCGTGTCATAGCTATTATTAATGAAGGTGATGAAACGATGAAAGCACTGGCCGACCATTATATCGAAGTTCCGGCTACAGAAGAGTGCCTCGATCCATTGTTGACATCGATTCCCCTGCAATTGCTCGCATATCACATAGCCGTCAATAAAAACAGGGATGTGGATATGCCGCGGAATCTGGCAAAATCGGTTACCGTAGAGTGATTGTCCGGTTATTATAAATATATTTGCCGATATATATTGTCAGTCAGGGACATTTTGCAAAATATTTCTATCTTTGTACAAAACTTTACATAGAAAAACGAAATTAATATGAAAATCAGATTTTTCCTTTTCACACTTATCTGCTTTCTTGGGCTCAATATGAGTGTGGCTGCGCAGAGTAGTAGCCTGGCTGCGGGCACAAAAATAACAATGTTTGATGACAAGAAAAAGAATATTGAAAACCTGGAAGTTGGAGATATTGTCCTATCATTCAATATCAAAGATAAAGTATACGAAGAAAAGAAGGTAAAAAGTATAAACAAAATAATGTATAATCGCCTTGTACGCGTTACACTGAGCAGCGGAGTGCAACTTACCATGACCAGCGATTGCCCGTTCCTTGCCGAAAAAGGCTGGGTATCAGTTGATCCTGAACTGACTAAGTCGAATAAAAAATATCCGGATGTAAAACGTTGTCAATTAGGAGAGTTCGCGCTTTTCTATAATGTAACAAGTACAGACTATGTAGAAATTACCGTTATACAAGGCATAATGGAACCAACCCAAACCTATATAATAGAACTGGAAGGGGACGGTGCCATCATAGCTAATGGTTTTCTCGTAGGCCAGAATTAATAAAGAATGAGGCTCGATACAAACAATATACAAGAGCGAATGAAGAATACTTTTCTGGAGACATTGAACATCACATTCATAGAATCTGATGACCCAATGTCTCTTGAAGCGATTATGCCTGTCACCCAGCAGATGACCCAAACAATGGGCGTTCTGCATGGCGGGGCAACGATCTCTCTCGCCGAATCGCTGGCAGGGGCAGGCTCTAATAACGTATGCGCAAGCGATGAACGATGCTTTGGTATGCAGATAAGCGCCAGTCATATATCGAGTGCGAATGTAGGTGACACAGTCCGCGCCAAAGGCGTAATCCAACACAAAGGACGTTCTACACATGTATGGAATGTCGATGTATTTTCAGAAAACACAGGACGGTTAATATCGTCTATACGCATAACGAACGCTGTTGTGAAACAGGTTGTATATTTCGGAAAAGGGAAATAGGATATCTCATAATTTATCTAAACAGAGTTAAACCTTTCATACCCTTCTCTATTCTAATAGGAAACTAAACTACCAAAAAGAACTGTTATGAAAAAGTCAGCATTCATCATTATATTTATAGTTCTGTTATTCTCTGCCTGTGGCACTATGCGGCTTGCAGATGTATCGAGCCTGTCTGTAGGAATGACCCAGAATGAGGTGAACCAGATAATGGGCGCACCTATACGAGTATTATCATCTTCTTACACACAAGACGGACAGCTGGATGTGTACGAATACTATACTTACAGAAATGAAGCCTATGCGATAGAATTCTGGAACGGACGATTATCGCGGTACGATTTCATGTATGAAGACGTTCCTCCTGCCGGAATTTCTCCGCGTCCGCCATACACCACTTATCCGAACAGGCCAATGCCTAACCGGCCATCACAACCAAACAGGCCGGAAAACAACAGGCCTTCAAATCGTCCGGATAACAATACCTCCAATTCAGGCAGGCCTAGTACCAGACCGACGGAAGATAATAAACCCGGAAATAGCGGTAGACCATCGTCCGGCGGAACAGAACGCCCGTCTTATGGCTCCGGCAACAGTACCTCGTCAAGAAGCAGCACTCCTGCGAAAGAGCAAAGCAAACAAACCGAAGGAACCGAAGACAAGAAATAAAAATCAACACCCATTCTTATCAGGGAAAGAATGGGTATTTTATATGGTGTCGGGGCTCCCTTCCCTTATTATTTTTGTCACAGAGACGCTGTTAGTATATCAATAAGTTTGTACACTATAACAACTATACATACTACAACGATTGCTATCATAACGGCTAAAATTTTATTTGCATATTTTTTCATAATATCTCTATCCTTTTGACTTATTATACCTATCAACCACTTCATCTATACTGATATCCAGCAATTCCATAGTCTTGAAAGTTTCAGGAAGCATTTCCTCGAAGAATTCTTTCTTCTGAAGATTCAGTATCTGTTTACGGGCACTTTCCGCCACATAATATCCCATACCACGCTTTGAGTAAATGATATTTTCTGTCTGCATATATTCAAACGCCCGCATAGCGGTATTGGGATTCACCTGCAATGTTGTCCCCAATTCCCTGACAGAAGGCACACGTTCCTCTTCCGCCCATTCACCGGTCAACATCTTCTGGAAGCAGAAGTCTACTATTTGCAGATATATCGGTTTATTTGATTTAAAATCCATAATGTTAAATTTCAGTTTCTCTCAGTTTAAAAAAGGATACAATCCACATACCCACAGGAACAACCACATTTATTACAATACTGCAGGTTTTAACTATGACATCGGAAGTAAAAGCGATAAAACCCATTGAATGCCCGGCTTCGTAACCGACCCTGAAAGACTGTTGCTGGTCGCTGTCCAGATTAAAAGTCATATTACCATGCTGCATGGACAGATGCACCATCAGTATCGCGCCGAATACGACTACTATAAACAGTATTAATAAAACAACAGAGGTCTTGGCAAAGGCATACCGCTTGAAGTAATAATATCCACACATGAATATAGATTGGAAAAACAGCACCGTAGATAAAGTTTTGAATGCATAAAGATTTTCTGTCAATCTCATTTCCTTAGCATGTGCCTGTACCCCATCCACCGGGATAAAACCTGTTATAATATTCAGCAATAGCAATAATATGAAAATCATTAGCGGCAGTACAATCACATATTTAGTCCAGAGACTTATAAATTTTTCGAAAGTTGATGACGGTAATGTGAAATCGAAAATACTCGAATGCTTTCCCCTCGACTTTTCAAAAAAGCAAGGACCCGCTATTATGATCGTACCCGCAATAAAATTTATCAACCAGATCAAATTACTATTGTTTGTCAGTACATTCAAAAGCATGGATAAAAAGTACAGGCCTGTAAGTCCGCCCGCAATATAGATATATTGCATCCTGGACAAAAAAAAGTTACGTTTTTCCAGTTCCCAAAAACGATTTATATTAAATATAGCATTCATTCTATCACTGATTAGAGTTAAATAATTCCTTAATTTTCGTCTTATTATTAACAACCGTATTAAACAGAGTTTCTATGTTCAGGGTACTTTCTTCCTTATATTTATTTACCTGCACCGATGCATAACCTTGCATTGTCTGCTCACAATACAGCGCTTCTTCCGGCTTGGAAGATGTGTACGAGAACAAAAGTTTTTGAGTAATCTCTTCCACCGAATTATTCAACAACACCTGATTACGATCCAGTATAATAATAGGGTCTATAAGGCTTTCAAGATCACGTACCTGATGCGTGGAGATCAGGATGCATCTGTTTTCTTCGAATGCTGAAGCCACTATTTTCCTGAACTGCGCCTTGGATGGAATATCCAAACCATTTGTAGGCTCATCCAGCAAAGTAATTGGTGTATTAAGCGCGAGAGCAAATGCTATCATTACTTTCTTTTTTTGTCCGAAAGATAATTCAGCCATTTTCCTGTCCTTTTCTACGTGAAAGTCATTCAGATAAACGTCGAACTGTGTTTCACTGAAATTGGGATAGAAAGATGAGTTATATCTTATAAAGTCTTTTATCAGCATATTCTGAGCCTGAAACTCTTCCGGCAAAAAGAAAAGCTGCTTCAACATCTCCGGATTTCTATATGCGGATTCATACTCAAAAACTTTACAACTACCATTTTTCGGAAAGCATAATCCGCTAATTAAATGTAACAAAGTGGTTTTGCCCACTCCATTTTCGCCTAACAGACCGTATATCCCCCCTTGCATATCAAAAGAAACATGCTCAAATACAGGCCGTTTCTTATTGTAATAGAAGCTTAAGTCATTTATTTTTATCATACATTTAGTGTATTAGTTTATTAGTACACTGCAAATATATGGCATATTTTTATATATGCAATAGAAAATGGAAACTTTTTTTTAAATTTATACAGGACTTCAACTACCACACGTAAAACATTAGTAGCAAACAGTATAATCAATACAAATTCATCTGGCATACCTAAAAAGGTAACAGATATATCAGTTAACAGTCAACAGTAAGCAGTTAACAACCCGTATCTTGTATCTCGTATCTTGTCTACTCGTAACTTGTAACTTGTAACTGCCCAAAGGGCGCAGAAATAACATTCGCCGAAGCGAAGGCGAGGCAAACTCGTAACTGTTAAAAAGTTACAAAAGTTACACTTTTTCCACTATTTTCTATCCGTTACTTTTTTCCCTCTCTGTAAGTCCCCTTTGGGGGCAGGGCTGTTAAGTTCTAATTATTTATACCCTCTGTGTCATGTTGAACGGAGTGAAACATCTCGTTTCTCAGGGTCGGGGTCCTTCGTTCCACTCAGAAACAACGTTCGGCAGAGCGAAGCGGAGCCAATGACAGCAGAAAATAACAGAACAAAGAAGAGAACTTAACAGCCCTGCCCCTTGGGGAAGTTGGAGGGGCCATTTCATTCTTTCAAAGAACTATAAGCTGTAAGCTAAAGGCTAACAGCTCCTATCTATAGATAAACTTTCTTAAAAATTATAAGCTATTTACCAATATATAATCTTTTGATAACCTATCTTTGTTTTAACTATAAACAATAACAGAATAATATGAAATACATTGTCTTTCTCATAAGCCTTATACTATTTTTATCGAGCTGTAAATCCACAACAAGCAGTGTACATCCAAAATATGAAGGGTGGTTTAACATTGCTGTAGCCGAAGATGTGGAAATATATACGGATACAGCCAGCATACGGCACGAAGGTGCGGTAGCCTATGCCCGCGAGAAAAGGGTTTATATAAGCCCGGAAAGCAAGAAGTTGTATATAGACAAGATCAGGGCTGAATATACTAAAATGGGGAAAACTGAGAAAGCCGATAAATGGAATGATTTCAGTTACTGTATTTATAACTGCCTGTATGAGTGTACAAACAAAAGATTCAGAATACTATCGGTCGAAGACTATGACTCTACTGGGAAACGCATCGCTAAAACAACTCCGGCCAAAAATAATATCAGGTGGTTACAAGTCGATAGTGAAACTGTCGGCGACTATACTTTCTTCTTTGTATGTGATTATCAGCAATAAAGAAAATTTAAAAGAAAATCCGTATCTTTGTAATCAAATTTAGTCGAAGATGCTCGCTATAATTATATCATGGATTGCTATCGCGGTAGTTTTCCTTTCTTTGGGAGACATTTTTATCTCCTTATATAACAGACTTTGCAAACAAGATGAACAATATGGACTTACGGATACATTCCTGCTTGGAATGTGCTTTACCCTGATACCGGTATCCATTACTTCATTCTGGTTGCCGTCCAATCATTATATATTATCGGCACTAATTACAGCATGCATTATATACTGGATCATAAGGAGAAATCACCTTCGGGCTGTCGTCCGCAAAGTAAAATCAAGCTTTGTCCATTTACATGCTTTTCAGTCAGCCATTTTCATTATACCCATTATCAGCCTGATGGTTGCCATCATATGGCAGGTAGGCGTATTCGACTCCCTGCTCTACCATCAACAGAATATACGCTGGAATGAGGAATTTGCCATAGTACCCGGATTGGGAAATATAGAACATCGGTTTAGTTTCAATTCCAATTACCTTTTACTGTCGGCTATTTTCAGCCTACGGGTTCTTTTTGGCGAAGGAGTATATAGTCTGCAGGTGTTGGTATTAGCGGCTATAATATGCTGGACAATAAAGGAGATCATACAATCCGGCTATGAGATAAAACGCATCCTGCTTTTATTGGTAATAACAGGATACATCTTCACATTCGGCTATTCATTGGCGGCAACATCTACCGATGCCATACCCAGCCTGGTATCACTATACCTGATAGCAAAACTGTTATTATATCCAAACTCACCGGATAACAAAAAATTATTTTTCATAGTTATTCCGATAGCCTTGATCACATTCAAACTTACCACAATTCCGCTTGGCCTCATTTCGTTATATATATTGGGACGGTTGATCCGGAGTAAAGAATACCGCGCAGTCTTATTCCTGAGTTTCATCCTTGCTGTAATACTGGCACTTTGGTTTACCAGAAACGTTATTATTTCGGGCTATCTGGTTTTTCCGCTTCACGAAATAGATATATTTTCTGTTGATTGGAAACTTCCTGCATTTGTCGCCATTGAAGAAAAAGATTTTATCCTTTCGTGCGGGATAGGTGTCTTGAAAGATGTTGTGTGGCAGATTTTAAATCCGGAATTAAGTAGTTTCGGCGGAATATACAAGTGGGGAATGAATCTCATTTTTATAGTTCCTACCCTGCTCTCCCCTGTTGTTGTCGTATATTCTCTGATGAAGAAGAGGTACCTGAACAAGAATATCTATTTCGTCTATATCGTATTACTGGTAATAATAGGATTATGGTATATGGGAGGGCCCGACCCCCGGTTTATAGGAGGAATATTGTTTGCTATTATATATTATATCTGCTATCTTTTACTCGCTACAAGAGAAGAAAAACTGTACCCTAAAACGGGTACAATACTTACTGCAGCTTTTGCCCTTCTTATGGGATACTGGGCTGTAAGCCGTTCTATCAAGTTTTACAATATGTTTGACTTAAAAACCCCTAAAGCAAATAGCAGGCCTGTATCCGACATCATTATAAGGCAGTACCCTTACAGGGAACTACTCAAATCGCTTACCCTATATACAGATGAGTTTCTTCCTTACAAACTGGACAATGGGGCAACCATTTATATCAGTAAGTCCCCGGAAATACCTGACGGACGTTTTGTATGCTTCGAAAGTCCTTTTCCGTGCACAGTACTACAGGCCGATGCCCTGGGGAAATATCAGGATATAAGCTCTGTAACCACACGGGGTAGAAGTTTACAAGAGGGTTTCAGGTCTAAATAAGTAAAAATTCGTTCTGATTGCACACCCGGTATCGCACCTATTCTACCTTTTTCCCGAAAGGAAACAGTGCCAGATGTATCAGCTTGAAGTGTTGCTTACCAAAAGGAATGCCAATTATTGTGATACAGAATACAATTCCCCAAAACAAATGAGTAAGCGCAATCCAGAATCCACCGATAATGATCCAGATAATATTCATTATCAGATTAAGGCAGCCAATAGAGCTTTCATCCTCTACAACCTTGCTGCCAAAAGGCCATAATGCAAGAATACCCAGTTTGAAAGACTGGATACCGAATGGAATACCTATGATCGTGATCATCATCAGAAAGCCTGCTATAAAGTATTCCAAAGCTATCATAAAGCCTCCGAACAATACCCAGATAATATTACCTATTGTTTTCATATCGATTATACATTACGTTTAAGCAAATATAGCAGTAAAAACAATATATTTAATTATTGTCCGGTTTTTTTCTACAAGGTATATATAATGAGAATTTATTCGTTAATTTGCATTCAATACATATAATCTATGAAAAGAGATGCTTACATTTTCATCCTATCCCTTGCCGGATACCTGCTCTGCGGTTGTACCCCTTACAATGCAGATAAGGTAAACACCTCACTTATACAAGGAAAATGGATATTGGCAGATGTGGACAGAACTATCTACGACAATGTAGATGTAGATTATAATAAAGACCGTACCTACCTTATTTTTGATGGGGATAAATGTACCCAGCATATGTCTGAAAGGAAAGACTCCCTGGTTTTCAGGTTTATAATTCACAATTATGAATTGGATCTGTATCAAGGCGAGATCCCTTTCCGAAGTCTGGATATCGAAATCCTGTCCGAAGATTCACTCATCCTCTCCATAGCTGATAACAAATGGATATATAAAAAAACAGAGCAATAATATTGTTATTACCGCCCTATCCTGTCTATCGATATAAGTTCTCTCAGTTTTTTCTCTGGACAAGAAGAAGGTCCCTTGTTACTATCGCAGATATATCATTGCCAAGCCTCTCGCTTCTCTTATCTATATATGTCCGGGCTCCGTTAGCAGTCTTCCATTCGGTCACCCATGCCGCAAAGTCTTTCATTTCTCCTGTTACTTTATCCGTGTAGAAAAAATAGATCACATCATCTACTATGATTATTGGATAAGGGGAGTTCTTATCAGCTTCTATTTCGTTTGTCTCCGGATTTAGAGAACTAATGACACAAAACTTCTTCCCCTGCGCATCTTTATAGAATCTATATGAAGTTTGAGTTTTTGTCAGGGCTTCCTCCATTTTCGCCGTCTCACCGGGCTGGTACAGACCATTGTAATAATAGGCACATGCCTTTACATCCCAAGGAGCCTCCGACAATTCATCGAAGTATGTATTGACCATCACCTTCGATACATCTGTAAATGTAGGGGCAATTGCGACATTTCGCTGGGCCTTCATGTCTGTTACTATAAATTTCATACCTGTATTCGCTATAGTTCCCGGATAAATATCTTCCGTCTTAAGTATTCCCTTCGACGGGTCTAAGCGGCGGATGATCTGTTTTGTTGTGGTATCCGTTGCCACACCGCCCAAATAAGTAAATTTAAAGTATATGGTGTCGCTACTTGCCGAATATGTTCCTTCATCATTTAAATGATCGATTACATTATAACTTTTAAATTTGTATTTATTATCTGCCGGATCGAGATAGAACTCGGTCCTGTACCCGTCATAATCAACAAGCCGCAAGCCGGGAAATATCTGCTGTTCGCCTGGCGAATAAATATAGATTATATCTTTCTTGTAATAATAAGTCTCCCAGGTACCTATCAGGTCATCTGCTGCCGCATTTACCGGAGGTTCCGGCTGAGGTATCACAGGCTGATCAGGCTCATCACCATTATTGACGCAACCGGATAACCCAAGTAATGAGAAAAATAGAATAAATAAGATTTTCTTCATCGTTTTGTAGTAATGGACTATTGTGTTTTAATTAAATGGCAAAGATATACAATTCTGTCGCAAGATTCATCTGTCCATATGTTTTTTTATGTTTATGCAATGCTTAAACATCTATATTTAACAACTTTACAGGAATATAAACGACAAAATACCTGATATATTGTACTATTGAGCCTGCTTGTTCAACAGCATTTTGTATTCATAGTCATAATCTTTCACCTGGACAAGCATCTCCTTATCAGAGACAGACAGCACTGTAAAGCGGATTCTCTTCGGTTTTGTCCTGTTCGCCTTATTCAGCAAATAATTGTTATAGTAGATGGTTACAGAATCACCTTCCAATTCATATCTTCCGGTTATATTAAATACGATGACTCCTTCTGCAGCTTCACCTTTGTGAAACACCATATTATCGCGGAATATATATGTATCGGGAAATTCTCCGGCAGGTTTTGTCTTCTCACCTTCCGTACGTTCAGCCTCAACCCATCTGCCTACAATATTTTCTTTTGGGAAAGATTGTACAGACAGGCTGTCCTGTGATTTCATCAGCTGCGTAAAGCCGAGAAGAAGAACTATAATCAATAGATATTTTCTCATTATTGGGGTTTGTGTTATTTGTGTTTATATATACAAAGGTACGATAAGCTTTTCAATTTTATAAAGATTAAGGTGTATATCCTGATAGATATACACCTGTCACTTTCATTCAAAAAACCATTCACCTAAACCTATATTTAATTATCTCCTGTTACTTCTTTCCGAGCCTGTACTCGACGCCATCCTAAAATCACTCCTACCCGAAGATGACTGCGTAGCCTTACTGTTACGGTTATTGTCGCGGCTTGTAGACGGGCGGCTCTTTACATTGTCATTCCTGTTGGAACGGTTATCACGGTTACCGTAGTCGGATCGCTTATTGTCATTCTTTTGACCGCTGTTGTAATTCTTATCCTTGTTGCGGTTATTATCTTTTCTGCTATTGTTATAGTTATTGTCAGGGCGATAATTATTGTCCTTACGGTTGTTATAATTATAATTTGGACGGCCACTGTTATTTTTATGGTCTTTCCTGCTGTCTGAATACCAAATCACCCTGTTATTACGGCTATCATGATAACGGTGGTCACGGCTGTCACGTATTACGATCTGGTTACGGTGTCCTCTGTAGCGGGCATAATCTCTGTAGTGGATATGGTGATATCTCCACGGATCACGCACATTCAACACCACTTTATATAGTCCGTACAAGTCATAATTACGGTATCCGTATGGTAAGTAACGTGCAGAAATCCATCTCCCCCTGTCGAAATAATAGAATAAACCTACATTCACGTCGTAGTAACAATCTATATCCGGGAAATAATAATATCCTACATAATCATATCCCACAGGGCCCCACGCCGGCTGACGGCCTATATTGATACTTACATTTATATTTTGAGCTTCGGCAGTGTTATAAAATGATGTAACACCTATGAATAATGCGAATGCTAATAAAAACTTTTTCATAACTTTAAATATTAAAAGGTGAATACTGAATTTCATCTCTTTGTATCTTTGATATGATAACGACAAAAAGGATTAATCGCAACAATCCCGTTTAACTTTAATTAACCGGCCGGATAAAAATATCCTAATTTAGCAAGAATGGACAACCTGACATGTCGTATAAATCCTTTTCTTTGCATTAAGATTATTAACCATTAAAACAGAACATTATGAACCAACAATTTTGCCAAAGCTGTGGCATGCCCCTAAATGCAGATGAAGATTTCGGAACAAACGCCGACCAAAGCAAGAATCATGAATATTGCCGGTATTGCTTCACAGACGGTGAGTTCACCGAAGATATTACAATGGACGAGATGATAGAACATTGCGTACAATATCTGGACGATTTCAACAAGGATACTGAACAAAAACTAACCAAAGAACAGGCTGTTGCTCAGATGAAGGAATATTTCCCCACATTAAAACGCTGGGCATCTGCATAAAAGAATGAGAAAAACAACTCAAGACGGGTACGATAAAGCCGTAAACCATGTGATAGATCATATCAACTGTTAGAGTTTTAGAAACCGCAAAAAGAACGTTCTAAAATCAGTATAAGATGAATATAATTACACTATCTCCCGGGAATATTGCAACCGAACACATCTGCTGCTCGATAAGCAGCAAATCAACCGAAACAGGTGTTGCTGCTAAAAAAGAATGGCTCAGTTGCCGTATGCAGGAAGGACTGAGGTTTAAGAAACTCGATGCCCGGGGGAAAGTGTTTATAGAATATATTCCCGCGGTCAATGCATGGGTACCGATAATGGCAGACGGATACTTATATATTAATTGTTTCTGGGTATCCGGTTCGTTTAAAGGAAAGGGCTACGGGAAACAATTACTCGCCGGTTGCGAGGCCGACGCACTCAAAAACGGATATAAAGGTGTAGTATTGATTGTCGGGCAAAAGAAAAAGCCATTCCTTTCCGACAAGGCGTTTATGTTGTGTCATGGATATGAAATAAGCGATAGCTGCCCTCCTTTCTTCGAACTGGCCGTAAAACGCTTCGACAAAGATGCGCCCCTACCCCGCTTCAATGATTCGGCGCGCAAAGGAATGGGAGACGGAATAAAAGGGATTGACATCTTCTATACGGCACAATGTCCGTTTACCGTGCCATATACAAAATTATTAGAACCCGTTATCCTGGCTTCCGATTATCCGGTACGGCTACATCAGATCACGACAAAAGAAATGGCACAAAACCATTTAGCCCCGGTGACAAGCTATTGTGTTTTCATCAACGGAAAATTCTTTACAAATGAAATACTGACTCCGGATAAATTGAAAAGAATAATAGAAAACGAACAGTAAGGCTTTACAGTTCTTCAAATTCCCGGGCATACTTTACTATCCCCTTAATATCCGACAAGCCGCCATCAATTAATTCTTTTGCCATAAATACATCGGCAGGAACATTGAACGGAGGCTTTATACCCCATTTACTTGTAGGGACAAAGCCAAAACGCGGGTAATACCCGGTATGCCCTAAAACAACAACGGACTTATATCCAAGCTGCCGGGCCTTATCCAGGCCGAAACGGATCAGCTGCCCTCCAACGCCCTTGCGCTGCATATCCGGGCTCACTGCCATGGGAGCCAGAGCAAGGCTATCCTGACGTTTTTCCTCATCTATTATACTGATTTTTGTAAATAAGATATGCCCTACTATCTTATTCTCCACTATCGCGACAAGTGAAAGTTCGGGTATAAATCCGTCACTCAGGCGTAAACGGTCTGCAAGCCGCGCCTCTTCTTTTCTGTTGAATGCTTTTAGATTGATATCGTAAACTGCCGGAAAGTCACATGCTTCCTCCTGTCTTATTTCGACTTTCATGTTTTTATCCTCCATGGTTACAAGAGATTATCTATTCCATAAAGATAATGAATTAATAATGAACAGGAAAAAATTTACAGAAATAAGTAATCAATAAAAATTACTGCCGCATTTTCCAGAAATATTATGTAAGGACGAATAAGTATTCAGTAATACTTAACTGTTTATATAATACAATTTTGGGGAGGAAAGGAGTCCGGACTTTATCTATGGCTCTCCGTGTATATTTCGGCAATCTCTTCGGATTCGTAAATATGGTAGCCTACTGTATTTTTTTGAGCGGTATCAAACATGGCATACGCCACTTTTTTCACGTCAATGGGTTTATATCTTTTCAGCTTACCCACAAAGAAAACCCCGAATATCTTCATAACATATTCACCCAGTTTTTCCCCAAGCCTGAATTCTTTCCTGTTTCCCAGCAGCAACGAAGGACGAAATATGGAAATAGACTGGAACGGAAGTTTTCTTAATTCTTCTTCACACCTGCCCTTTGTCCGCAAATAGAAATTACCGGACTTTGAATTCGCCCCAACCGACGAAATAATTGAATATTGTTTTATACCTCTATTTACTGCGGCTTTAGCAAACTGAACAGGGTAGTGCAGGTCTACTTTCTCAAAAGCCTCTTCGGTCCCGGCTTTCTTAATTGTTGTTCCCATACAACAAAACATATCATTTCCCACGATCAAATCCTGATACGATTCAGGATTATCAAAATCGACGACATGCTGTACCAGTTTAGGATGTGATATTTTCGATCCTTTACGCACAAAGCTGATAACCCTTCCATATACATTACTGGTTAGTAATGCTTTTAGTAGTTGTGAGCCTGTAAGTCCTGAACTTCCTATTATAATTGCTGTCTTGGTCATCTACAATATTTTGGTTTTAAAATGCGGCAAAGATAACATTATTATAATAAATCCGAATTTTCTTTTTCTATTTATGCTTACTTATCAGTTTTAATCATGTATAGATAATCAAAAAAAATGAATCTTTGCCCCTACCGACTCCTAATTAAACTTAATTACTCCAATTACATAATAATTGGGGCATGCAGGTAGTTATCCTCTATTGCTTGATAATATAATTAAAGCCTATCCCTATCTGTATAGGTGTTGCGTTTTTATATTCAATAACTTCCGGTTTCACTTTCGAAAAATCAAATGTGTTGTATCCCAGCCAGCAACTCATAGCCCATCTGTCATCTATCGGGAACTGATACCCTAACCTTATTTCGTATATCAGGCGGTACTTATGAGCAGCCGCATCCATTCCTTTTGCTTTATTCAGGTTGATACGGGTATATGAAAACCTGTTTTCTATAAAAATATATTTAGCCCGGTCCTTTTTATCGTCATATGCTATCGGGAGATAAAGCTTCGGGGCTATATACGGAGCCCAGTATGTTCCTTTATAGGATGTCTCTGTATAACTGTATGGATTATCAAAGCCATCAACCCCTATATTGGGATCATTATAACGGATACCCTGATTAAATCCCCCGGCTCTAAATCCGGCTTCCAGGCCAAAGAACATATTCACATCATATTCATATCCCAAACTCATTCCCAGGGCGGCAGGATCTCTGATTCCATCTTTATTATCAAATGCATAATTCAGGTTAAACGATACATCTATATCTATATTCAGCTTATGCCCTTCCTGCCCAAATACAGAGATAAATATAGTTATTGACAATATAAGAAACAATAGCTTTTTCATATCCGGCGATTTTATTATTCAACATCCGAAAGCACCTCTTCAATGGTGCGCATCCGCGCCTGATTATGAGAATATAATAAACAGAGATGCATCCTTTTTCTCATGGTATATAGATTAGACATTATACAAATCTAAGAAAAATATTACAAGATAGCTGATATTTTTATATATTGCATCGTTTTTGTGAATGAGAAAGAATGAGGAAACTTGTATTTTGCTGCTTATTTATCTTCGCCCTGATGGCCTGTGGCGAACGAAATACCATTGCCGGACGATGGGCGATGGATATAGACGGTACGGATGAGACCTCTATCAAAATGCCTGATGATACGATCGTATCACCCGAACTCCGTTTCGGATATGATACCGTCTATATGGATGTACGGACAAGTGAAGGCTCTGTCAGAAGCCAATGTATCGGTATATACACCATCAAGGACGAGCGCATAATAATAACGGATAATTACGGGAAACAGCGGGAATGCAAATTTGTCTTGAAAGATGATATCCTCACAATTATGGATAAAGACGATCCTGAAAAAATAATAATGAGATTGCGAAGGATAAAAGAATAGGGAATATTAAGATTAAAAAGATTTCTCCTGTTAACTGAAAGCTTCTCAAAGGAAGCTTTTTTACTATACATTGTAGAAAAACACAGTGCTTTTATAACCTGTTAAACTACAAGTTAGGAAATGTCCAATTAAAAAATCCTTTATTTTTACATAAATGCAACTTTTGGAAATGTTATTGCATCAATGTAAGTAGAGAGTATAGTTAGCCGATGAATGAACAGTTATTAATAGCGGGATGCAAACGTGGAGAATCATGGGCTCGTAAACAATTGTACGAGTTACATGCGCCGGTCATGATGGGTGTTTGCATGCGCTATACGAATGACAGGGAAACGGCCAAAGACTTACTCCAGGATGGGTTTATCAAGGTTTTTACCAAAATAGGCACCTATTCCGAAACAGGTTCGCTGGGCGGTTGGATGCGCCGGGTCTTTGTGACTACCGCACTGGAATATCTCCGGCGAAACGACGCTCTTAAATTAAGTGTAAACATCGACGATTATAACGAAGCGATGGAGAATGTTGATGTTTCGGCTTTGGATCAGATTTCGGCAGATGAGCTGATGGCATGTGTAGCGGCCTTACCGGAAGGTTACCGGACAGTGTTCAACCTTTTTGCCATAGAAGGTTATACACATAGCGAAATAGCAAATATGTTGAATATCAAAGAAAGTACTTCGCGTTCTCAATTTATCAGGGCGCGGAAAGTTTTACAAAAAAATGTGGAATCTCTATTAATGCATGAAAATGCCAGACAAGAAAAGCCATAACGAACAACCTGACGAATTCAGCAGACTGATAAGGCAAAAACTGGTAGATTACCGGATGCCTGTAGATGCAGACTGCTGGAACGGAATTGAGCTTCAGATGAAGCCCAAACAGAGGAAGTCTGTCTGGTGGATCGGGGGCTCTGTTGCAGCTATAGCTGTCATCGTGATTTTACTACTCTCTATACCCAAGAATGATGAGCCCCCTTTCAACCGCATAACCGGAATCGATAATTTTAATACCACCAGGATTAAAATAACAAAACCCGGCAAACAGCCAATCATTGTCGTTAGCGGAAATGATAGTCATATACCCGCAAAAAGCTATCCCGCACACACATTAAGTAGTAAGACTGCCGGAGACAGGCATATAGCAGAAGGAAGCGGAATTGTGAACGAAGCTGTACCTGCAACGATCATAGATACCATCAGTATGGCTCATATTGAAAATATGGTACAGAATGTGGTCTCCGGGAATAATAATATAGCTGAGACCAATGTCAATACTTCTGACACCGTCCCTGCTATACAGGAAAAGAAACCTGTGCAGGCAACCCCTAAAGAACCAGCCAGGTTATTGATTGCAAAGGCCGGCAATAACGACAGCAGATGGCTGATGTCTGCCTCATTTTCATCCGGAGGCGGTTCGTCGTCGAATGGGAATATGTATAAGGGGCTTATGTATGACTATGCCACATCGGCAAACATTTCGGAATCATTTTCAGACACGAAGGCCCTGTTAAGCAAGGATCTCAGCGTAAATGATTTTTCAGAAATGGATCACTCTCTACCATTATCATTCGGTGTTAACGTCCGCAAGGATATCAATAAATATCTCGGATTTGAAACCGGATTGACATACACATACTTATCATCACAGTTCCGGAAGAAAGCGATTAAATCGTTAGAAGCGCGGCAGGAACTGCATTATCTTGGTATCCCTGTCAATGTCGTCCTGTATCTATGGAACAGTTCGAACTGGAATATCTACCTATCTACCGGAGGCATGGTGGAGAAAGGCTTAAGATATAAATATACGGAAGATATATATGATAAGAACAATAGTACAGCTGTCGTTCACGACAAGGGAAGCATAAGCGGTCTGCAATGGTCTTTAAACGCATCGCTTGGAGCATCTTACATGTTCTATAACGACTGGAGTATATATTTTGAGCCTAGATTCTCTTACTATTTCGATAATAAACAACCAATTAGCATTAGAACAGAAAAACCTTCAGTATTTGGTCTTGGTGCCGGACTCAGATACAAGTTTTAAAACAACCGGAATTTTTTAATAACTTAAATCTTTAAATAATGAAAAATCTATTGTATCTATTATACATTAGTGCATTCTGTGTATTGTATAGCTGTAGCGATAATGACAATACTGAAACCATCACCTACAAAATCCACGAACCGGTATTTATGAATGCCATCACTTTTCGTAATTCCATAAAGGTATCAGTCACACCTGAAGAGATTACACAAAAAGGCAAAATATGCTTCTATGAGGGCTATCTTTATATATCTGAGCCTGATAAAGGTATTCATATCATCGATAACCGCACTCCCTCTGAACCTAAAAATGTCGGTTACATAGAACTTATCGGAAATGCTGACCTGAGCATCCGTAACAATATGCTCTATGCTGATTCCTACATAGACCTCGTATGGTTTGATATAAGCAACCCTGCACAGCCGGAACTCAAGGGCCGGTTAGAGAACGTCTTTGAAAACGTTTTACCACCAATGGAAAATTTCCAGTTTGGATATGACTATGCAATGTGTTATCTTAATGACAATAAAGGTGTCATAGTAGGCTGGAAATTGGTAGAAAGGACCGAACCCGTTAAACAGAATATGATAGTATGTCATGATTATGCATATATGCAAAACAGCAGTAGTAGCAGTAACGGTGCAAGCGGGCTAAATGGTTCCATGTCCCGTTTTGGTTTATACCAGAATTACTTATACACTGTAATTAATAATAATATGAGTATATTTAACCTATCAGGGGACAAACCAGTAAAAGCAACAGATGATATTTATATTGGTTGGAATGTAGAAACGATCTTCAGCTATAAAGATAATCTGTTTATGGGTACGCCGACCGGAATGTTGATATACTCGGTGAAAGATCCGCTCAAGCCCGATTATCAATCATCCTTACAACATGTTTATGGCTGTGACCCCGTTGTTGTGGAAGATGATCTGGCCTATGTCACCATTCATTCGGGAAATATGTGCAGACAAAATACAAATGAATTGTTTATAGTAGATGTTAGTGATGTGAAAATGCCTAAACAGATAGTATCTTATGCAATGACCAATCCTAAGGGATTAGGAATAGATAATGGTATATTATTCCTCTGTGACGATGGTCTGAAAGTTTATAAATCGGATGATCCCCAAAAACTGATGTCGAGTCAACTGGCCCATCATAAAGGCATGAATGGATATGACGTGATACCACATGACAATACACTGATGATGATTGCTGAAGGCGGCCTGTATCAATACGACTACAGCGACCTGCAGAATATTAGACAAATCAGCGTTTTAAGTATCGGAAAATAAGAGTAAAAAGAACTAAACGGTAAAAAAATAAGCTGGGAATATATTCCCAGCTTATTTTTCAGGTACTATCCATAATTTTGTGTAAAGGCCAACTACAAGGTCGAACAATATCCTCGCTCACCATTAACATAACAGATATCACGGGAATTTTTACCTTTACATTGTTTCTCTGCTTCACTCACCTTAAAACATTTCACAATAATGATATATCTATTTTTATAAATAGTCCTGAAGAATCTTTTAATAAAAGTATTGTTACCAGAATCTCTTTACATTGGTGGTTAAATCCAAAGTTACCTATATTTCCTTATAAAGCTTGTAGTCCTAACTCATTGATTACTAACCGATAATTATTGATAAAATATTTTGTTTACTTATAATGTTCTGTCTCTTCATAACTTACAAGTTTTAATCCATCATCTGTTACACAATAAATATCAGCTTCCGGATAAGCCATCAATATAGGTGAATGAGTCGCAATAATAAATTGTGAATTATTATCTGATATGTTTTTCATTATTGCCAGCAGAGCCATTTGATTGGTCGCAGAAAGAGCCGATTCGGGTTCGTCTAAAATATATAACCCATTACCTGAAAACCTATTATGTATTAATGATAAGAAACTCTCCCCCATGAGATCGTTCGTGGAGTGAACCTCCGTAATATAAATCTCGCTTGGATTTTTCAAATTCAAAAAGCTTATCTATTTCGGTAGCAACATTATAAAAACTTTCTGCCCTCAGAAAAAAGCCGTCTTTTTCACGATAAGGTGATCTGAATAATTTTAAATCATTAAATAGGCTTGAATGTGATTCTTTTGTTTGAAAATTAAAATTATGGGTTCCTCCTTCTGGATTAAATCCTGCATTTATAGCTATAGCCTCAATTAAAGTAGACTTTCCAGATCCGTTTTCCCCGACAATAAATGTAATATTCTTGTGAAATGTTAACTCATTTAATTTTGCTATTGAAGGTATGTTATATGGGTATACACTCCTTTCTTCAATTGGTTTGATATTCTTTATCTTATTAATATATATCATAATTTTTAATAATTTCTTATCTTATAAGAATCACAAGATAAGGAATTATTCTTAATTTAATTCCAAGTTTTACCATGACTTGCGAGACATATTACCAACAGATGTTCCTTGCCCGGTCAGTCCCCAGTACATAACCTGAGACATACAGTCTTCTTCACTTGTCCCTCCTCCACTAACCCAAGACCCGAGGAACCTGACGAACCGTTCCAATAGCCCAGAGATGCCATTTTCAATAGATTTTGGCTAGGAATATTTTAATCAGAGAGGGATTAAATTTTCGTAAAGATATTATCTATTAAGTTTTATTATTATATTTATAAAAAATATCAAGATCAACTCTAATCTTTGTAGTTCATGAATAATAGAATGACTTTCTATATCTTTTATTTTATCTTCAGTATAACTTTTACCCCATATATTTCTGCTCAACAAGGCAAAGATGATACATATAATCCTAAGTTAGAGATGGGTATCGCTACAATCTCTGGAAAGATTATTAATTTGAGGAAGAATTTACAACAATCTCTCCAAAATATCTCTATTTACACCCCCAACTTAATAACAGGCACAACAAATACATTCGAAATCCCAATAAATGAAGATAAAAGCTTTATAGGGGAAATTCCTGTTTCAATTTCCCCGGAATTTGCAGAAGTAGAATTATGTGAGGGAACCATAGCGTTTACTATTGGAAAATCCAGTGAGCGTTGCCCCCTCGTGCCAGTCTAAATTGACCCCATGTACCA
>NZ_JBHSGN010000112.1:0-542 GCF_042654545.1 Dysgonomonas termitidis
TCATTTGTGGTACGACCGTTAATAAAAGGCTTACGTCTAAGGAAAGTCCGGGGACATTCCCGGAATTGCCGGCAGATTGTCTGAACTTTGCCTGCATCCTCTCCACTGGCCGGGAAGTAGCTGCTCCAGATTTTCCCCCGATTTTGGGGCAAGGTAATAAGGCAGTTTGGTGATGACCTCATTGAGCCATTCGCGGGGGTTGATACCATGTTCTTTGCAGCAGCCGAGCAGGGAGCAGATAACGGCCGTGCTTTCGGCGGCTTCCTGATTCCCGCAGAATAATCCGGAATAGGCTCCGCAATCCTCCGTACAAGTTATACTGCACTAAATCCGAACGATGTAATCTAAACTTAGTTCTCAATCCTGCAATACGTATTTGTCCAGCCGCTTACAATAAATAAGGCAGCCAGTAATATATATTTCATTTTCATTTCTTCCGCGTCAGCGTTACCGGCATATCCTCTTCTCCAACCAGATGCAGGGTGCCTCTTAAGAGGTTTCCCTTGATATACATTCCGCCTATCTCAAGGATCAGCGGCGGG
>NZ_JBHSGN010000113.1:0-3556 GCF_042654545.1 Dysgonomonas termitidis
GTTTTTTCAGGGGTCAATTTAGATTTGGCACGAGGGGGCAACGCTCACTGGATTTTCCAGATATGCCTGTTTAAGCCTGGCCGGGGATACTGAGTCATGTTTTAATAACAAATTGAAGTAAAAGCATTTTATCTTATCTCTTATTACCTGTAAGAGTTCATTGATATATAAAAAAGGTTCATGAATTGCTTTATTCTCTTTCTGAGACCAAGCTCCTGGATCAACCTCTAATTTGCTGCTAAACTGAATTTGTTTTCCGTTGATTGTGATACGGATCATGATAGTTCCTAGTCCATTATCTTTTAATTGATTCTTTCTTATAAAAAATAAGACTCTGAATGTCTCTTTCATTTTGAAGTTGTCTTATTACAATAAACAAAAAATAATCGTTCCTCTGAATAACGTATTTTTAGGAACGATTTAACATCTTATTTTAGGAATATTATAGAAAATTGAAGATCGCTATACTAATAAGGGCATATATGCAGTTAGCATATTCTTGTATACAGTTTAGACAAAAAGTCAAACTTTTATACAACAAATAGGTGTAAACAATGGAGTTATATTTTATAATCTTCGAACTTTTACGAACACAGATAATAAATAGTGATCTTCTTGCTATATATTTGGAAATAAGTTTCCATTTCTAGCATAAAGTGTATAGTCCCAGGCAGAGTTGAATCACATCTCTATAAGATACCAAAAAACAATCATCTAGCCCTTTATGCTTTCACCAGTTGTCCAACAATCGTAAAACATATTTATAATTAAAAATATTTACTTGCTGACCATCTGTGGATATTCGCTCTAAATCTCCTTTAACGGCTTAGCCTCTCTCAGTAAGCGGATGCAAAGGTAAAGCATTTTTCTTTATCTGCAAGTTGTTTGACTATTTTTTTTATTTTTTCTATTTTTTCGAATCCTTTAAAGATCTCAAAAATCTTACAGTTAATTATTTAGGCATAAATCTTCATTCAAAAAAATATTGTCTTAATAAAAAGAAACCACCATTTTCACGTATTTTACACAAAAACACCCTATTCTGCTAATTTTCATTAAATACTCAACAATAAATTTATCCACATCGATTACATCAATAATTTAGAGATTCAAAATATGGGTCACAATCCGGAAATATCTCCGGATTCAAAACAATTAAATAAAATGTTCTTATGGAAACTATCATTGTTACTACAGAATCGGATATCGAAAAAATAATAGAAAGAATTATAGATCGGAAATTCCCTAAATCTCTAATATCGGAATTAGAAAAAACATTTAGTATTAATCAAACCGCAAAAATGCTAAAACGATCGCATAAAAAAATCTCTGATCTAGTCGCGGCAGGCATATTAAAGACAACTCCCGATAAGAGAATATATGAAAGTTCAATCATAAAATACTGCCAGAATAAATAATATTTTCACAAAAATAGAATATTTCAGATTTTATACGTTACTGATATTACGCTTATTTATTGGTCCATTATGTATATTATTAAAGAAGATTTGAGAACTTCATACTTACTTATTGTGTCCTGTCATAAGTTATTATTTCGGAAAAAACTTTTATCCCCAATATATTGGCTATTGTCGATACCAGCTAAGAAAAACAGGTTAAATTCCAACTGTCTTTTATAATCAAATTGAATTTTATATACTAATCTCTTTTTCAATTTATTTTTCTCAAAATAAAATCGACCTTCATGATTAAAACTATATTAAACGATATACAAAAGAGAATCTAAATTTTCAATAGGAGACTAGAGATATCTAACTATTCAGGAAATTTTTCACGATGCCCCTTACAATTGAATAAATTTAATATTCAATCAGTTTATAATTTTATATTAAGATGAATAATAAAGGAAAAGCATCTTATACATCTAATTATAAAAGCATTAAAAACATTCAATCCCAAGATAATTTAACTATATTTAAAGAAATATCCGTCAGGCTTTGTTTTACCTTTTAAACGAAGCACATTATGAAAGCGAAAATAATTAAAATCAGCCTTCTAGTATTTAAAATCGATGATAAATCTAATATTGAAAAATTAAGCAAAAGACTAGTCAGGGATTTAACTGAATATTGCACAACGGAAAATAATCTTCTGGAAGTTTACAGGCTTCTTCGAAGAATTAGGTACACGATCCTGATTAATAAAAATCAACATCCCCAACATGAGTGTCAATGTGACTATCTATTATATATTATAGATACAGAAATTGAAATAAATAGATTAAAAACAGAACACTCTGATTTAAGAATAAAGATACCTAAATTATTAAAGTGGACAGACACATTTAATGCATTGATTGAATTGATTTATGGGACACAAAACCTCTCTATTAATTTCGGAAAAGGTAAATTGGAAGAAATTGCCGCATGTTTTGAGTTTATTTTTCAAATTAAACTGGGAAATATAAGCGAAAAGTTCGGTGATATGTGTACCAGGAAACCCAAAAAAATGTATATTGACAGGATAAAAGAGAACTTATTTAAAAAAATGAAAATATAAAACACTAGTTTTCTTATGTTTAAGATAAATATTTCCCTATTTAAAAATAATTAGGGAAATATTTTTTTTTAAGAAACCCATCTTTGCATTAATACAACTATAAATAAAAGAAAAAGTATGGGACAGGACTTTAAAGAATACATAGAATTAATCATAAAACTTTTAACCAAGAGATTTGATTCGATAGATAACAAATTAGATAGATTATCCCGTATAAAAGACGTTATGGAGGGTGATGAACTTCTGGATAATCAAGACGTCTGTTTACTCTTGGGTATTACTCCCAGAACGCTGCAAAGGTATAAGCAGTTTGGACTATTACCTTATGAGAAAATCAAGGGTAAATCATATTATAAAAAGTCTGACGTTATGAACGCCTTGAAAAGAAAATAATTATCTATAAAGAATGAGGTAGAACAATGTTTGTCTGTCCAAAGTTCTCTTTTCTAAAATAGTCACGACTCAACCTAACATAATCCTAAAAATAAACTTCACGAATAGATTCCACAAATGATATTTTTATATCTTTACAACTCAGAGTCGTTCTTTGTATTCTATGCAAAATGAGGTAAAAGGTTGAGGTTCAATCATTTTCAAACCATTGCCTGCTAAGAAAAATATTCTCACAACTCGTTTGTTTTCAGTTGATAAGAATATTTTCTATGCCTTAAAGGCTGCAGACTGACACGTTTTCCTGTCATTGATGGTACACAAGGCTAGCAATTTTGCCATACCTATCAACCATTTCATATATTCCATAGCGCGTTATCGGATTACCGTACCTGTTGATAAAGAGGTTTTCATTTGTGGTACGACCGTTAATAAAAGGCTTACGTCTAAGGAAAGTCCGGGGACATTCCCGGGATTGCCGGCAAATTGTCGTGGCTTAGCCTGCACACTCTCCACTGGCAGGGAAGTAGTTCCTCCAGATTTTTTCCCGATTTTGGGGCAAGGTAATAAGGCAGTTTGGTGATGACTGGATAATCTTGAGTATGCCGGTTCTTCGTCAAATTTGATGCAATAATTTTAGGACAGA
>NZ_JBHSGN010000114.1:0-9650 GCF_042654545.1 Dysgonomonas termitidis
AGTATGACGAGAGGGAATTCGTTATCGTTCATTTTACCGGTTTCAGGTATTGATGGTTGAGCACGGAGGGCTGGGCTACCGGTAGATAAGAATGGCTCAAATCAGTGACAACTGGCGGAAAGGTCTCTTTATGAGACCTTTTGTTTTTATACTTCAGACTGATCGGGTAAGGACTTGCGAAACTCTTTCAATTTCTATTCATTATCAGGAGATGTTTTTGTGGCACATTGTCCTGTCATATGCAGATGGAAAATGATGTTAAAATGCATATAAAAACAAAATGGTCAATAAATGGGTAAAAATGGGTAAAGATTTGTAGAATATTAACACCTAATTTTGCTACCGATTTAGATATATTAAAAATCATAAAAAGGTGTTGAAGATAAGGGGAGGATAGCCATCCACTATCCTTATCGTATTTCCTGAACTACAATGAGTGGATGGAAAGGGTGGCAATAACCGGCAGACATCAGGCTATAATCAACGATGAAGTCAAATTAATAATACAGACTATTTTATGAAACAATCCATATTTATTTTTCTGCTGACATTAGTCCTGCTCCCCGCATGGGCACAGGACGAGGCAGGTAATACGCCTTTGTCGTCACCTCGCCTGGCAGTCAAAACAAATTTGTTGTACGATGCTACCACCACCTTCAACCTGGGGCTGGAAGTCAGGCTGAAGAACCGTTATACGCTGGATATACCGGTTAATTACAACCCTTTCACCTATAGTGGGAACAAGAAGCTGAAACATATACTGGTGCAGCCGGAACTCCGTTACTGGTTCTGCGAACCGTTCTTCAGTCATTTCATCGGTGTACATGCGCTTTATGCCAATTACAATGTGGGGGCCATCAAGCTGCCGCTGAACCTATACCCGGGCCTTGAAACAGGCCGTTACCGGGGCGACATTTTCGGGATGGGCATCTCCTACGGTTACCAATGGATGCTCTCTCCCCGCTGGAACATTGAAGCTACCATCGGCCTGGGGTATGCATATACGGATTATGACAGGTATGAGTGTAAAACCTGCGGTAAGCTGCTCGAGAGCGGTAGCAGGCATTATTTCGGGCCTACCAAGGCAGGTATATCCTTAATCTATATAATCAAATAAAACAATGAAACGATTCCATATTTCCCATATACCGGCTGTATTTTTCCTGTTGGCGGCGCTCAGCCTGCCGGCACAGAATAAGGATTTCTATAAAGGCCGGCTGTCGGTTGAAAGCGCCGGGCTGAAACAGGAAGGCGACAGCCTGCTATTAAGTCTTTCTGTACACATACAGGGCCAGGCCGTCTCCGGCGGTCAATCGATGCTGCTGATTCCCGAACTGAGTACCGGTAGCGATCCGGACAGCAAAAAAGTAACCTTTCCCTATATCCGGGTCGACGGGGATGAACGACGGAAACTGGACGAACGCTCTTTCGCTCTTGCGAGAGCAGATAAGCGGTCCGCCTATCATCGTCCTTTGATGCAGGTAAATATCCGCCAGTTCACCGATACGACACTTCTATATAAGCTGAAAATCCCTTATGAAGCCTGGATGGATTCCGCCCGCCTGGTTCTCTACCAGCAGGTTACGGGATACAACAGGCAGGAATCACGGCTGTATGCGCTGATTTTGAGCGATAAGGTGGAATTGGAAGCACGTGTGCCCTATCAGGTCAGCCCCGGAGTATCCTTACTCACCCCGGGCAGGGAAGTCAAGACGCGCAAGCGTCAGGGCAAAGCTTTCCTGGACTTCCAGGCAGGCAGGTCGGTCATTAACCCCGGTTTCCGCCGGAATCCTGCGGAGCTGGCCAAGATCAACGAAGCCGTCTCGGATGTAAAGGACAATCCCGATGCGGGCATCACCGGCCTGTTTATCGAAGGCTATGCTTCCCCCGACGGATTGTACACCACCAACGAGCGTTTATCGAAAGAACGGTCGCTGGCGCTAAAGGATTACCTGAAAACTAAATTTGGATTCGACGAGGGTCTTTTCAAGGTAAGCCATGTAGCCGAAGATTGGGACAGCCTTGCCGTACAGGTACAGGCCTCCAATATGGAATACAAGGACAAGATATTGGAAATTATTGCCACCACGGAAGTAATGGACGAACGCGAAAAGGCTTTGATGCGCCTGGCGAACGGTGCACCCTACCGCCGGATGCTCCGGGAGATGTTCCCCGAACTGCGCAGGGTGGAATACCGGATCGACTTTACGGTCAGGGATTACACTGCCGAAGAAAGCAAATCGCTGTTTAGCCGGAAACCGGAAGACCTGTCACAACTGGAGCTTTACAACCTGGCTCAAAGTTACGGCAAAGGCACGAAAGACTATACGGATATCATGACCGGAGTGATCCCCAAATACTATCCCGATGATGTGACGGCAAACGTCAATGCGGCGGCGCTCCTGATTGAAAACGGGGAGTTGAATACCGCCGGGCGCCTGTTGGACAAGGCAGCCGGCTCAGCCCCCGGTGGCAACAATCCGGCCGTACTGAACAACCTGGGCGTAATACGCCTGCTGACCGGGGAACTCGATCAGGCCGAAGCCCTGTTTAACCGGGCAAAAACAGCCGGCAGCAAGGAAGCGGTCCGCAATCTGGAGGAAGTGGCGGCCAAACGGGCCGATAACAAGAAAATGGAACGGTATAAAAACAGATAGTAATTATATTCTTTATTAGTATTCTTAATTTTAAAAACAAGTAAAAAATGAAAACAAAATTTAAATTTTTAAGCGCATTAACTGTCGCCCTTTTATTAGGATTCAGCAGTTGCTCGAATGACGATGCGAAAGATAACACCGATAACGGAGAGAAGAAAAGTTTATTCTTCAAACTGGACAAGGAAGCTATTGCCAAATCGGAAGGCGTTGCGGTAGCAGACGGAACAAAGGCTACATTGAGCAGCGGTTATTTATACTTCGTCAACAGTGGTGGAACTATTATTGAAAGATATCAATTGACTACTGATGCTTCTTCGGACTTACCGAATGGTAAAATCAGTATAGCAGAAGCATCAGCTCCCGGAGTGACAATCTCAGGTATTCCGGGAAGCGTAACCGCCGCGCATGTATTTGGAAATGTTCCTGCTGTCGATCAAAATGGCGCGACGCTTACCATGCCGACAAGCGGATCTATAAATACAGTGAAAGCTCTGACTATCGGTATAGCATCGCAAGTCACTACAGCCTCATGTAATTTATATGGAACAGCAAACTTAGTTCCTGCTCCGGTGGCTCCTGATTATACGTGTGATGTAGAACTTAACCCGACCATCGCCCGTATTGAATTAAGCGATATTACTGTTACAGGCGACATCACAGGGTTCACCGTAGACGGTATCTTCATTGATAATTTCGATAAAGTAGGTTCGATTGGCGGAACAACAGGAACCTACTCTAAAATTGAAAATGGTACAGATCCGGCAAAATTTGCTGTAGGAGGAGCGATATATCCTATCTCCGACCGTGGAGTTACATTTGACGACAATGGAGGCACTGGTTATAATGCTGTATCGAAGGTTGCCAAGCCGGCTGGCTCCAACGTTTGGGGATATAACCTGTTCGCGGCATCTACCCTCGACGGAGGTTCAGCCGTTCCGATAATCGTTATCCGTTTAAAGAATATAACAACAACCTTAAATTCTACTCCCGGCGCCGTTTTTGCGGATCCTCAATATATTACAATCAAAGGATTTAGGCCTGCTGGGGGCGGTGCTCTTCTAACTGAAATCAGTGCCGGCAAGGTGTATAAAGTCTCTCTGACAGTAAATGCAATTGAACCGGAAGACTTGGCTCCTGTTCCGAATGTTGACGCCATAAATGTAACGGTAACTGTAAATGTAGTTGCTTGGGAAGCAGTTCCTCTAGCCCCTGAATTTTAATAACATATAACTTTCCCCGCTTAGTGGATAGGAGTCCGGCAACGGCATCTTTATCCCCCGGATATCCACTAAGCAGGGATGCTATAGCTTTTTCGAATACTTTTTACTAATAAAGGATTATAACTATTATGAAACCCTATATAAGCCTGTTCATACTTTTAGCCTTTGCATTATTAAACAGTTGCATCGGTGAAGATTCGGAATATTGTCCGGAGATAGATGATAACAGCAATTTACGTCTGGAATTCCGCTATACAGATGAAAACGGCTTAGATATTTTTACTGATAAAGTCAGGTATACGGATGTTTTTATCTTCGACAGCGGGGATCGCCTTGTAAAAAGGATAACCCTCGATGAAAACGCCTTATCCCTTTTTGCGGGTACCGAACTGAGGCTGGAACCCGGTACTTACCGCATTGTATGCTGGGCCAATGCGACAGCTAACACCCTTTATGAAGGAGCAAGCCCGGGCAATAACCTGTTCAGTGACGCCTTCCTGAGTAATTCAAGCCTCGACAAGGCAACAAACACGGCAAGCGACAGCGACCCGCTGTATTACGCGCCCGCGCCGTCACAGGATTCGCAGCCACAGCCATTTTATGTAACCGTGCCTGAAAGCGGTTCGCAAACAGCCGTTATCCCTTTTCGCAGCGCACACATCACCATAGGCGTTTATGTAAAAGGATTTACGGATACATCCGCCCAGGGAGCGGCTTTGCCCCCAACCATCGTGCTGACGGATATACCGGCTCACTATAACTTTAACATGCAAACATACGGCACAGGTATCTCATACAAAAAAACAGCGGCAAATACCGTTATCGAAAGCCAGAATATGGCCTATTCGGAGTTTTATACTCCCCTTTTTAATGAAAATACACCCATACTATTATATATAAAGAAACAATCCGACGGCAGTACTGTCGCGACG
Organism: Dysgonomonas termitidis; assembly: GCF_042654545.1. Taxonomy (GTDB): domain Bacteria; phylum Bacteroidota; class Bacteroidia; order Bacteroidales; family Dysgonomonadaceae; genus Dysgonomonas; species Dysgonomonas termitidis. Next base: position 4,810 of record NZ_JBHSGN010000114.1, read on the forward strand.
GTCAGCTTGAAAGATTTTATCGCGGATAACAATATAACCGTAACGGGTACGGACGGCCTGTTTATCCCGATACAGATAGAATTTAAGTCCGTATCGGTAGAAGTTACCCTGCCGGGATGGGACAGCAAACCCGTAAGCCCGGAATTTTAAGATAAGAAAAGACCATATAAAATAACAATATATGAAAACAAAGTGTTTATATATACTCTTGCTGGTCATTTACCTGTTCGCGTTAACCGGTTGCATTGACGAGCGGGAAGGGAATACGGCGGGTCAGGGCGATGAACAACTGGTCAGCTTTTCCATCCGGGTGCCGGGAGCTGCCGCACCCAAAACCAAGGCTTTGACCGGGGACGACGAGAACGAGGTGGCTAATATCGTCCTGCTGCTGTTTAATAGTTCGGGCTATTATACCTACCAGCCCATCTATATCAATAATGTAACGACCACCCCCGGTAACAGCGCGATAAAAACCTTTACAGCCAAAGTTCCGGTAGGAACCTACAACATGGTCGTCCTGGCCAACAGCAGCCAGATTGTCAGCGCTGCGTTGGGTAGCATCAACCAGGGGGATACCAAGGCAACGGTTATGCAACAATTAAAGTTGACCAATGCCGACAAATGGAACAGTGATCCTGCGGACGCAGGTTATAAGAAGATACCGATGTGGGGCGAAATCGCGAACCTGACAGTCGGCGAGTCTACTCCCGGCCAATCGGTAACCCTTGTACGCATGGTCTCCAAGATAGATGTGACCCTGAGTGCAACAGCCCAAACCAAATTCGCGTTGAAAAGCGTGCGGCTCTATAATTATAACAATCAGGGCTATGTCGCCCCGGATACTGATAACAACTGGAGCAGCGTAAGCAATATTGTGACCGCGCCTACGGTTCCGGCATCAGCGCAAAAACCGTCGCCTGCGGTAGACAACCCGCTGCTCTATGACGGAATTTCCATAACAACAACGGATATATCCTGCATCAATGAAATCTATACCTTTGAAGCGGCGAAAGGAAGCGCTACCGGTGCGGCGGCCAATACCTGCCTGGTCATAGGCGGTATATACGGGTCGGATGGAGTGGAAACCTTCTACCGTGTCGACTTCGCCAATACGGTAGAAGGGGCGACCACTTACCTCGACCTGTTGCGCAACCATCACTATACCGTGACAATCGCTGATGTGAAAGATAGCGGACTGTCAACACCTGAAAATGCTTTTAACTCCCGGCCGGCCGATATAACCGCGACTATTACCGCATGGAACGATGGCGGGCTCGATGAATTCGACGCCGGCGGACAATATCGTTTGACTGTCTCCTCCGGAGAATTTAATTTTTCCGGAAGCGCCGGCAACAGTACCCTTGAAGTTTTCACGGATTATACCGACGGGGCGACATATGCATGTTTCGAAGCAGACGGTGTAACGCCTGCTACCGGCGGCTGGCTTTCTGTCACAGGGGGGCCGGTGACCGCTAACACAAAAACCACGTTAGGGATTCAGGTTACTGCTAATACCGGAGCAGTGCGCACCCGTAAGATCAAAATTACGGCCGGGAACCTGACGCATGTCGTGACGGTTACTCAGGCCGTTGCGCAGTACGGCTTTACACTGACAAAAAATCCGGAAACCACCGATGGCGATTTCACAGACCTGACTGATCTCTATGATTATGGGTCACCTGTCTCTCTGCCGGAACCCACGGACAACGGACTCTATGCATGGGACGGCTGGTACAAAAACGGTAGTACCCGACTGGAAGGCGGCAGCAAAACGCCGACTGTGATCGTGGGTGCTGAAGGTGAAAACAACTACACGGCTAAATGGTACGCACCGGTGACCATAACCATAGAGAGGACTGGCACAGGTAGCGGTAATGGTTTGGTGAATGGAATAGCTGGGAATTCTGTTCTGAGACGTGGGGCCACCTATACAATAACAACAGACGGTCTATGCCTGGGGGCAGAACAAACCTATACAGCGACCGCTGACGCGACATATAAAATTTACTGCCCTAAGAGTGTCGTTGTTATAACTACTATCGATGACACCGCAAGAAACCTCAATGATTGCAAGACCGCTGGTACCATGGCCAGTGGATTAGTGGGGACGAATAGTATAGATGTTTATTGGCCATACGGAAACACGACTTTCTGGTCTGGGGGGGGGACCAATCGATTTTACGCATATTGGTGGACTTGGTCGGGCTCAACGGCGGGTGTATGGAACCCATTAGGAATACCCGGAGGGGGGTGGCAAGCGGGCTCTGCAAGCAATGGTAACGCCCTACGGTTGTGCGCTAAGAGTATAGCAGTCGTCGCCAGATGATGGGGCTGATGGGAAGACTCCTGTTATATATGACCAGACTAAAAAACGGCCACCAGGCCTGTGCGTTGCGCAGCATAATGCAATTGCTCTTTGAACAAGACACGGACAAGATGTCCGCGCCAGCGGGGGGGGCTGTAACGGCAGGGTGTGGGAACAACAACACAGGGTAGCGCTATGCTGCCCTATAGAAAACAAAAAAAGGTCTGACATAAAGTATTTTAAACAGTAACAGCATATTAGATAAAATAACAATATATGAAAATAAAGGTATTATACATATTATTGCTTGTCGTTCAACTGTTCGAGGTAACCGGTTGCATCGATGAGCGGGAAGGGAATACGGCGGTTCAGGGCGATGAGCAACTGGTCAGCTTTTCCATCCGGGTGCCGGGAGCTTCCGCGCCCAAGACCAAGGCTTTGACCGAAGTTGACGAGAACGCGGTGGATAATATCGTCCTGCTGCTGTTTAATAGTTCGGGCTATTATACCTACCAGCCTATCTATATCAATAATATAACGGACGGCGCTAACAGCGCGCAAAAAACCTTTACGGCCAAAATTCCGGTAGGCACCTATGACATGGTCATCCTGGCCAACAGTAGCCAGATTGTCAGCGCCGCGTTGGGTAGCATCAACCAAGGGGATACCAAGGCAACGGTTATGCAACAATTAAAGTTGACCAATACAGGCAAATGGGACACTTCGGGCAGTTTTACAAAGATACCGATGTGGGGCGAGATCGCGACCCTGACAGTCGGCTCGCCGACAGCCAACCAAACGGTAAACCTTATACGCATGGTCTCCAAGATAGATGTGACCCTGGGTACAACAGCCCAGACCAAATTCGCATTGAAAAGCGTGCGGCTCTATAATTATAACAATCAGGGATATGTCGCTCCGGACGCAGTAAACTGGGGCAACGGTGTTGCGACCGCACCTACGGTTCCGGCATCCGCGCAGAAACAAACGGGGCCTCTGGTCTATAACGGAACTTCCATAACAACAACGGATATCTCCTGCATCAACGAAATCTATACCTTTGAAGCGGCGAAAGGAAGCGCTACCGGTGCGGCGGCCAATACCTGCCTGGTCATAGGCGGTATATACGGGTCGGATGGAACGGAAACCTTCTACCGTGTCGATTTCGCCAATACGGCAGCCGGGGCGACCACTTACCTCGACCTGTTGCGCAACCACAAGTACACCGTACAGATAACAGACATGCTCGGTTCAGGGGAGGCGACAGCAGAGGCAGCCTTCAACTCGGCGCCCGTCAATACGGTAAAGATTATAGAATACGATGAATCGGCAATCACGGACATTGTTTTTAATAATAACTATATGCTGGGCGTCTCCACCGGAGAATTTAATCTTTCCGGAAGCGCCGGCAACAGTACCCTTGAAGTTTTCACGGATTATACCGACGGGGCGACATATGCATGTTTCGAAGCAGACGGTGTAACGCCTGCTACCGGCGGCTGGCTTTCTGTCACAGGGGGGCCGGTGACCGCTAACACAAAAACCACGTTAGGGATTCAGGTTACTGCTAATACCGGAGCAGTGCGCACCGGTAAAATCAAAATTACGGCCGGTAACCTGACGCATGTCGTGACGGTAAACCAAAATTAACTCTGACGCGCAATCCGGAGCCCGGCGGCTCTTTTATACCGGACAAAAGCGGCTACTATGACGATGGAGATGTAATCACCCTGCCCGCCACCACCGATAGCGAAAAGTACCTCTGGGACGGCTGGTACAACGTTCAAACCGGCCAAAAGGTAACGGGTGACCCACGTGAACCGGAAGTTACAATTGACGAAAACGCCACTAACACTTATGAGGCAAGATGGTTATCGCCGTATACGATTACTTTTACACAGACGACGGGATCAACTGGCTACACCGCGGCGGATTTTAATAGCAATTATCCTACACTGACTGTAAAGCGTGGTGAGGAAGTAGATGTGCCTGCAAAAGGTCCTTGCCTTACAACGGCCAAATTTACCCCTACCGGAGACATGTCTATCAGTATTTGGTGCCCAAAGTATAATGCCGCGTTTACCACGAGCTCTGGTAACGTGACCTCGCTTGCCAGTTGTGCGACGGTGATGACATCAAGTTCTTTACCGGCGAGCTCCCGAGATTATTACATGACACCGAACACGTACCTTAGCTACTGGATCAACGGGGGGGCGACCGATGCAATTTACATGGGTACAACACCAGTCGACAACGCATGGAACTCCGGCTACAATTTTGGCTTTTACTTAACTAATGGGAGCGCGGCGGGTAAAAAATGCCTGACGGGTGTGACGATTACCGTCAGGAATCCGTAAACGGTACCTGATAACAATAAAATGGAGCATATAGCACCTTAATCCGCGCCAGCGGGGCACCACCACCCTATAGGGTAGCGCAACGTGTCTGTTGCACAACTAAAAAAGAAAGAAATAAGTATTAATAAAAATTGATTATACGGTTAATTATTAGTATATTACATGAATAAATTCAATCA
>NZ_JBHSGN010000115.1:0-32187 GCF_042654545.1 Dysgonomonas termitidis
TTTGCAAATGTACAGGGTTACAAAAAGCGAATCAAGACGTCATCGCGGAGACGCTTACCAAGAAAGCTGGTTGTTGATCAATAACCAGCTTTCTTCATGTACATTCTTATTTATCTTATCAGGATCCAATCTACAGTCAAACACTTGACTATTGAAGCCAAACAATTATTGAAACTATAAATTGTTTTACAGTAAATATTGGTACAAGTATTTTCGTCCGGTAAGATTAGCCTTAATCGTTCCCGATTCCGGAAATTTAGAAAGCTGTTTCTTCGTAACTTCGAGAATCCGGCCGGCCAACTTTTGCGCGTTTGTTGTTCCAAATATTATCTATATCATATCGATAGATATCTTCCTATCCTGACAGGGCATGTTCCGCCCAAATTATTTTTACCTGCTTAAATTAATGTCCGCTATTTATAAAAAACAGTAATCCGGCTTTTCGATTATATAGTATAGGCAATTTTTATTCTGCTATTTTCTTCATGCAATACATACATCCGAGAAGTAACACGCATAATTTATACAATCAACGGTGTACTACTTTTCGTTGATAATCTTCCCGTATCTTTCTTTCAGATTAAAAAAGTCAAATCATAGACTGTATTTACCATTTGTTAATATGTTGATCCTTAATTCAAGATATAGATAAATGCCTTACAAATTGCTGCATGCGTGAGCTTCTTTTTCTTCGGATAAGTTCGCCCGTCCCCTTTTTGTTCCCGCAAGATACCCTATTCAGGTTTTAGCGGAAATCTCCACCCTGAAGGGTGTATTTCCGCTAAAAATCTTGCAGGAACAGTACCCGGGCATGTTCCACCCTCGAAAAAAAATCACACGCTTATGAATTATAAGAGATTATTAAAAAAGATAACCCATAAAGATTATATGGGAGGTGTTTTTCCTTATTACGGATACCGGGTCAATGTAACCTCTGGCACCGAATGCATGGATGTCCACATCGAAGACGGCAAAAGGACTCTGGCCGAATTTGACTTTACTTTCGAAATACCCCGTTCTGTAGCCTTTCATAATATGGGTAAAAGAACGTCTGATAGTATTTTGGGGAACCTGAATACTCTTTACAAAGCTAATATTCCGGTATATCATGAATAAGCAACAAAGTAACATGCCACGAGCAGGAAAAGAATCCATTAAAAAGGTAAAGCGTTCAGTCGTATATATTATGTATAATTACCTGCATACCAATGGTGCCTGTTTCAAGTGTATAAAGCAAACATTGGAAGACTGTCGCAAGTCGAGGGATCTATGGTTGGAGAACTGCTGCCAGCCTGATTCCGGACGAATTGTTTATGGTATCCAATCTACAAAAAGCTATCTCATTTTTAATCCCAATATTAAAGGGTATGTCCTGTTGATAGAGACTAACACCGCTCAAATACAGAGCATCCACCGTAATCAATTCTTCGGAGAATTTAGCTTATTGGATTCGGATAATCAATCAGGAAGAATGAATAACACCGAAGCTTACGAATTAATGCTGAAAGCTTATCATCTACAATTCAGTAAGAAAAAAAGATAATTAATAAACTATAATTATGAACAACAACAAATTAAAAACAATCGCCTTTACAGGACACCGGATGAATCGTATCCGGATCGAAAAACAAGAGTTATCCGGTCTTATTACAGCTGCAGTCATTTATTTCTATCTCAAGGGCTATAAAGTCTTTCTTACAGGAATGGCAGAAGGACTGGATCTGATTGCAGCAGAAGAGGTACTGAAAATAAAAGAACATTATCCGGATATTGAACTTCATTGTATTATTCCTTTTGCGGGACAATCCGACAGGATGAATCCGGAAGACAAGCTGCGTTATAATGCAATTCTGTCGGCAGCCGACTATGAGATATACCTGAGTGAAAAGTATTATGACGGTTGCTTTCTGAGAAGGAACGATTACCTGGTCGATAATTCCACCCAATTGATAGCCTATTATGATAATGTTCCTAAAGGAGGTACATACTACACGGTGAAAAATGCACTCCGTAAAGGTCTCGAAGTTTTTAACCTGTTTAACAGGGAAATGGAATATCATCATTTCTATCAGGATGAATTACTGAAAGGGTGGGGCAGGTCATTATTCAATGTTAAAGCCATATCTTATGAGCAAGCCGTCGAATCCATTCGCTTACTTCATTTTCAGGATGTGTATGACCTCGAAGATCATCCTCTTATTGCTTATGACTCTTTTGAGTATCTGCTGGAAGCCAATACCCGGGTAAGCCTGAGAGAAAATGAAGGACAGGCGACAATAGAGTATTTTAAATGCGATTCATTAAAAACTTCCATATTAACCAATGCCGATGATATAATAGCAGAATCAAAACAAAATACCATCAGGAAATTAGCCAGCCAACTGGCAGAAAAGGAATTGACGGATGTATTTAAAATGCTTCCTGATGAGTTCTGCGATAAAAACAATCCTGGAAAATATGCAGAAGTTTATCAAAAGAAATACGATGAATATTTTAAAAGCTATATGGAGCAATTATCCAAGCTCTGATATTATTCCATAGAAAAAATATAAAACAAATATAATCATCTAAACATGAGTAAACATATACTGACTCCCGGGTTTGCGAACATTCCGATCCAGGATTTGCTCTTATGGGTGAAAGTTTTTAAAAATGATGGTATTACCTCAGCAGAGGAAATACAAAAAGAACTGACCCTGATTGACGATTTACTGACACTTCAGAAAAGCCAGTCGCTATTAAAGCGAAAAAGACGGCTGAAAGACCAGTTGGAAGATCGTATAGGAGCAGAATTAGGACTAAGTCCTTCTTATCCCACACATAAAACGAATAAGAAAATCGCTAAAAACAATCGGAAATGGAAGCAATAGATTATTCGAAGCATATATGGGAAGGCTGGACAGTGCAGGCCTTTGTTGATGAACTTCAACCTGTATTCGATATGATTATGACAGGACAAAGCTGTCATGACAAACTTGAAACAAGAGATCAGGTAAAAAAATGATGTATGGAAAACCAGCCATATTACAAGAAATATATTCCTGGAGTTGTCGACCATTTTTGTCAGCAATACCGGATTAACTAAAATGGTAAACAATTACTTATGATAGTTAAAGCAGAACTAGACCGTATCCGGCAGTATCTGACAGATATGCTACTGTCGGTTTTAATCGACAACAAAAAATATATTAGCACTTATTATTCGGATAAAGGACACTTGTTAGATAATGATGTAGATACACTCTATGAAAAGTTTATATATACCAATTTTGGAAAGGAGGGAAAGATTATAATAACCGATATCTATTTAGAAAAAGAACGTCTTAAATTTAAGTATATACACGTAGAAAGAGGTTTTGACTCAGCTGATTTTATACATTGTCTGTCAATAGAAAGTCTTTATGCAATCATTAAATGGCTGCAACTTCAGAATTATCTTGATGATGTATCACCTGTCAAACACTGCTATTTCTGTGGCGGGACTAACCTTCAAAAACTGGCATGGGTAGATGCCAATGCGGATAACAAGTTTATTGAGTTCTATGATAATTTTGATAATACTGTTTTCTGCAAAAAATGCCGGCGAAATACGGGTTATCTGGAATATAATAAATCAAATACACCGGTTGAACTTATCGACCGCTGGTTCAATTCGGCATCCGTTAGTATTCTGGAAGAGATAACAGGCTTGTCAGCTAAGAGTTTCAAAAACGACGAAGATCATTCAGCATTCCGTTCCAAATGCATACAATTCTGGAACGTTCTTACCGAAACGGCAAAACGTGGCCACTGGATTCGGGCCCGTGATATATAGACTTTAATTAGCTTATAAAAGAAGACTTACAGAAGCCCAAGGTTACTGTGAGTCTTTTGTTTTTTAATAACCCTTAAAGAAGAAAAAAATGAAAATTGAATTAAAGAACATCAAACATTTTTATGCACTGACAGATGAAACGAATGCTTTCTCTGCAAAACTTTATGTCAATGATATCCTTACGGCAGAATGTTCAGATACCGGTAAAGGCGGATGTATAGATATTCATGTTGTAAAAGGGCGAGAAAAGCTCCTGAAAGAAGCCGAAGAATATACCAAAAGCTTACCCGCAGTTAAAACCGAATACGACTTTGATCTGGATATGGATCTTGAACTTTTTATCGGACAATTGGTTAATGTAGACATTGTAGAACGCGAGTTTAAGAAATCCGTAAAAAAACTAGAGGCGAATAATATTGTATTCGGGAAAAGCAAAACAGAAATGCAATACACATGGTTCACAACGAAAGGTAACAAGAAAGTCTCTATTACTGTTATGCTATCGACACCTTCCTCCCGGAATATGCTGGGAAATCGTATCAAAAAACTTAAAGAGGAGGGGAATCAGATATTTAATACCAATATACCTGCTGATATCCTGAATATTCCATCCTCAGATAAAAAATCTGAAAAAGAATAAAATTGATTGATGATTACAAAAAGGTGAAAGGACATGGAAATGACAAATGAGTTCTGGGATTTTATCGAAGAAAACCTTCCCAATTATTATACACGTGATGATGTCCTGAGGCATTCTAACCTACAGTTACTGGTAGATGGCGAAGAATCCTGCATTACAGACCTGACCCCTGAAGAAGCAAAGGCAGAACTGGAAGCACTCTCTTTAAAACTATATACCGAAGCTATCGATGCATTTACTCAAAAAGTTTGACCTGTAAATAATAAAATGAAAGCAAATAGAAGTTCACATACTCGATATGTCCTCTATTTGCTTTTTCTATAATAAGGCAAAAGTTCTATCTTATATCTTGAAAGCTTTTGATACTTTGAAAGCAGGAATATTATGAGCCGGGATAATAATCGTAGTGTTTTTTGAAATATTCCGGGCTGTTTTTTGAGCTCTTGTTTTTACAATAAAACTACCGAACCCTCTTAAGTACACATTTTCATTTTTGCCAAGGGAATCCTTCACTACTTCCATAAACGATTCAACCGTTTTTAATACAGTTGCTTTATCTATGCCTGTATTCTTTACAATCTCACTCACTACATCTGCTTTTGTCATAATTCTCTAATTTAAAATTAACTGCAAAAGTAATGGAATTTTACCAAACTGAACATACTCTTTCAAAGAGAATTAAAATAAAACAAAGCTTTCATTTTATTTCATCCGGCGAAGCTATGATGCGTTCTTTTCGGATGCTACAAGGTCACGCCCTGACGGGTTTTTGAAGAAATCTCCACCCTTCGGGTGTATTTCATTCAAAAAACCTTGTATATCCGGAACGCACCAACTTCTTGCCGCTGAAATTTAAAATGAAAGCCTTATGAATAATATAAGAGAGAATAAGTATTATAAACTAGGGGTGATACTCATCAAGATATCATTACTGGCATTTTTAATCTATACAGTGGTTCAGTTCTTTGATACCATATCCCAAGCCACGCTGTATATATTCTTAGGGATTATCCTTACCTGGAGAATATGGAAGTTCTTTGTCAAGCTGATCTTGCTGCTTATCCAAATCGGTATCTTTTTCTATGTCATCTATTTACTAATCTATTAATATTACCTGAAATGAAAGAAAGTTTAATGTTCTGTAGCATGGGCAACGGAATAACTATTGCCGACCGTAATCAGGAAGAGTGTAGCGATTATAAAACGGTGGCTCATATCGGTTATAACCGGGATATTACTTATTACGATAAGAAGATGTCACAAGAAGCAATAGATTGTATCGAACGATTTGCTAAGTATAACAATTCATCGGCATCGCAAACTCAACCCTATCCGGTATTAAAACCTGTCGAATTCTCAAAGATCGATGTACAGGAGTTAAAAGGAATATTCAGCAGGGCACTGAGTTCCCATTTTGAGGACATAAATATCGAAGTTGCAGCTTTCTCGGATGCAGACTATATCACAGTTATCGCAGATAAGCCAATCTGTGAGTTTCTTACCCGGTATTACCGCTATATGAAAACCGAAATGAAAGAAGGCGTACACCACTGGATCTTTACGATGTACGATAAAGCCAATACGAAATATTAAACTTAAAAATAAATAGCAATGAAAACATCTGAATTATTAAAAGCGATAGACGAAGCTTTCGAAGAAAAGCTGGAAGAAAAAACAGGTTGGGGGCGTAATGAGATCAAGGCTGCTTACCGTTCGGTAGTAACAGAAGTATTAATGGCAGTAGCCGATACAACGATTGAAAATGACTAAGCAACAGGCAACACGGGTAGTAAACATCCGTAAAGAAGCTTACGATGTCTATATCGGTCGGGCAGGCAAGGGGCAGGACGGCTATTTTGGTAATCCCATCCGGCTCAATCAGGGAGAAGCAAGAGGTTCAACACTTGAAAAGTTTAGAGAATACTTTTATAACAGGCTGCAAACTGATCCACAGTTCAAAGAACGCATCAAAGCACTCAAAGGAATGACTTTAGGTTGTTTCTGCAAACCCAATCCCTGTCACGGCGATATTATCAAGGAATATCTGGATTCAATTTAATAACAGAAAAGATAATGGAAACAAAAAAATACAAAAGAGGCCGTACTACATTCGATGTACAGGAAATAGCTACCGCTGAATTATCTGAATTCCTAAGCAAGAATGAAAACTATTTTCCCGTACACATAGACTGGAAAAATCAACTGGCACTGGTATCAGACCAACGGGAGAAAATAGAAAAGGAGAAGAATAAGTTCGGGTTTAAATGCCGGAGCTGTTCAAAAGGAGAGAAAATTACCTGGGTATACCTGCTCGAATGTGATTACGATAAGTATGAAGCAGGAGGTGCGTTGGTACAGGATTGTTTTCCTTATCTGAATAATGAACAACGGGAGACCGTAAAAACAGGTATGTGTCCCGATTGCCAGCGTAAATTCTTCGCGTCAAACTATGAAGAAGATAACAGTTAATACAAAATATAAATAAAACCACGAAAAGTCCGGGCTGATAAAGTCCGGGCTTTTTGCATTTATATACATACCATTATGGAATATGCATCAATAACAGCGATCAGCCCCGAAATATCGACAGCCATCCGGCAGGCATTCACCGATATAATGGACGAGGAATATAGCCTTATTTATACCGATTACAGGGAAAATTATGATAATAGCGGAGAACTTATCCAGAAATGTCTGGATGCAAAAAGTGATGAAGCCCTGTACGATAACCACTGGGAATCCGATGCCCGGCGCGAAGGCAGTGAATATGTACTGGAGAATTTACAGAATAAAATCATGGTCGCTGACCAGTACGAGTCCCTGCATCCCTATATCGAGGACTGGCTGGATATGGATGATAATAAAAATAAAATTCTCGAAATTATAGAAGACCGGGACACCAGTGAACCCTATAAAGAAATGCTGGGACGGAGTAAAATACGCGGCAGGGCAACCCTGTTTACCAATTACGACTGCTTCCCCCATAACTACGATATGAACAATACCTATTATTACGATGAGTATTTCAAGGATATGGTCGATATACTGTGCCTGAATCCGGCAAAAGTAAAGCAGGTATTCAATCAGAAAGGCATTAATACCATAGGTAAATGGCCAAATAAACCAAAACGTAACGGCAATGAAGCTGTGCGTTATGAAGATTTGGCAGACGAAATGCTAAACCAATGCTGTTACTGCCTGCTCACCTTTATGGGATTAATGCCATTGACAGACCTCTATCAAAACAATTTCGGGGAGTATAAAACCATCATTATTCCCAAGGGCAATAACTGCGGCATGTTCAACAGCTGGAATGGCGGAGGCTCTCTGATGGAAATGGAGCTGCTGCGTGACCTGTATATCCCGGTCGAGTTTACCCGCAAAACAGAATATGACCGCTGTGAAATCTGTGTCGATGAGCCCCGGTGCGGCAACGGTTACTGTATCAACGAGGTATATGGACTCATGTCTTCCGCATGGGGAAAAGAAATCAAACTTATTTACAACTAATTAAAATCTACCAATATGGCAAGCATATCAATCGCATCGATAAAGAAGATAAAAAGCAGTTGTTCAAACGGCTTTCAATTCGATATTCAGGATTATCGTCAGCGTGGAGACAAGAACCTGTCCAAGACTATACATCTGGACGATAACAGGCTTATCAAAGCAACCCTTTATTTTCAGGATGAAATCATAGAGTATAGGAATACCGGACAACGGATTCCGATATTAAATGTAAGTATCTGGACCAAATCAGGAGAATTCATGATGTGGAGTTACGGCTTGGGCAGGTTCCATCATTACATGGATAAGAAATGCCTCCGCCGTAATATGACCGTTTTACAGGAACTCACCAAAGAAATCTCCGATGACTTGATTAAAAGCATGGCAGTCGATAACCGGGATGAAAGCATATTCAACGCACTGAAACCCTCGTCCGGTGTTATCCACCATGAAGTTGGGATCGGTAAAGACGGAACGATGATAAAATAACGGAAACCTCTAAAGCAACATACAATGAGAATACAAATAAGCTATAAGGGTAACAAGGTTGATATCTACTGTACCGGCTATCGAAAGACTCCTAAATGCCTTTACCTGTATGGAATAAATGAGAACAGCACAAGAGAGTGCCTCCGCCAATACGGATTGCAATACCTGCCTTTAGAGCAGGTAGGCAGCCTTATGGTCTGGATGCAAAAAAACATAATCGTAACCGAACCGGATCTAAGGCAGAGAAACAGATGCCTGATCGCTGAGCTGGGGGTAGGGGAGATGTTCTGCACGGAAGCAGGTGGTATCCTGTATCTGTATCAGGTGAACGGACAAGGTATCTATTTTTATACGAAACAGGGAAAAGAATATACCGAAATATTTAATGAAGATTTGGAAGTATATCCCTGTACTGATATCCCGATAACAGGAATGAAGGTAAGATTGCATCATACAGATACAGGAAACTGTCTGGAAGTCTGGCAATCTGAACCCAACAATAAGAAATCAATATGGCTGGGCAGATACACTTACGGACATTATTTATGGTATTACTTGTCCGATGCCCCATATGGGTATTGTGAACCCGCTTACCCGGTAAATCCGTCAGTTGAGTTTATCTGCTGTGATAAAGACTGGAATGAAGTGCTCCGGGATTCCAATAATCCGGTCAGGCATCCCGATTGGTTCCCATCACTGGAAGAACTTTGCAAAAGGGAGTGGACTAAGATTAAAGATAAATATCCGAATACTACCAAAGACGGCTTTTGTGACTGGCTGGATGCAAAGATGCCGAAAGATACATCCTATGATGATACAATCAACTGGTGGTCACACCGCTATGTATTGATTGATCCGGATAATATTATCGAAGGATTAAATTGGATCAAAAAAGTGACTCACCCTGCAATTAAAACAGAAGTCATCCACTCATTTGACTTTATGGGTGAAATATACCGAATCGCTCGGATTGCCAAACAACACCTGTTGTGTGATGCCCTCTGGTATGAATACATAGCAATCTCTCCCGACCCGGATGCAAATTATGCTTCATGGTATGCCTATGAATATGATCTGGCGGAAAACAGTTCAAAAAAGAAATAACATCGTCAGTAAATAACCCGGTTAAGAATACAGGATAGAACAGGCAGTACCGTATAAAAGGTGCTGCCTTCTCCTTTTATAGATAAGATATAATGAAAAAACTGGAAATAGAAAGGCTTTCCATAGAGATCACCCGCCGGTGCAATATGAAATGTTCCCATTGCATGCATGGAAAAGCCCGTAATACGGATATCAAGCCCGAATACATAACCAATATACTGAGTCATACCCAAAATATCGGCTACCTGAATCTGACAGGAGGCGAACCTTCTATGAATGTTGAAGCTATCAGGTTTGTATGGAGCAGTCTTAAACGCAGGAAAATACCTGTTGGCAGTTTCCATATCGTTACCAACGGTTCCCAAACCTCTATGTCAGATGAATTTATAGACGTTTGTTCGAAGCTCTATGCTTACCAGCGAGAAGAATCCCGCCCCGAACAACTCGATTGCATGCTGGAAATGAGTAATGACCGGTTTCATGACAATACATATCACAATGAGGTTCACCAGAAACTTTCCGCATACCCATTCTTCTCTAACCGCTATCCAGACTCTAACAGGGAAGGAGTACCATTGATAAAACAAGGCAGAAGCAGGTCCGGTTATCAGGTTCCTATAAGCACGATAGGGCTTGATGGCAACAGGGTATACGGAGATGTTTACCTGAACGCCTTAGGCTACCTTATAGCAGCAGGAGACCTGAGTTATAGCAATCAGGATAAACATATCCTCTGTCACAGTAAAGGCTTTATTACCTGTTTGAAATCAAACTAAACAATAAAAAAATATATGAAAACAAAAAGATTTTGTCCCTGGTGCGGACGTCCGTTGTATAAATCGAATCAGAAAGAATTTGACTTCCAGTGTTATAATTGCGATAAGGATTTTCCTAAAACCGAAGTCTTGAGAAAAACGGATTTGCCGGAAGTAAAAGCACTCAGGCACCGCTCCTATCTGGATGACCTTTGGCGTGGAGAATATCCCCATAGCCACAGAAAACCGTATCCGAAAAGAAGAAAGAACTATGTCCGTATAAAACCGCAAGGACAGAAATATACAGAACATACACTGATAAAACTAAACGGCAGCTACCATTACGATCACGGAATCAGGCAATCGGATGTCGATATGGCAAATGCTTATGTACGAATGATTGAAAGTTCCAGATCGGATAAACAACCCCGAAACGGAGATATGATACGTCTGACTACCAAACATGGGGACTATTATCCTTGTGCCCATCTGGAAAAGCTATATGAAGATGGTTTCTCTGTCTGTGAACGGCCATATATACCCTTCATATTCCCGCATCCTACAAAAAACGGTATCAGTTGTTCGACCAGCGGAGGAGCCTGGCTTAGTGTTCCTCCTAAAGCCCTGAAATATGTCGGTAAAGAAGAAAAATTCTTTAAAGATTGGGGGGCATGTGGCGCAAGGGGTAACGGTGCGGTCAGTTTCAAAGCTGAAGTAAGTGTCTGGGAATACACAGAACCTGATCCCGTTTACGATGATTATACAACCAAAGACTGGCGAAAAATACACCTGTCTAAAGATGTAACAACCACAAAACCCGAATATCTCTACTATGGTAACGGAATTGCATTCAGGACGCAACAGGAACTGGATGAGTATATGGCTTTATTCCATGGAAAACTATATACTGTCTACTGGCCGAACAGCTTTGAACTTTGGTGTTATTTTGAACAGAATGTAAAAATCCCAATAGATAAGTGGAAATCTCTTGACTTGCCAAGAACAACTTTCCGTGCGAAGCCGGGTCACCCTGTAAAAATAGAAATAGATGATGTCAAACACATAATCACTTTATATACATTTTATAATTAAATACCTGATTCTTATGTTATATGTAATCGACAAAGACAATTTTAATGGCTGTATCGTAGCCAAAATGAGTAATGACAAATATATAAACCATACGGCACTCAAACTCGATCCCTACAAAATAAAAATGGGATTGCCGGGGTTAATTGCAGTCAGCGTAGAAGAATTTGAAAAAAGGCGGGAAGTGTATATTGCTTCCTGCCAGACAAATTTCACCGAAATCAGTGAAGAAGAATTTTATATACGGATCAATGAATCAAAAATCCGTCGTCATTTTCTAAGTAAAGAATTAAAGTTCTTCTATCTGGACGGAGAAGAATCCGCATTCGGAATATTACCTCTTTACGCTTGTTACAAAGAAAAATATTATTTTGCTCAAAAAGATACCGGGTTATCTCTTGATACCATCCTTAATTATATTAAATACAAGAAGAATCTTGAGGTATTAAGCATGGAAGAAGCCGGGCATCATATTGGCTTATATAACTATATGCAGGAGCATAAAATTCCGGATATCATGGACTTTTTCGATACCGAACCGGATAAAATCCGACTGTACGGCACGGACATCCTCTTTATACAGATCGAAGATAAAAAAGACCGGTATGTTATTTATATTGATCCGGATAATATAGGCGATAAAAACCTGCTGTATTTAATAATAACGCGGTTTTTTTCGGACAACTTCCTGTCATTCTTTGATAAACAGCATTCAGTATGGAGTGAATATCAGGAAAAGTGTATTGCTTACAGGGACGGTAAAGGCAGTTCATATACCATCTGGCAATATAACTACTGACAGAACGCTCTAAATAGTGTGTAATCTTCAATTTCTATATGTACTTAAAGAATATAAATATAACTCTCCCCCAATGACCCAGCATATAAAATATGTATTTGTATGCGTAAAGTTATAGGGTAAAAATGTATATTTGCACATAAAGTCATAGGGCAAAAATGTAATTGGCTAAAAAATAACTGTATGAGAAGAACAGCATTAAGTTTCTTACAGAAATGGAAACAAAAAAATACACGAAAACCTCTTATCATAAGAGGAGCTCGCCAAGTTGGTAAAACGTGGTTGATGAAGGAATTTGCCAAAACCGAATATGAGAATTTCGCCTACATAAATTTTGAGGACAATCAGCAGCTAAAAACATTGTTTCTAAATGATTTTGATATACCACGTATCCTGCTGGCTATTCAGATCGCAACAGGGATAAAACCTGAACCGAACAAAACACTGATAATATTTGATGAGATACAGGAAGCAGAAAGAGCGTTAACTTCGTTGAAGTATTTTCGAGAAAATGCTCCTGAATACCATATTGTAGCAGCAGGTTCTTTACTCGGTATTGCATTACATGGGAATACATCATTTCCGGTTGGTAAAGTTGAATTTTTAGATTTATATCCGCTTAGCTTTACTGAATTTTTAGAAGCATTGGGCGAACATGATTTGGATGATTTAATTAAGAAGCAACAATGGGAAATGATAAACACCTTCAAAACAAAGTATATAGAACTGTTAAAGCAATTCTACTATGTGGGAGGTATGCCCGAAGTTGTTGCTAATTTTGCTTCGAATCAGGATTTTAGCGAAGTACGGCAGATCCAACAACAAATACTCGATTCATACGAGCAAGACTTTTCTAAGCATGCTCCCACAGATGTGGTTCCACGTATCCGCATGGTCTGGAATTCTGTTCCTGCTCAACTATCGAAAGAAAACCGTAAATTCATATACGGCTTGATAAAACAAGGAGCCAGAGCCAAAGAATTTGAATTGGCCTTGTCCTGGCTGTTGGACTGCGGTTTAATACATAAGGTCAATAGAATATCTAAGCCTGCTTTACCCTTGAAAGCCTATGAAGATATGGGGGCTTTCAAACTGTATCTGCTTGATATCGGACTGTTAGGGGCAATGGCAAACCTTGATGTGAAAACCTTACTTGATGGAAACCTTATTTTTACCGAGTTTAAAGGAGCTTTGACCGAACAGTATGTTCTACAGCAGTTAGTGACCGACCGGGATATTTCAATATTCTATTGGTCGTCAGATAAATCGGATAGTGAAATAGATTTACTGATACAATATAAGAACGAGCTAGTTCCGATAGAAGTAAAAGCAGCTGAAAACCTTCAGGCAAAAAGCTTGCGTGCTTTTGTGGAAAAGAATAAACCCAAAATAGCAATACGTACCTCCATGTCGGATTTCAGGGAAGAAATATGGTTAACTAACCTTCCGTTATATGCTATCAATGAGTTGGCAGGATATCTTGAAAAAAAGAATTAATCAAATATACAGAGTATAAACAGTGTATAAAGAGAGGGATAATATGGATAAGATTAATAATTGTAAGTATGGATTGGAGAGCTTGAAAAAATGGATATTAATATATCTCAGATCCAAAAAGAGTTGAAAGTTAAGTATACTATTGACTCAATAAATATTTTGGAGTTTAACCATGTGGAGTATTATATTGATGGAGGTGTAAAGCTGCCATTCTATGCTCCTGAAAAAAAAGCCCGGTTATAAAAACTATTCATTACTTAAATAATCTGGTACTGGCTGATATTGATACCATTGCTTCTTTAAAAATGGAAACAATGATGCGCCGGACTGTTTTCCTTGATTATTACGATCTTTATTGTATTCTAAATACGAAGCAGCCGCACGAAGTCAAATCTATTATTGATAATGCCCTCAAGTATTCGGGCCACAGTTTGAAGAGTAAAAATTTATTGGGAATGTTAGCCAACCCGGACAGGTTTAAGAATGATTCTTCTTTTTACCGGCTAAAACCTAAATACATGATTTCAGCCAAAGAAATTGAAGCCTTTATGATTGAAAAAGTCCGGAATATTTATTTGCACAAATAAAAACCTATCATACTTTTGCCGATAAAATAGTATCTTCGTTCCCGATTAAGAACATATATAAATAAAATAAAAATGGAACAACTTGTAGAAGAACTAAGCGGATTATTTACCGAATTTTCAAAGGATGCTAATTCTCAGGTAGAAAATGGTAATAATTAGGTAAACATATACATAATGTAAAGAAGCGGTTGGAATCTCTTATATTCCAGCCGCTTCTGATTTCAAATCTTTACATAATTTGGGGGTTCGTGATAGACTTTAACCATTCTTTAAGAGATGTGTTATTTACCCAAAGAGCATCTTCCGGTGGAACTATTTCTTTACTGGCTGCCTCAATCGCTTCTATTCTACGAGAAGCTGATAGCTTTGCATATATCTCTGTTGTCTAATACGAAATTTCGGATTAGACAACGAATCCTAAACTCAAACAAATCCTAAACCCAAGACAAAAAAGACAAGATATCAACATGTTATGAGTAATGTATTTAGGATTTTATCATATTTGTATGATAAACATATAAATATCGATTAACATGAATATCAAAAAATTAAAGAGGTCATATCCTCTTTTCATTCGGCATTTAGCAGAAGAGTTACATTATTCAAAAAGTACGGTTCGGGATTATCAGGCTGTAATTGATCTGATTTTCAAGTTAGAAAAATCTACATCGGAGATCAAATCCTACGAAGAAGTTTACGATTATTTGGTTCGTGAAACTAATCTGGCCGCATCCACATTAAAGGAAAAACGTACCAAGATCAAAAGGATAGCAGATTTTGAAGAGCTTGACCAGTTTCCACGTTATCATGAACATAGCAGACCTTTGTTTAAGAAAGACAAATACTCTATGCTGAATATGTATTATCATAATCTTATAGACTCATATCTTTCTAAAATAAGAGAAAAAGGTTATGTTAAAAGTACTGTATATTCCCGGCAACATATTTTGGCTGGTTTCTTCTATCACTTGCAAGTCAATAATATCACATCATTGGATATCGTGACGGAAGATGTTGTCTTAGGCTATTTCTATGATGGAGAGAAGGAATTAAGAGGAGCGGACTATCTGCAAATGATAAGGTCGTCCATAAAAATATTGGCGGACACTGTTCAAAATATAGATTTCAGCCGTCTGGTTTCTTTTTTCCCACAAAAGAAAAAAATAAAGAAAATCTATCCGGCCTTAGAAGAATCGGAGATAGAAAAAATAAAGACTTTATTGTTTGATGACAACAAAAAGGGATTGACATCGAAACGAGACCGGGCAATTGTCATAATTACGATGTACACAGGTTTGAGAGGGTGTGATATAGCATCACTGTCCATTAACGATATTAACAGAGAATATAATGAATTGCATATTGTACAGAAAAAAAACGGAGAAGAATTAAAACTGACGATACTTCCTTGCGTATCGAATGCGATATACGATTACATTACGAACGAGAGGCCAAAGCATAAAAATAGATTCATCTTCCTAACCAGCGATAAAGACACGAGGCCTATAACGCCTCAGGCAATCAGACTATTGGCTCAGAAATTTTTTAGAATAGCAGGTGTCAGAGTAGATGGAGGCAGAAAAGGATTACATTTATTACGACACTATTTTGCTACAGGTTTACTTAATGGTGGTGTCCCTGCACCTGTCATATCAAAAGTATTAGGACACAAAAGCCCGGAATCATTGAATGCATATGTTGAAACTGATTTGACAAGATTAAAGGCTTGTGCTCTTAGTATTGCAAACTATCAAACAGGAAAGGACTTTTTCAATGAATAAAAACAATTTATCCAGAAATCAAATGTACGATAGCTTCGTTGAATTCAGAAGGTTAACAGGAAGGAAAAATACATACAGTGCATTGTGTAACCTCTTTAATTTTATCAATTTCTGCAATAAAAATTATAAAGAGGAGTACCTCTCATTACAAATGATAAATGAATGGTGTAAGAAAAGAGGAACGGAAAAAGCGAGTTCTTATAATAAACGGATATATCTTATACGTTCTTTTCTGTACTATCTTAAGACATCCGGATATTTTAATATTGAAATACCGGAGTTCCCGCAATTTTTGCCTAAGGAGAAACAAGACTCTGAACTTCAGAAGAATATTCCATGCTGGGAAAAGGATATTCCTTACGAAACTTTGGGTAAACAACCATTTACAAAACCATCAAGAAACGAATTATATAGGATATATGTTGAGTACAGAAAAGCTTCCGGTCTAAAGGTATCCAAATCAGCACTTAAAAATCTTACGACATTTGCTAATGCCTGTAATAGGAATTATAAAGAAAGTCATCTGACGCAACATATGACAGATACATGGTGTGCAAAAAGAGAAAATGAACTGCCAAGTTCACGAAACACCAGAATAAGTTTGATTTGTACATTTCTTGACTTTTTGAGAAAAAGAAATTACATAGACTTCGAAAACCCTCCATATTTGCCTAATGAGAAAACAAGCCACAGAGTTCCTCATGAATTTACAGAAGAAGAACTTTGCAAATTCTTCAAGGCTTGCGATAATATAGGATCTAAATACAAGATTAGGAAATTTGAAAGGATAAGAAGAATTGTGGTACCAGTAATTTTCAGACTTCTTTATAGCAGTGGTCTGAGAACCTGCGAAGCCAGAGAGCTGAGAAGATGTGACGTTAACCTCGAAACAGGTGTAGTAAATATTGTAATCTCAAAAACTTACAGCGAGCACATTATAGTCTTACACGATTCTATGCGTGAACTTCTTATACAATATGATGTGGCAATAGAAAACATCATGCCGGGTAGAACCATCTTTTTCCCCAATATCCATGATAAACCGTTTAGCAATCACTGGTTAAATGATAATTTTAATCAAATGTGGTATCGCTACAATAAAGTTTACGCCATACCATATGATTTTAGACATGGTTATGCTATTAAAAATATGAATAGATGGATAACAAAAGAGCACGCGGACTGTTTTGTGTCTGATCAGTTTCTGGCGTTAAGCCGTAGCATGGGACATGACTCTATAGTAAATACGTTATATTATTATTCGTACGTACCCTCTTTTGGGAAGATTCTTCAGGATTTTTGCGAAGAATCATACAATAACATTGTACAAGAATTAGATTATGATGAAGAATATGAATAAGAGTAGAAAAGAAGCCTCAAAAATAGCCCGTTTCTACAGAGGATGGATGGCTGAATCAATAAACGTAAAAAGTTCGTCTACAGTTAAGAACTATAAATTGACTATGGATATTTATATGGACTTCATTTATGAAGAGCTTGGATACAACGGGAATAATTTTTTAACAGAAAAATGCTTTTCGGAAACCGTAATCTCAGATTGGTTAAAATGGCTAAAGACTCATCGAAAATGTACACCACAAACGTGCAACATAAGATTATCCATAATCAGGTCGTTTCTTAAATATCTTTCCAGAATAGAGAAACAATACAAGGATCTATACTATGAAGCCCAACAAATACCCAGAAGAAAGGAAATTAAAACAAAGGTCACAGGAATGAGTAAGAATGCTATAAAAGCACTGATGGATAGCATTAATACAAGAAACAAGATTGGATGTCGGGACTTTACACTTATCTCATTCCTGTATGGAACAGCAGCACGTATAGATGAAGCTCTGTCAATAAAAGTATCCGATCTTCATTTAAGTAGTTCTGAAGGTTATGTTGTTGTCATTGGTAAAGGACGTAAAGCCCGGACTTTGGTCTTACTCCCAAGACTTATAGCCAATCTGAAGATTTATATAAAAAGGTTCTTCAACGGAAATGAATCAACGAATGATTATCTCTTTTTCTCAAGGGAAAAGGGACGCGATGAAAAGATGACCGAAGAAGCTGTAAATTACAGATTAAAAAAATACGCAATGTTGGCTAATAAAGAATGTAACGAAGTACCTCTCGGCCTTCATTCACACCAGCTTCGCCATGCCCGAGCCTCTCATTGGCTGGAGGATGGCATCACCCTTCCCGTCATATCTAAAATGCTGGGACATGAAGATTATATGACTACGGCAAGATATCTTGACATCAGTATATCCCAGATTACTAATGCCCTGAAAAACCTTGAAGATGAAAATACCGAAAATACAATGAGGGAGGAATGGAATGAAGATAATCTTAGAACCATATTTAGTCTCGAATAAAGACAATGTATATTATAAATCCTAAACTTTCTATGGATAATCTATTGATTTAAAGAATTATCATATTTTAATTTAGGATTTGTTTGAGTTTAGGATTCGTGGTTTGAACGCTGGAGTGCCCCAGAAAATCCCGAATAATGATTAAATCCGTTCCATTTTCTACCATGGCCATTGCTGTAGAGTGTCGGATTTTATGTGGGCTACAACTATCTGGTATAAGCGATGAATCCACTTTTCGCGCCATTTTCACATATTTAGACAGGAGATGATTAATACCTTGCCGGGTAAACATTTCATCCGAGTGATTTACGAAAATGGGCTTGTCAAGATTTTGAGGAAGCATAGAACCGGTTTCTTTCAAATAATCTCCTAGCACAGATGACAGTTGTTGCACTATAGGCACATGCCTTATCTTATTCCCTTTACCATGAATAACTATATGTTTTGGTGCGCTCATTGAAACATCCCTCCCTCTTATCTTAATTAGTTCACTCACCCTTATTCCGGTAGCATACAGCAATGTGAACATAGCAAAATCTCTTTTTCCGCCTTGAGTAGTTCGATCAATCTGAGATAGCAACATTTTTATCCCTTCCGGCTTAACATAGGTGATTTCTTTTGTAAGAGATTTCTTCATCCTGATGTTCTGAATTTGTATTACATCATCAATACATTCTGGAAGATCATATTTCAAAAAGGTGGCGAAGCACTTAAACGCAGCAAGTCGTTGGTTGCGAGTAGCCGGAGATACTTTTCTCTCGTACTCCAACCAAAGTAAAAAAGATTGAATATTTTTGTGGGTAATATGTTTGAGTTCTATTTTCTCTGGCCTTATTCTCTGGCTATTTTCCATAAAGTCAATAAATTGGATAAAAGCATAGCGATAGGTTTCTATTGTGCGCTGCGAACATCCACGTTCATTTATCAAATAATCACGAAAGTACCGGTGAAGGGCGCTAGCAAAGTCAGTTCTTTTCATAGTCGTTCTTTTCAAATATTTCATCAAGACTCTTTTCAAGTTTCTCTGTAAGGTATGGATACAAGCTGATAGTTAAGCGTAAATAGCGCTCTGTAGAATAGATATTGTTATGTCCTAAATAAGCAGACATAATTGGGAGAGCAACATACATATCCATTCCAGAATCAATTAGTTGTTTGAAAGATCTTACGGCAAAAGTGTGACGCCAATCGTGAACCCGCTTTCCGTATCGTCCGCTCCCACAGTTAGGTATGTCTGCATGTTGGAGGACTTTATGGTGTATTTCAGCAATAATGGACGCTGAAATATGTCTACGGTAAAGAGATCTGAATATGTAATCGTCATCAGATAAGTCGTAAAATGTTTTATCAGCAAATGATCTCATAAGATCCAATAAGCTACTGGACATAACCACATAGCGTTCCTTCGAGTTTTTTGTTTCGGATAATTTTATAATACCCTCATCTAAATCGATGTCTTTCTTGTGAATAGTTATCGTTTCCGTCATTCGAGTTCCACAACAGAACATGATTCTGAACAATACGGATAATTGAATATTATGTCTCCGATTTTGTACCGACACATAGTTGTCCAATGCCAGGAAATATTTCTCAATTTCTTCATCCGTATAAATATGAGGAATAAAATCTGTTTTGGGACATTTAGTGTCTCTTAGCTGGAACACCGGGAAACCCTGAATAAAAAGATATTCAAAGAATCTTTTTGTTGTATTGACTCTATAATACTGCGTTTTTTCGGTTTCACCTTCAAGCCGTTGTCTCCATTTGATAGCTTGATCCCTGGAGAATGAAATCTCAGTGATCCCTTCTTGAATAAAAAAATCATCAAGTTTTTTAAGATGATAAAATTCTGCGTACATATATTTTATGCCGCTCTTTTCTCTATAGTCCAGAAAAAGAGATATATGCGTGGAGAAAACCGAATTAAGAATAGGCCTGATCATTTATCACCTCCTTTCCAATATTTGCGTAATGTACACTGTGAATAACCGGGATTTGTAGGCTACATTTTCGTAAGCGCTCGATATCGATATTCAAATATGTTCGAGTCGTATTCGTATGACTATGCCCCATTGCCATACTGATAATGTAGTATCCAGCACCGCGTTTTAACAGATTTGAAGCAAAGCTATGTCGCAGGGAGTGAGGACCATGTTTCTTCTCTCTCCAGTTAGGAATGTTGGCTGCCTTAAAAGCTGATTCTACGATGGAGTAAATTCCACTGGATGTGACTTGATGACCTTTACGTTTACTATCATGTCGTACAACGATCACATCGTCTCCTCCTGGAGGCCGGCCATATTTCAGATAGTCAATAATTGCATTACCTATGGATGGAATAAGAGGGTAAGATATTGGAACCTCAGTCTTTTGTTGGTTGAAGGATATTGTATTGGATTCCCAGTTGATATGCTTCAAACTTAAGCTCCGGATATCCGATGCCCTCATCCCATATTCTGAAGCTAAAAGTAAGATGAGATAATCCCTCTTCCCAGAGGATGTGCTTCTGTCTACTGATGAAATCAGATTTCGAACCTCTTCTTCAGTATAAGTTGTTGTTAATTTTGAACCTTGTGATGTCTGTGGCTCTCTAAGAATAAACATCGACAAATCTCCTTTTGTAATTTGAGAGTTATGCAGAAAGCGGTAAATGTTTCGCAAAACAGCTTTATATCTTATTCGATTGGATTTTGATTCGGCAGTAATGAAATCTTCAAAAATCGGAGTTGATGCGTCTTCGAGATGAAGCCCTCTTTCCCACAAATATGAATCGTACTTTAAGGCGACTCGTGTATGGGTTTCCAATGTATTGGATGATAGTTTCAAACTTAACGCACACCATTCAATGTACTTTTCAAATACTTCTCCCAACTTTGTTTTAAAAGATTTTTTTTCTGAAGGAGATATATTCTCAAAATCATCACCTCTATATACAGATAAAATCATTCTAATAACACGAAGTGTACGCTTTTGGTCGGATGTTAAAGAGACGCTTAAATAACGTGTTCCTATGAATTCATCACAAAACCGGAACGCATTTACCTCGTTGAACTCTTCGAGACCTTTTTCGTCCCACCATTTTCGAATAGTCCTACATATCTTCGAATATGTCTGAATAGTCCCTTTGTTGTAATCTCTGTCAATTAACTCATATCGATATTCATCGATAACCTCTGTGATCTGTTTGTTTTTCTTATACATAACTATTTGTTTTTAAGTATAACTAAAGTATAAATAATTATGTAAAGATTTGAAATCAGAAGCGGCTGGAATATAAGAGATTCCAACCGCTTCTTTACATTATGTATATGTTTACCTAATAGTTAAGGCTTCGTTTTTGCGAAGCATGAAAAATGAAGCCTGCTTGTACGAAACCGGGCAAGTATATCGGTCTTTTATTATGGGTTTTTAATGGACAGGTCTATCCGTAAATAATTCATGCAGATATTTTGTTTGTGCTATATCCAAGGTAAAGATTAAATTATTCAGGGGCTTGCAAGCTTTATTTGACTTCCTTTTACATGCCTATTATAAGTGTTTTAGGATTATTTGTCAACAATTGCTCACAGTAGGACATATGTTCCCCATTATGCTTGTGCATTTGACTTCAATGTGATGGTTGATAGCTATTTAAAATTATCGTTGCCAGCTCTGCCCAGTTTTCCGGCGGTGCTCTGCGGTTGAAACACATGATGGTTCTCAGGGTTTCCTGCTTACAACAAGGACACTCTTTCGGATTAAATAATTGGTGGTGCTGTTTAGTATTTATTGCATCACAGCTGATTATCTGCTTGCTTATTTCAATACGGCATTTTAGTTTACTTCTACTGCTTAATATACCGTAATGACGTATACGGACAAATCCCTTCGGCAAAATATGCAAAGCATATCGGTGAATAAAGACAAGGGGTTCAAGCTCCATTTCCCTTTTTAGTCCGTTTTTCCTGTAATCCTTGTAGCTAAAGGTTATCTTATCTTTCGATATGTTTTTAATCCGATAGTTACTGATAGCAATTTTGTGCGTATAACGACCCAGATACTCAATCACACTTTGTGGTCCGCTGAACGGTCGTTTTGCATATATTACCCAATCTTTTTTATAAAGGGTTGCAACCACCTGACGGTTCATTTCATCAGGCAGTACCTTTTTTAGCTCTTCGATAAACCGTGAGCGGAAGACCTTACTCACAGCTTTTACGGGAAATAAATACTTTCCCTTGGATCTGACCGTTTTCCATTTGCTTTGCCGGGTAAGGCCTCCGCCGGGTACTATACAGTGTAAATGGGGATGCAGGCTCATTGTTTGTCCCCATGTATGCAGGACAGCGATCATTCCCATATCGGCACCCAGCCATTTATGATCTTTACCGAAACTGCTTAATACACTCCAGGCCGTCTTAAAGAAAAGGTTATATAGTATTTTGCCTTGATACAGACAAAGCTGGTTAAGCGTATCGGGCAATGTAAACACCAGATGAAAATAAGGTACGGGTAAAAGCTCGCTTTCTCTCTTCTGTATCCAATCTTCCCGTTGTATTCCCTGACATTTTGGACAATGCCTATTGCGACAACTGTTATAACTAATCCGTAAATATCCGCACTGCGTACAACCATCCACATGGGCTCCCAGTGCTGCCGTCCTACAATCTTTTACCGCATTGAGGATACGCAACTGCCAAGTATTCAATTTTCCGTTTTCTATCACTGAGGTCCAATGCTGTTTCAGTATATCGGCAACCTCATGGATAGCAGTAGTCATTCTAATCCGTATAAGATATCCAGCGGATTAAGTATTTTACCGGATTGGGGCCGGGCTACCTGTAAATAAATAAGGGTGGTTTCTATTCGCTTATGTCCCAGCAAATCTTTAATATGTACGATATTTACATCATTCTCCAGTAGATGGGTCGCAAAAGAGTGCCTAAGGGTGTGAGGATAAATATCTTTGATAATTCCTGCCTGGCGTGCTGCATTTTTCACAACCCACCGGATGCCGTTCCCCGTCATAGGCTCTCCTGTTTTGGATTCAAACATGTATTTTACGGGAACATGATTGTCAAGATAGCTGGTAATTCCCCTGGGCAACAGTTCTCCAAGCGGTACACAACGGTCTTTCAAGCCTTTGCCCTGATGCACGTGCAGCATTTTCCGTTCCAAATCAATATGGGATGGCTCCAGATGTTGTACTTCACTGCTCCTAAGTCCACATCCGTAACACAAACCTATAATAAGCCGGTGTCTAAGTAATTTACAGGAACTAATCAGGGCCTTTATCTCTGAACCGTTTAGAACGACCGGCAGCTTTTTAGGACCTTTTAAAGAAGGCAACTCGAATTGAGCGTAATCCAATCCCCGCATTTTACAGGCATAACGCATTCCATGCACTGTGAACTTGAAGAAGGAATCCGAAGCTTCTCCATTCCTTTTTACCTGATATAGGTAATCCATTACTTCTTCCGCATCCAGCTCCAATGGCATCCGATTGTAGTGAAGAGCCAGATGAGCTAACTGACGCGAATAATTTTCAAGGGCGCTTTTACTCTTGCCATTAATCGTTATAGACCGTTCCAATTCTTTATACAGTTCCCTGAAACCGGTAACTTTATTGCAGGCCTGTTCTACAATAGGCACATAATTTTCATCCCTGAAGACGGAACACTTTTTTTGTTGATTTTGCATAGAAATTAAATTTAAATGAATAACTAAATTTCCATGCAAAGCAACACAATGAGTTAGAATAGAACTATATATTCTTATATGAAAACTACCGTAGGTTTAGTACAATTATTATTATGTCAATATTAACATAATAACAAAGCAGCCGGGCAACGCGCACGAAAAGTATCTCTTGAAATAGAAAAGAAATTGAAAGAATTTCGTAAATTATCTATCGACCAAAGCAAAAAGTAAGCAAGTATCGCTTATCTTTGAAAGAGTAACTTTTAAAAGTTACTCTTTTTTATTGTTATCTGTATACAAATTTCAAATGCTGAATTATATTATATGAAAAATAAGATTCCATCCAACAATAAGAACGTAAAACTGGCGATATTGATCGATGCAGATAATGCCTCTGTTTCAAAAATACACGAATTACTGGTGTTTACGGCACATTATGGACAAGCCACAGTAAAACGTATCTATGGAGACTGGAGCAAACCTGCCCTGTCATCATGGAAAGAGCCAGCTAGGGAATATTCATTCCGTTTAATAGAGGCTTTGCCTTATGTAAAAGGAAAGAATACGACCGATATCAGTTTGGTAATAGATGCGATGGATTTACTTCATTCAGGTTCTGTCGATGGCTTTTGTATTGTCTCCAGCGATAGTGATTATACACTCCTGGCTCAACGTATACGTGAAGAAGGCATGCTGGTGCTGGGCTATGGTGAAAATAAGACCCCGGAATCCTTTATAAACTCCTGCAAAGAATTTAAGTTTTCAGATAAAACCGATACAACTTCAATAAAATCCACAAACAACGAAACGCCGGATTCGATGCTCAAGAAAGAGGCTCATCTGTTTGAGAAAGCATATAATAATGCGTCTAATGATGGAAAATCTGAAGTAACCCTTTCCCAATTAGGTATGGCTATAAAGAAACTATTGCCCAAATACAAACCCCGCCGGTATGGTTGTAAAACCTTGGGAGAAATTTATGAGAAATTGGGGACTTATTTAATTGTTCCGACAGATGTTAAAGGAATGTATATTGTTGAGCGAAAAAGTTAAATCAATCAGAATATTGATATTAAAATAAGTTTAATCTGGTCGCATATAAAACCAGATAGCCATTCCCTGTTTCAATTATGCCATTTTAAATCTATTTTACTCCCCCCCAATATAATAATCCTAAAATATACTCTCCGCAATATCCTTAATTAAGAATCAAGGTAAAATCTCTTCCTGTGTTTAATCGGACGCTTCACCTTTCAAAGGCAAAGTTATTCCGTGGCTAATTCGTGAAAACAAAGATTTCCCTTACCGGTTTCGGGCAAAATCTCCACTCTTAACAGAGTGTATTTTGCCCGAAAATCTTTGTGTTTCCCGGCCCCGGACTTTTGGGCCTTTGAAGGTAAAGCGCCTGCCTAATATGGCGCATAATATTCATTAAATAAGTGTATTATGAAGATCAATAACAAAAGGCTTGAAAAAACAGCGGAGAAATTCACGAACCTGATGATCGGGCGTATCACAGAAGTAGGAAAAGACTGGACTAAACCCTGGTTGGCCGTCAAACGCAAGGATTACCTGCCCTCTAATATTACGGGACGTTTTTACAGTGGGGGTAATACACTGATGTTACTCATCTATTCCATGTATTTTGATTTCCGAACGCCTGTTTTTCTCACATTTCTCCAAGCAAACAACCTGGGTATCCACATCGTAAAAGGAGCACAGTCATTTCCGGTTTACCATATTGCCTGGATGTATTATAACCCAAAGTTGCAGGAGAGGATCTCTATTGAGAAATATGAAGAGCTTCCGGAAACAGAAAAAGGAAACTATTATCTAATTATGACTCCTAAATGTTATGATGTATTTAACCTCGACCAGACCGATTACAATGAGAAATACCCGGAAGAGTGGGCTTCATTACTTCTGAAACATCAAGTGTCTGTTCAGAGTGAAGATCATGATAACTTTAATAACAGCCTACTGGATAAGGTGATTACTGACCAATCCTGGGTATGCCCGATACAGGAGAGGCTATCCAACAGAGCCTATTACTCACCATCAGAGGATAAGATTGTGCTGCCTTACAAAACGCAATTCCCGGATAAAAGAGCTTTTTATGGTACAGCTTTGCATGAGATGACCCATTCCACGGGACATGAAGACCGGTTGAAACGGATCAAGAAAGGAGCAACTAAAGGAACTGATGATTATGCAAAAGAAGAGCTTGTGGCCGAATTATCCGCTGCATTGATGGGATTTTATCTGGGTATAGAAACGACGATCCGGGAAGACCATGCTTCTTATTTAAAGAGCTGGCTGGAGGCCCTGCATAAAGATAACAGCTTTTTGATGGATGTGCTGACCGATGTAATACAGGCTGTCAAGTATATGTGTATCCAAATGGAATTTAATCCGTTCGGGGAATTTGCAAAACCGGATGCTGTACCGGTTAAGAAACAGAAGGAAGGAGTCCTCTCCGATGAACTTGTAATTGTGGACTGATATGTATAATGAACTAAAATGGCTTGTACGTAAATGCTACCGTAAAAGACAGGTTACTCCTGACAAGAATTTTTTAAAACTGATTATCAGGATGCAGGAGAAAAAAATCATGCTGGTATTCTTTATTAAACCGCCACCGGAGCATCGCAAGCAAATACGGACCTATAATTTCCGCTGGAGCCGCAAGTACCGCTATTGGCATGCTTATTTAAATAATAACAGGTTGGAACAAGTCCGAAAGCTCTATAAAATGATAGATAAAAATAATTTATAATTACTAATATGATAAAAAACGATGGCAAATATATGTACCAATATTGCAGTTATAATCAGTGCAGACAAATCGGTGTTGGAGCAAACAGTAAAAGAAATATCCGAGAATTTCGAGTGTTACTCGGATATCGAAACTGAAAATGGAAGTTGTGATCTCGAATTTACAAGTCACGGACCTTTCCCTAAAAAACTGATGGAGGATATAACCGGTAATTATACGGGAAAAGACCTGTATATACAGGTCATCACCTATGAAATATCTAATGAGTTGGTCCAGCACCATATTTATGAGAATGGAAAATGGACGGATAAGCTTGCCGAGAAATATCAAACAAATACCAATATCCGGAAACCATGAATACAATAAAAAAAATAGAAGGTAAAAAATATGCCCTGAATAATTCCTATTTTAAAAACAGGAAACACAATTATCCGGATACTATTCTGGATATAGTTAAATACAAGAAGCAATTCGGGGAATTACCTTTCGATTGTACGGCCTTCAACTGGCTGTACGAGGCAATGATTGAACGGCAGAAACGGCACGGCGTACAAAACAGCCAGTACCTGACACCCGAGAAAACAGCAGCCCAGATTGCAGAACTGACCAATAACTTCCTGCCTAAAGACAACCTCGTGCTGGATGCCTGTTGCGGAACAGGGCAATTGACAAAATGCCTGTTATTAAACAATTTGAATGTCATCGGATTCGATAATGATCCGGACATGGTAGAGATTTGTAAACTTTCTTATCCGCAGGCAAAATTTGAATTGTATGACTTTCGTGACAAGGAAAGCGGACGCTATTATGATCTGATCGTTTCCAATCCGCCACATGAACAAAAAGATATAATCTCATTTTTCGGCTGGTTATCCTCTGCCCTAAGTGACGAGGGTAGGGCAGTACTTCTCATACCAAAGGATTATATGAATAAAGAACGCCCGAAGATGCTGGTAGAATACCTGAAGCGTTTTGATATGCTGCACAGGGAAGACATTCTGGAGCCGTTTTACCATACCAAATGGATTTGTGAGGTCTGTATTGTAGGCTTAACAGAAGCATACCGGGATGAACGCCTGAATAAACAAAAAATAAACGAAAAAAATCAAATTATTAAAGAACCCAATTTAAAAGAAAACCGACTTATGGAAGCAGAAAAAGTATTTTTAGTGGGAATAGACCAGATATCGCCTAATCCCGAGAATTCAAGAAAGAAATTCAATCAGGAAGAATTAAATGAACTAGCTCACAGCATCAAAGAACATGGACTGTTGCACCCGATTACGCTCCGTGGAAAAGGGGATGGTTACGAAATTGTAAATGGTGAACGCCGTTACAGGGCCTTCAAGTTGAACGGAGAAACCCAGATACCTGCAATTATCAGGGAATATACGGATGAACAGATACTGGAGATTACACTTGTCGAAAACATCAACAGGGAAAACCTGACATCTATCGAAGAATCCGATGCTTACCAAAAACTGATGGATGTCAGAGGTTACAGTATAGAAGATATTTGTTATAAATCAGGTAAAAATGAATCTTATATCCGTAAACGCCTGAGACTACAACGCCTGATAGACGAATTTAGAAATTTGTTGGAAAAAGACGACATCATGCTCGGTATCGGGATTGAAACTGCAAAATATTCCAAAACTATACAAAAACAAATTTACAAGGAATATTTCAGCCATGAAGAAAACAATTGGAAAGAACTGGGATTAAAAGATTTTACCGAACGGATCGAAAAGCTGTATACCAATGATTTGTCGAAGTTTAATTTTGAAAAGTCAGAATGTGAAAAATGCCAGTTCAATACAGCCTTTTATGAACTATTTCCAGAGAAATCAGGGCGATGTACGAACAACACCTGTTTACAGGAGAAAAAGAGCAAGTTTACCATAAATTTCTGTAAAGTGGTATCCGAGAAATATCCGGAAATAAGTGTTTGTATAGCTCCTTATGACAAGATGAATGATACCGTTAATAATGACATGAAGGAGATCGGTGTCGATATAAGAACAATGAAAGCTGAAGAATACCCTGAAAAACCACTACCTCCTGTTCAAAATAGCTATAAATCGGATCAGGAATACAAGGCGGCTCTGGAAGAATACACGATAGAAGAGATGTCTTTCTATAAGGAAATGGAAGAACTCGAAGAAAAAGAAAAATCAGGTAAAATAAAGAAGGTTATCTATGTGGGTGATAATAACCCCGGAATCAGGTATGTAGAGGTTATCAAAGGAAAGGACCTGAACCCACTGGAAAATCTGCAAAAGCAGGATCAGGAAAATAAAACGGCAGCAACGCGTAATGCAGCCAAAGAAGTATCCTCCCTATTACAAAATTCAGAAATCAATAACGGGCAGTTGTCAGTATTTGAAGATGAACTGCTTATTTTTATGATGTTGGACTACCTGGATAAAAAATATTTTCCGGCTTTCGGATATACAGATGAGAAAAAGGATGTTCTGACTGCCGATGAAAAATATAAGATAATCAAGACTCTGACTGCAGAACAAAAGGCACTTGTGTATAGAAACTTTTTAATAAAGAATCTGATCAATCACACAGGCCATAATCTGAGGATGATGTTGTTAATAGAATTCTCTAAGCAACACTTCAAGGAAAAAACGATGGATATCATGCGGAAACATACGGATATCTATAATCAGAAATACCAGAAAATTCAAAAGCAGCTGGAAACATTAAAAGATAAAGCAGAAAAAGCAGTACCTGCCATTTAAAAAGAGAATACACCCGGCTGGTATTAAAATAAACAGAAAGAATAAATATCAGCTGGGTATAATTTTCATATATTATGCATACAAATCTATTATTCAATCAAAATAGAATGATATTATGTATCTTTGAATGTTTCAGTATATATTTGTATAATTATATATTTATATAATATAGGATTATATATGTTTAAATAATAAAACATCTGTTCATCCAATAATTTAAACTTAGATGAGTAAAATCAGAATACGCAATTTTGGTCCGGTAAAAAATGGCTATCAAGAAAATGAAGGCTGGATCGAAATACAAAAAATCACATTGTTTATCGGAAATCAAGGTACCGGTAAAAGCAGCATTGCCAAATTAATATCGACTTTTACCTGGATAGAGAAAGCGCTTACCCGGGGTGATTATACTGCACAGGAATTTACCGGAAGCGGGCGATTCAAAGATATTTATTGTGCCTATCACAGGATAGAGAACTATTTCTATAATAAAGAAGGAATTGATAAAGCCGAAATCGAATACGAAGGCGAGTCCTATTCCATGCAATATAAAAACGGGCAATTTTTTGTTCAGGAGAAAAAGAATTCAATATATAAGCTTCCTCAAGTAATGTATGTTCCTGCTGAAAGAAGTTTTATCAGTAATGTACAGGATGGTAATGCCCGTAAATTAAGGCAAATAGCTGAGCCTGTTTTGGAACTGACAACAGAATTCGGCCTGGCATTAAAGTCATTGGAATCACCCATGGAATTACCTATCAATAATGCATATCTGAATTACGATAAAAAAAATGATATTACTTATATTGAAGGAGAAGACTATAAGATTAAGTTGCATGAATCTTCCAGTGGTTTCCAGTCAATAGTACCTTTGTTTGTTGTGACAGATTATCTGGCAAATTCCATTTTAAGTCAAACAAAAAATGCAACTGATATGAGTAGCGAGGATCTGCAACGGTTCAAAGATGGTGTTTCTACTATTTGGTCAGATTACTCTCTTTCCGATGAGCAACGCCGGGCTGCCTTGTCTGTTTTATCCGCCCGCTTCAACAAAACAGCATTTATAAATATCGTAGAAGAACCGGAGCAGAATCTTTTTCCATCTTCCCAGAGAAGTATATTAAATAGCCTTTTGTCTTACAATAATCTTTCGGTTGGGAATAAACTTGTTATAACTACCCATAGCCCCTATATCATAAATTACCTGACGTTGGCAATAAAAGCTAAAATGATATTGGATAATCCAAAGATTACAGAAGAACTCAGAGAAAGGGTAAATCATATTGTTCCTGTTAATTCGACAGTTAGCAGTTCAGATATAGTTATTTATGAAATAGCAGCTAATGGTATAATATCGGTATTAGAAAATTATAAAGGGTTGCCTTCAGATGAGAATTACCTGAATAATCTGTTATCCGAAGCCAATTATCTATTTTCAGACCTTAAAGAAATAGAAAGACAATGCCGATAGACTTTTTTGAACCTACAGTTAGAGCTTCAACAGATGCGGAATCATTCGGTTTGTGCGATGATGAAACTCTTCCAGGCCAAGTACCCGCGCCTGCTTACTTGGATATTCAAAATCCTTTAGCCTGGATCGGAGTAGTTGAAAATCCATCTAAAATGACAGTTGATTTTTATCCGGTTGACAATCATTTGGCTATTTTTCGTGAAGATGGATCTATCGAAAATAAGTGTGATTGCCTTTTACATTATAATAATTCAGTTCATTTTATAGAACTAAAAGAACGCCAGTACAGCGGGTGGGTTTCATCAGCTTGCCGTCAGTTGAAAGCTACAATTAACTGCTTTAGCCAGAACTATAATATATCCGAATATAATCTGAAGGCACAGATTTGTAATAAAGAGCGGCCAAATTTCAGCCAAAATTATATGATCTCTATGGAAAAATTTGAGGATGAAACAAAAGTCGGGCTTATTATAGCAAAATTAGTCCGGTTATAATTACGATGGTTTTACATAGACTACTAATTCCACACTACACCGAATACGTCTTTAGCCTATGTCCGCTTGCCGGCAAAATTATATTTGTGTTCTTCACCGGTCAAATTCAGGCCCTGTGGGTTTAACAATAAATACGACACCTCGTACACTTCGTGTCGTATTTCCTGTTAAAAATTTGACGTTTTGAACACTACATTTACGGGCCGACGGGACATAGCATGCAAAGCCGATTCCGACGCATATAGCGGGACGAGCTTCTCTTGTCATTATCCGTACAAAAGAGTCATACGAAAAGCCCTCAATTATAATAAATCCGGTCTTTAAGGGGAACAAAAGCTGCCTGCCTTAACCTCTGCATATATATTTTGATATATATCGTGTCCCTATTTTCTATTTCTTTTCTTTTATGAATTATTGACCTACGTTCTTTATTGGCTTATCTTTGCATTACAATTCTTAAAGACAGAACAAAACTGGAATTGTGCTTAATATTTATTATTCTAATGGAAGATTTTGGTAAGCGTCTCCGCGATGACGTCTTGATTCGCTTTTTGTAACCCTGTACATTTGCAAA
>NZ_JBHSGN010000116.1:0-1520 GCF_042654545.1 Dysgonomonas termitidis
CCTGCTTCTTGTTTTATCCGGTCTTCCGTTTTCCCTGCGCTATCTTTATCCTGTTGCCGGTACCGTAACACGCTTATCCGCTACGGTAGGGCCATCCTTTTAACCGTCCGGCGCCACCCGGTCCTTTGCGGGTCATCACGCGCTGGCCCTCAAAGCGTGCGCCGTCCTCGATCTCCAGTTCTGCGGTCTCCAGGTCGCCGAGCAAAATCCCGCCTTTGCGCAGGAAGGTATGCCCGGTGATACCGGCATTGCCGTCCAGTAAACCGTATATATCCAGGAAGGCAGCCGAGATATTCCCGCGCACCTCTCCGCCGGGGCCGATGACCACGGCCTTTGTGCTGCAGATATCCCCGAGGACGGCCCCGTCGATGCGCAGGTCTTCACTGAGTTTTACCTCACCGGTGAAAACAGTACCGTTAGCCACTATGCTCGGAGCCTGAGCCTGCGGCCCGGTCCTCACATTCCTTCCCCTGTTCTTTATCCTTTTCACAACTGTTCCCATCTTTTATTCCGTTTTTTAGTTTTTTTATTTACTCAGTTACAGCTTACATGTATATATTTCATTATCATTTCTTCCTTGTTAGCGTTACCGGCATATCCTCTTCCCCAGCCAGATGCAGGGTGCCTCTTAAGAGGTTTCCCTTGATATACATTCCGCCTATCTCAAGGATCAGCGGCGGGCGGAGGTCGTAAATCAATGTCAGCGTCCCGTTTTTGATCGTCCACTGGAAAGTCAGGTTACAGGCGGGTTTGGCATTTGAAGCGGAACCGGCATAATATTGCTTGTCGGAGCCTGTACCGTTGTCTATGAAATACAGTTCGCTGATCACGGGCCGGTCGTCGAAACTAAAGCCCAGATCTCCCACCCATTCACTGCCCATCAATTCGTCATAGATCTCTTCGTCTTTCTGACAGGAAGACAAACCAACGGTTAACACACACATTGCAACTAATTGCATAAAATGTTTCATCATTTTCATTTCACTATTTTTCATTTTACTATTTTTTAATAATCATATAAAGCTACCTTCTCCGCCAGCAAATCCCGGAAGGCTGACCGCTTCACGGTCAGGGGGCATGACCTCTATACTCCTCCAGCCCGGATACTGCGCGGCCGCCCGCCGCAAGGCAGACATATAGCAGTCGTTAGGCGTGCTGCCTTCCACGGTTATATCCGCGGTACGGCCCTGCGGCAGGTGCAGCCGGAAGGATTTGCAGACGGTGCTGTCTTCCGTTTTTTCTTTTTCCATCCCTATTTCCACTCCTTACATTTCACGTTCTTTTATGTCCTTATTTACCGTTCCGTCATCTTATATGTTAAGACACTCCGGCTTCCATCCGTACCCCGGGCACGTAATTCCAGTGTAGCCGGCAGCCCGGAGGGTAATACCCGGACCGATATGTCATACAGGTATCCGCGTACCGGCAGCGGAAAATTCGGGCCTGCGACATATTCCCCGGCGGTTCCGTCTATCGAGGTCAGTATCCGCAGACGCGGGGGCTGTGCGGATTCATAGACA
>NZ_JBHSGN010000117.1:0-154438 GCF_042654545.1 Dysgonomonas termitidis
CAAATATAAGTATTTTCACTCATCCTTAACGAATTATCAGTTTATCAGCAGACCCTAATTATGAATTATAAGTTATGGATTATGAGTTATCTGCTTCGAGTTTATTCATAACTCATAACTCATAACTATTTCCTAAGCGTCTTGCTCAATGCTGCAATAACAACAATGCATCCGCCCAATAACCCGACCGCAAGGTAAGCCCATTCCATTCCATGACTGTCGGATATGGCCCCTACTAACAGGGGGGCAACCAATGGTCCTACAAAGCTGATGCTCGACATAATGGTAAGGGCTGTTCCGACCGGAGTTTTAGCTTTATCTCCGACAATACTGTATAAGGTAGGTACTACACAGGATATTCCCAGACCGATAAGCATAAAGCCGATCGAATTGATTATAACCTTTATGATAAGGGTATCGGCCGTATGGATAAACAGGGAAGATGTAACGAAGCCTATCAGGATAAGTGCTCCGGCAATCTGCAATACTGTTTTTTTCTGCCAGATACGGTATGCAAAATTGGTAAGCATACGTCCCGAAAACATCATAATCATAAATACAAGGAAACCTACCTGTAGAGATTCAGGCGCTTTTATAACCGATTGGAAATATACATCGCTCCATTCGAACATTGTATTTTCTACGATGAGGGCAAGCAGCCACACCAGACCTAACTGTATAAGCAATGTTTCGGGCATACGGAAGCCTTTCGATATTATCTTCGGCTCTGTTTCCTTTTCAGCTTGTACTGCTTTTGGAGTTGCTTCCTGCAGGTATTTATAATTGATAAGTATAGCGATAAGCGCGACTATTGTAATTATAGCAAAATGGACGAATGTTCCTACTTTCAGGTTAATCATACCATAACCTATCAATGCACCGATACAGGCGGCAAGGCTCCAGCTTGCGTGGAATGTGGCTATGATGGGTTTTCCGTAGATGCGCTCTACTTCAATAGCCTGCGTATTAAGTGAAATATCAGTCATATTCCAAAAAATGCCGAACAGGAACATGGCTATGCCCAATCCGGTAATATCAGGCATAAGGCTTACCATAAAGAGGGAAAGCGTGAATCCGGTGATACTTATCAGGACGGTTTTCTTACTTCCGATACGGGGCAGGAGGAATCCAACCAGTGGTATGGCTACGAATTTACCTATCGGAATAAGGAACATAAGTAAACCATAGTGCAGATAGCTTTCTACACTGAAATCCTTTTTAATGTCCGGTAAACGGCTTGCCCAACTGGCAAAGCATAATCCCTGAGCTATAAAAAGAGCCATTACGGCGTAACGTATTCTTTGTTTGGAGTAAGAGGCCGGCTGTATTTCAGTCATTTTCCTGATGATTTTTTGATTAAAACGATGCAAAGATAAATTCTTTAAGGAAGATTCTTTATATATAAGACAATTATTTATGCATATACAGGAAGTTTGAGGTATAATTTGTATCTAAGTTTATCTATGTATATATATAGCCGATAGCCTTTAGCTGTTAGCTGATAGTTTTTGAAATTTTGATTAGCATATTAGCGGATTAGCATATGACTGAAAAAGTTGTTACTTTTGTTACCTTTTTAACAGCTATGAGTTACGAGCAAACAAGATACGAGATATAAGTTGTTGACTGTTAATTGTAAAAGGTACCTTTGTTCCCTTTTTGCGTCTTTGCGAGAGAATATTGTTAACTGATGACTGTTGACTGTTCACTGATATATGT
The DNA here is from genome assembly GCF_042654545.1 of Dysgonomonas termitidis. Taxonomy (GTDB): domain Bacteria; phylum Bacteroidota; class Bacteroidia; order Bacteroidales; family Dysgonomonadaceae; genus Dysgonomonas; species Dysgonomonas termitidis. The sequence continues at coordinate 1,720 of NZ_JBHSGN010000117.1, forward strand.
GTTACCTTTGTTACCTTTTTTGAATAGAGTTACGAGTACATAAGATACGAGATACGAGTTATTACGATTTGTGACTGCTCACTGTTTACTGCTCACTGTTTACTGTTAACTGTAAAAAGTGTTACTTTTTCGATTTATGTAACATTTGTAACATTGTAAGACTGTTATCCCGCCGTATTTCTTATTTTTGTATAGTAAAAACTATTAATTGGTCTGTCTAACCATGAAAACCGATATATCTTACCAGAGGAACTAATCCTTATATTTGATATATGTAGGTTTCCGTGTAATGATTAAATAAAACTATTCATATATGAAAAAGATTCTGTTTACAGGAGCCTTGTTATGTTCTTCGATACTCCTGTCCGCGCAAAGTATTACTGAAAGAGAATTGCAGGAAATACAGTCGGGCTTTAAACAAGATGCTCCTACAAAAGCGATTCAAAACATCCTGACAACAAACGCCAACATTACGGCAAATGCCCTGAATCACGACCTGCAAGGGAAAATAGATCATTATTTCCGGTACAGAGTGAATGTAAAGGGGATTACCGATCAAAAAAGTTCGGGACGCTGCTGGATGTTTACATCGATGAACGTATTGCGTCCGTCTATTATGGAGAAATACAATATCAGTGAATTTGATTTCTCTCACAATTATCTGTATTTCTGGGATATTTTTGAAAAAGCCAACCTGTTTCTCGAAAATATTATAGGTACGAGTAAAGACCCGTTTGGAGACAGGGCCGTGGAATACCTGTTCAAATCTCCGGTTGGCGACGGTGGTGTTTGGAACCTGTATTATAATGCCGCGAAGAAATATGGAGTTGTGCCTCAGGATGTAATGCCGGAAACTGCGCATTCGAACAATACAAGGCAAATGCTTGGTTTACTCAATGAAAGGCTGCGTTCCGGCGGATATACCCTTAGGGAACTGGCGTCCTCAGGCAAGAAAATGCAGGATTTAAGGTCGGAGAAAACACTTATACTAAAAGATGTGTATCGCATACTGGCTCTGTGTCTTGGCGAACCGCCTGCAGAATTTACATGGAGATATAAGGATAAAAACGGTATTATAAAGGAATTGCGTAATTATACCCCGAAACAGTTTTATGAGGCGATCACTCCGGAAGATTATTCTCCCGATAACTATATTATGGTGATGAACGATCCTACCCGCGAGTATTATCAGCTATATGAAATACAGAATTACAAAAATACGATCGAAGGCATCAACTGGATATATCTGAACCTGCCGAATGAAGACATAAAGAAAGCTGCTCTGGCTTCCATAAAGAATAACGAACCCCTGTATGCCTCTTGCGATGTGGGTAAGCAACTGAACAGGGAATCGGGAATACTCGATCCGGATATGTACGATTACCAGTCTTTATTAGGAGTGAATTTGTCGATGGATAAAAAAGCACGTATCCTGACACGGCAAAGCGGTTCGAGCCATGCCATGACATTGATCGGTTGCGACACGGATGTGAGTGACACGCCTGTAAAATGGGAATTTGAGAATAGTTGGGGAGCTGCTTCTGGCAATAAAGGTTATCTGACCTTTACAGATAAATGGTTTAGTGAATATATGTTCCGTCTGGTAGTACATAAAAAATATCTGGATGCCAAAGCGGTAGATTGTCTTAAACAGAAACCTGTACAATTGCCAATGTGGGACTATATGAATTAAGGCTGGCACATATTTTGTTGTTATACAGGGTATATATTGGGGTATTATGTGTTGATAGATAAAATTAACTAAAATTAGGATGGTGTTAAAAGGGTTTAAAAAACATTGGTTTTCGGCCTTGATATGTTAGCATTATTTATAAAAAATATGTTTTATAATATGTTTTTTTATTTGGTACGGTTTAATTTATGTCGTTCCTTTGTACCGATAACCAAACAATCTTTATTTACCTTAAAGCCTAATACCTAATTTAACTCACACATAAGAGGAGGTTTCAAATCAGAAGCCTCCTCTTATGTCTTTTATTATGACAATTTAGTATATTTTACTGCCACCCAGTTATCCTTTTCTGTATTATAGATGAAAGCCAGCTCATTTTTACTACACTCTTCGTCTATTGCCGGAATATCTTCCGCATAAAAACCACTCATATACAGAATGCCACCGTTATTCAAAACTGAAGAATAAGAATGGATGTCGTTTAGCAGGATGTTGCGGTTTATGTTTGCCAGGATGATATCAAACTTCTTATCGCCCAGCAATTCCGCCCCGCCTATCTTTATATCTACATTGTCAACGTTGTTCAAATTAAGATTCTCAATAGCGTTATCATATGCCCACTGATCTATATCTATGGCGGTTATAGGATTCGCACCGCGCATAGAAGCCAGTATCGCGAGTATGGCGGTGCCTGTACCCATATCGAGAACCGATTTGCCGTTGAAATCATCTTTCAGTATTTCCCGTATCATCAGCTCGGTGGTTTGATGGTGTCCTGTTCCGAAAGCCATCTTAGGGTCGATGTATATATTGTAGTCGTATGTTGCAGGAACATTGTGGAATGTGCTTTGGATGATACATTTGTCGCCGATAATCAGCGGCTGGAAATAATTCTTCTCCCATTCTTCATTCCAGTTCCGGTCTTCTATGCTTTTGTATGTATAGGTGATTTCGGCTTTTATAGGGAGTGTATTTAGGGCTTTATCCAGTTCTTCGATGTCGAACAGATTGTTCTGGATATATGCTGTTGTTCCGAGTTCGTCTTCAACGAAGCTTTCAAATCCTATCTCTGCAATTATGGCTGACAGTACACTATTGACTATTTCATCATTCGGCGTACATATAAATTTTACTTCAATATAGTTCATAATAGTAATTAGTTTAGCACAAAAGTACATTTTTATTCCCACTTTCGGATTTAAGATTTAGTATATCTGTGTTATAAATATTTTAACATTCTTTCTTGTTGTAGGTTAACTTTTTTTATATCTTTGGGCCTTGAAGAGTGAAAATAATCCGCTCTTTATTAACTAAACCTAACAACTTAAAGAAACATGAGACTACTATTACTGACTATCATCGCATTATGCGTATTACCTTTGCACGCTCAAGAAACCATAACCCTTAGTTCAAATTCTGTTTTGTCGATGGCTGATTCCGTTGCTGCTGCACCTGCTGCCGGCTTTGCAGAAAAAAAATCAGACAAGCAGTTTCTCTCACATCTCAGCATAGCTCTGAGGGCCTCGACTATGGGTATCGGTTTGCAGGCAGCAACACCGATAAACGATTATCTCAATTTACGTGCGGGAATTGATTTTGTCGGATTCAAAACAAGTACATTCGATATTGGTCTGGATGACACTGATGGAATGTTCGAAGAGGCATTTGGTTATACGCCTGATTATAAAATGAAAGGTGAGTTGAATTTTACCAATGGGAATGTATTGGTAGATTTCCATCCTACAAAGGGTATATTCCATCTGACTGCAGGTGTGTTTATAGGAGCAAACAAGCTTAAAGCGAAAGGCTTCCTGGTTAATCCGAATACAGGAGAGCGCGCAACCTTGAAACCCGGAGTTTCAGAATGGCCATATGTAGATTTCGACGGACACAGACTAACATTGGATGACGCTAATCTGGATGCAACCCTTCAATTGGGAAAAATTATCAAACCGTATTTCGGGCTGGGAGTTGGCCGTGCTATAGCGAACAAGCGTGTCGCTTTCAAATTCGAACTGGGTATGATTTATCAGGGAAATTACAGCCTTAAGCAAAATGGGAAGAAATTAGATGTGGTGAATAATGCCTCTGAAAGTTTCGAAGATATAGATGATTATACTAAATGGCTGAAATGGTGGCCTATGCTTAATTTCCAGCTGTCATACAAAATATTCTAGTCTGAAATAAATAGACTAAAAAAGAGCTACTCAGGACGAGTGGCTCTTTTTAGTTTTTTGTAAACGAACCGGATCTATAGAGAATAAAATGTCGATATATTTTCTATTTTTGTAGAAAATCAAATCTATTTAAACACAATTGCTATATCTATGGTAGGAACACTGGTCAACACGGGGGCAATTATCGGGGGTAGCCTGATAGGACTGATGGTCCATTCAAGGCTGTCTTCCAAAATGACAGGTATTGTATTTCAGGGTATCGGGCTGCTTACTATTGCAATCGGCATATCAATGTCGTTGCGTATAGAAAGCATGCTTCTTGTAGTGGTGAGTATTGTACTGGGTTCCGTAACCGGACAGGGTATCGATATAGATAAACATTTGCGGCGCTTTTCCAATTATCTGGAATCCAAAAGTTCGGGAACGAAAAAAGGTAATGCGGCAACAAATCAATTTACAGAGGGATTTATTACCGCCTCCATGCTGTTTTGTGTCGGTTCTATGGCCATATTGGGATCGATTGAGGATGGTATGGGAAAGTCTCCTGATTTATTGCTAACCAAGTCTATTATGGATGGAATTTCGTCCATAGCTTTGGCTTCCACATTTGGTATCTGCATTCTGTTTTCATCCGTTCCCGTCTTAATTTATCAGGGAGGACTGACTTTGTTCGCGGCTTTTATTATGCGCTATATGAGCGATGATATGACAGCGAATATGACCGGAGTAGGAGGAATTCTGTTGATAGGGCTGGGAATCAGCATCCTTAAAATAAAGGATATCAGTGTGACGAATATGCTTCCGGCCCTGGTCATTGTAGTGATTTTGTCATACTTCTTTTGATTATAGTATGGCGTGGCTGTAAAAATAAAAAGAAACTGCTTGATAAACAGTTTCTTTTCTTCTTTGGGTGAAAGACGGGTCTCGAACCCGCGACCTTCGGAACCACAATCCGACGCTCTAACCAACTGAGCTACAATCACCATTTTTGCATTCGCGGTGCAAATATATGTATTTTTATTATAATAACAAGGCTTCCGGGAGAAAAAATGTGAAGCTTTTTGTAGATATACAGCGAAAATTAAGACTATCAACAGGATAGTTATTGCCTTCAGGATATCAATTTTCTTAAATCTGCAATTATTTATAGATAACAGATGTAGATTCTCCGTTTGAAAGTGTAATTTTGCAGACTTATACAATTTGTTTGTTTCGATGAATATTTTAAGAAATTATGTATATACTATTCTTCTCCTTTGTGGAATATTGACAGGAGGGATATGCGGTATCATTTTCGGGGAAGATGCATCTGTCGTTAAACCGGTAGGGGATATTTTTCTTAACCTGATGTTTGTGCTGATAGTGCCGTTGGTATTTTTCAGTGTTTCGTCGTCTATCTGCAACATGAAGCAGTCGAATATGGTGGGGAAGGTTGTCGGTAATATTGCCCTTGTATTCCTGCTCACCTCTGTTGTTGCGGCGATAGTAGCATATCTGTTCACTCTGTTTTATAACCCCCTGGGTGGAATTAACCAGTCGGATGTGCTGACAGGGCTTCCCGGACAAACAATCAGGCAGCTGACTTCTGCTGAAATATTTGTAAATACATTTACGGTCTCCGATTTTCAGCAGTTGTTTACCAAATCAAATTTGTTGCCCCTTATTATATTTTCCGCGTTTTTTGGCCTTGCCACCGCTCTTTCCAAGAGTAAAGGGAAGATGGTGGCGGAACTGCTTAATGCTGCCAATAGTATAATATTGAAAATGATGAGTATTATCATGATAGCCGCGCCTTTAGGCCTTGGCTGTTATTTCGCGGATACAGTAGGGAAGCTGGGAGGACAGATACTGAATGGATATTTACATGTATTCCTGCTTTATCTGATACTCACTGCTATCTCTTTTTTTGTACTGAATTCGGTTTATATTTTCATAGCCGGAGGGAAAAAGGCTTTTGTCGCTTTCTGGCGCAATATGCCGACACCATCCTTGATGGCGATTGCCACATCTTCGAGTGCGGCTTGTATTCCTGTAAATATTGAGGCGTCGAAAAAAATGGGAGTTCCGGAGAATATTGCGGAAACGGTTATTCCTTTAGGTACAAATATACATAAGGATGGTTCGGTTATGGCCGGGGTGCTTAAAGTTATATTTCTGTTTACTATATTCGGGCAGGAACTTACATCCTCCTCCAATATGTTTATGATTATCGGAGTAGCCTTGCTTGTGGGAGCGGTAATGGGGGCGATACCGAGTGGAGGTATGACCGGAGAGCTGCTTATCTGTTCAGTTTTTGGATTCTCTCCTCAACTTGCAGGAACATTGATGATAATAAGTACAATTGTGGATATTCCGGCTACACTGCTCAATTCTACCGGGAATGTCGTCTGCGCGGTATTAGTTACCCGGCTGACAGATGGTAAAGACTGGGTAAAGAAACAACTGGTAGCCCCTCCTGACCTCCCCGAAAGGGAGGAAATAAAAAGATGATAATAAGTAATGGAAAGGTCAAAGCTTTTAATAATAAAGAGATGAAAAAAATAGTATCCATCATATTTTCTATCTGCTTGTCGGTAAGCGGAAGTATATACAGTCAGAAAACAGCCACTCCAAGCCTGCCGGAGTTATATAAAACCATAGATTCGGAATTTGTTGATTTACGCTCCAAGCCGGCTCCGCTTATCGGTTTATCGGCAAGCCGGACAGATAAAGGCAGTTCGGTAGTACAGGCGACATATATCAATGCCATACTAAAGGCCGGAGGTAAGCCTGTAATTATTCCTGTAATAACAGATGGCGTAATTTTGAGGGGTATTGTAAAAGACCTCGATGGGCTGGTGATGACCGGAGGAGAAGATATTAATCCTCCCTATTACAAGGAAACAGCAATCCCGGATATGAACGATATAGATTCCCTCCGTGATATCTACGATTTGGTGTTACTGAAGCTGGCTACCGACCGGAATGTTCCTATACTTGGAATTTGCCGGGGGATGCAACTGATAAATGTAGCTTTCGGAGGAACACTCTATCAGGATATCCCTACGCAGGTAAAAGATAAGAGTATCAATCATAAGCAAACAGAGCCGAGAGAACAAGGGACACATACGATAGCTATAGAAAAAGATTCCAAACTAGCACAAGTATTAGGAGTTGATGAGTTCTCGGTGAATACATTCCACCATCAGGCGGTAAAAGATATTGCGCCGGATTTCCGTACGGTGGCAATCACGCAGGATGGCATCGTAGAAGCTATCGAGGCATATCCCAACCGTTCAGTAATAGGGGTGCAATGGCATCCCGAAGGACATGTTTACGGCGGGGATACGACAATGCTTAAAATATTCAGGTTTATTGTGAACGAAGCCAATACTTTCCGTAAGGCAAAAGAACTGCATAAGCATATTTTGTCGGTTGATACGCATTGCGATACACCGACCGAATTCAAAAAAGCAGGGTTTGACATAGGAAGAAGGGAAGAAAATCAGGTGAATATCCCTAAAATGGAAGAGGGGATGCTGGATGCTATTTTCTTCGCTGCTTATATAGCGCAAGGGCCTCGGGATAAAGAGTCGACACAGAAAGCAGTGGATAAGATAGAAAACTATATAAAAGAAACGCATCAACAGGTAGAAAGAAACAAGGATATCTGCGGAATAGCCTATACGGCCGATGATCTTATACGCCTCAAAAATGAAGGTAAAAAGGCTGTATTTATCGGTATCGAAAACGGATATGGCATAGGCAAGGATATCTCCAATATTGCCCGTTTCCAAAAAATGGGAGTGAATTATATAACCCTTTGCCATACCAAAGACAATGATATATGCGATACGTCGAGTGATACAAAACATGAATGGAACGGCCTTAGTCCTTATGGAAAAGAGGTGGTAAAGGAAATGAACCGGCTGGGGGTTATGGTGGATATTTCGCACGTGGGAGAAAAAACATTCTGGGATGTAATAGAACTATCTACCAAACCTGTCATCGCATCGCATTCGTCTGTGCAGGCGCTGTGCTATCACGACCGCAACCTGACCGACAAGCAGATGCAGGCAATTGCAAAAAACGGAGGAGTAGTGCAGATATGCCTCGTAGACCTGTTTATCAATAAAGATAAAAGCAAAGCCAGCCTGACAGATGCTATAGACCATATTGATTATGTTGTGAAAGTAGCGGGTGTCGACCATGTGGGTATCGCGTCCGATTTTGATGGTGGCGGAGGGCTGATAGGATGTCAGGGTAGTAATGACATGATAAATATCACGGTGAAATTATTAGAGCGAGGTTATTCGGATAAAGATATAGAAAAGATATGGGGCGGTAATTTCCTTCGGGTAATGTCGGAGGTGCAAAAGGGCGCGAAGAAATAAGCGATTAAATACTTTATAATAATATTGTTGAATGTGAAGGTGTGCCAAAAGTCTTTTACTTTTTCTTTGTCATGTTGAACGGAGTGAAACATCGCATTTCCAAGGGGCGAGATTCTTCGTTGCACTCAGAAACAACGTTCGGCAGAGCGAAGCGGAGCCAATGACAAAGAGGATAATTAGTTGATTGTACAGTTTTACTTTTGACATCACCATACAAATCATCTCTAAAAATTGTTATATAAAGTAACCGTTTATTTTTTAGATTTCTACAGAGATGCAAGCAAGTCAGGGATCTGAATTTAGAAATATTACAAAAGCATAACACGAACCATTGTTTTTTTAGAGCGAAATATATCTTACTTTTGTATAATTTTCAAAGCAAAACAAAATATCCAAATATGAAACAATATCACGATTTACTGAAACGTGTTCTGGCAGAAGGCATACATAAAAGTGACCGCACCGGGACAGGTACGATCAGTGTATTCGGACATCAGAGCCGTTACAATCTGGCAGACGGTTTCCCCGTGCTCACTACGAAGAAATTACATCTCAAATCCATCATATACGAACTACTCTGGTTTCTGGCAGGGGATACCAACGCGAAATATCTGCAGGACCATGGTGTGCGTATATGGAACGAATGGGCTGATGAAAACGGTGATCTGGGGCATATTTACGGTTATCAGTGGCGTTCCTGGCCCGATTATAACGGAGGCTTTATAGATCAGATCTCCAATGTGGTGGATACAATAAAAAACAATCCGGATTCGCGCCGTATTATCGTGAGTGCATGGAATGTGGCCGATCTGCCGAATATGAACCTTCCTCCGTGTCATGCTTTCTTCCAGTTTTATGTGGCTGACGGGAAGTTGAGTCTGCAACTGTATCAGCGCAGTGCCGACATATTTCTGGGCGTACCTTTCAATATCGCTTCATATGCCCTTTTGTTGCAGATGATGGCGCAGGTAACAGGTCTCGAAGCCGGAGATTTTGTGCATACATTAGGAGATGCGCACATATATACAAATCATCTGGAGCAGGTAAAATTACAATTGACACGCGATTTCCGCCCGTTGCCACGTATGATAATAAACCCTGAAGTAAAAAGTATTTTCGGTTTTAAATTTGAGGATTTCAGCTTGGAAGGCTATGATCCGCATCCGCATATAAAAGGGGAAGTGGCTGTGTGATAATCATAACTTATAACTTATAATTACCAAACGTGCTTGCAAACTTTATAACATGGACAATCATATTCTTTATCCTCTTTAGTTTCGGGGATATGCTGCTCGCGTTATATAATAGGATTTGCAAACGTGATGAAGAGTACAATCCTGTAGATAAACTGCTGCTCGGATTGTGTTTTCTTATTATACCCTTGTCGTTGTGGTCGTTGTGGCTGCCATCCAATCAGTTATTCTTAGTTGCCGTCTTTCTGGTTTCGCTAAACTATTGGGCTATCTGCCCCAGAAGGTTGTTTTATACCTATGATTATATTGTAAAGTCAACGAAAGGAGTTTTTTCCCCTTTTCAATCGGTACTTATAATCCTATTCCTACTGTTCTCTCTCTATTTCTTTACGTGGCAACAGGATGTGTATGATTCAGCATTTTACCATTTTCAAAATATCAGGTGGAATGAAGAATACGCAGTTGTGCCCGGAGTCGCAAATCTCGATGACAGGTTTGGCTTCAACTCCAATTACTTCCTGCTATGCGCTGTTTTTTCGTTTCGTTTTTTTCTGGGAGAGGCGATGTATCCGTTACAACCGCTGATTGTGACGGTTGCCGGATGTTGGATTTTATACGAACTGTTTATCTCCAGATACGAGGCAAAGCGCGTTGTCATATTATTATCATATATTCTGCTTTTTTGGATTTCTATCTACTTTCTCGGAAATACCTCTACGGATATATTGCCTAATTTTATTGTGTTTTATATCATTGCCCGGATTGTATTATACCCTAAACTGTTGAAAACGAATTGCCTGATTGGTATTGTGCTCCCGGTTTTTTTGCTTACATGTAAATTATCATTTTTCCCGATCGGGCTGATAAGTATTTATTTGTTGTATAACCTTTTCAGAGAGCGGAAATACAAGGTTATTTCATTTGTCGTTATTGCCGGGCTTTTCATATTGATTCCGTGGCTGATAAGGAATGTTGTGATTTCCGGCTATCTTATCTATCCGTTCTATCAGATAGATTTATTCTCTTTCGATTGGAAAGTTCCACGCGAAGTGGCTATAAGAGAAACGAATTATATATTCGATATCGGTTATTATTTTTTCAGGATTGCCCTGCGCTATCCGGGGGAGAGTGTCCGGGACCCATTGTTCATAAATATACTTACTGATGTAATATATTTACTGACCCTTTGCTCATTTATTCTCGCTTCTTATCTGATACTGAAAAAGAGAAAAAAAATTGGAATACATATATATTTACTGTATGTTGTTTTCTTTGTCTCTATTGTGGTCTGGGCTTTTGGAGGGCCTGATATACGATTTGTACCCGGTATATTGTGTGCTGTGATTTTTACGGGAGGGGTACTGTTGTATGAGAATAGGGATTATAAATTATATTTGCCGGGATTCAGTAAAACGTTACTTTGTGCTTTTATTCTTGGTATTGCCTTGTGGACGGGTAGCTGTTATTACGGCTTTTATCCGCAAATTAAAGAGTATGGCATCCATCCGTTCTCGCATCTGATGCTTAAACCTTATTCCATCACCGACCGGCAGAAAGCGCGAGGTATAGATATTACAGATGGGTTTTTGCCATATACCATTAATAATGAGCAAATCATATGGGTAAGTGAAGACCTGCCTTATGAGATGATACTTCCCGCCAGTATTGCAAGCCACTACGCCAAATTTATTCCTTTGGAATGCATTGAGGCCAGAGGATATAAGATACAGGATGGGTACAGGGTGAAGAAAATGTGCCAATAAAAGATAGATATGCAAATAATCTATTAATTCATTGGCATATCGGCATATTATAACATTCCCTCATTAAAAATTCCCCGTTTATTTTTGCTAATTCACTGATAATTTGTAATTTTGCGAGCCGATTATTACGAAATAAAACGTAAAAATTTGATTAACAAACGATTATCGCTTATCATATCTTAGCTCGATAAGCGGATGAAAGTTGAGTGAGTCAAAGAAAAAGTAATTAACCAAATTAATTTTTTAAGTAAGTGGATACTTTAAGTTATAAGACCATTTCAGCGAACAAAGCAACCGTACAAAAAGAATGGGTTGTGATTGACGCTACAGGCCAGACACTGGGACGCATGGCATCCAAAGTGGCAAAACTTCTGAGAGGGAAGTATAAACCAAGTTTTACCCCGCATGTAGACTGTGGCGATAATGTAATTATTATCAACGCGGACAAAGTGGTGTTGACTGGTAACAAATGGAACGACCGTGTTTATCTTAGATATACAGGCTATCCGGGTGGACAAAGAGAAGCTACTCCTGCCGTATTGATGGAAAAAGGAGCCGACCGCTTGGTGCATAAGGTAGTAAAAGGTATGTTGCCTAAGAATCGTCTTGGCGCAGCTCTTTTGAAAAATCTTTATGTATATGCAGGTACTGAGCACAAGCATGAAGCTCAACAACCGAAAACAATAGATATTAACGCTCTTAAATAATTATTAATGGAAGTAGTAAATGCAATAGGAAGACGTAAAGCTGCTATAGCTCGCGTATTCGTAAGCGAAGGAACCGGAAAAATAGTGATCAACAAACGTGAACTAGAGAATTACTTCCCTTCAACTATTCTTCAATATGTTGTAAAACAACCGCTAAACAAACTGGCAGTTGCTGAAAAGTACGACATCAAGATCAACCTGAACGGAGGTGGATACAAAGGACAGGCAGAAGCTGCACGTCTTGGTATCGCCCGCGCTTTGGTGAAGATCAACCCAGAAGATAAGTCTGCTCTCAGAGCTGAAGGATTTATGACTCGCGACCCACGTGTTGTAGAACGTAAAAAACCGGGACAACCAAAAGCAAGAAAAAGATTTCAGTTCTCAAAACGTTAATTTGGATATTATTTTACCCAATTACGCTTTCACGGCTACGGCCGCTTAAAAGTTACAGGTTGGTTAATATATGATGAGTCGGCCTCATCTCTTAAATTACGTTTAGTATCTAAATTGCCGGGACTTCTGAAAATGAGCTACCCGACAATTCGCTAACAGAAAAAGAAAGTAAACGATCAAAAAATTAAAAATGGCAAAATTAGAATTCGACCAATTATTAGACGCTGGTGTACACTTCGGTCACTTGAAAAGAAAGTGGAACCCGGCAATGGCTCCTTATATCTTTATGGAGCGCAATGGTATCCACATCATTGACCTATATAAAACAATAGCTAAGACCGAAGACGCAGCTGCTGCTATGAAGCAAATCGCTAAATCGGGCAAAAAAATATTGTTTGTTGCTACAAAGAAACAAGCAAAGCAAGTTGTTACAGACCTGGCCCTGTCAATAAATATGCCTTATGTGGTAGAGCGCTGGCCGGGTGGTATGTTGACAAACTTCCCTACAATCCGTAAGGCTGTGAAGAAGATGTCGACTATCGACAAAATGGTGAAAGACGGAACTTTCGATACTCTATCGAAAAGAGAAAGACTTCAGGTTACACGTCAACGTGCAAAACTTGAAAAAACATTAGGTTCTATTCAGGATCTTACCCGTCTTCCATCTGCACTATTCGTAGTGGACGTGATGAAAGAACACATCGCCGTAAGAGAAGCAAACCGTCTCGGAATACCTGTATTTGCAATGGTAGATACAAACTCTAATCCGGATGATATCGACTTCGTAATCCCTGCAAACGATGATGCTGCCAAATCTATCGAACTTATCCTCGGAAGCCTTTGCGATGCAATCAAAGAAGGTCTTGAGGAAAGAAAGATCGAAAAAGCAGATAGCGCAGCTGCTGAAGCTCAGGATGAAGAAGGTGCTCCAAGAAGAGAGCGCAAAGCGAAAGCCGGTGCAAAGAAACCTGTGGTTGAAAAAGAAGACCAGGAGGCTATCAATGCAGCTGTAGCAAGTAAATTTGCTAAAGGAGACGAAGAGTAAATAAAGTTTAATAGACTAAGAATTAGCCTCTAAGAGCATTCTTAGAGACTATTTCTTGGTCTTTTTTAATAGTTACAAGTTACAAAGTTACGAGTTACAAGTTTACTGTTGATTGGAAAATGACATACTCGTAAAATATATTGGAGACTTGTAACTCGTAACTGCCCAAAGGGCGAAGTAACTCGTAACTAATTATAAACCAAAAATAAAAGGAGAAAAACATGGCAATTTCTATGGCAGATATCCAACACTTGCGCAAAATGACAGGTGCAGGTATGATGGATTGTAAAAATGCTTTGACTGAAGCAGAAGGAGATTTTGATAAAGCAATCGAAATAATTCGTAAAAAAGGACAGGCTTTCGCTGCAAAACGTGAAGACCGTGATGCAACAGAAGGTTGCGTGTTGGCTGCAACAAACAGCGATTTCGCTGCGATAGTGGCAGTAAACTGCGAAACTGACTTTGTGGCAATGAACGGCGATTTCGTGGGAATGACTAAGTCGATACTTGATGCCGCACTGTCTAACAGACCTGCTGATATAGATACTCTGAAAACTATTAAAGTCGGCGATCGTACAATTGCTGAACTTGTAACAGACAGAATGGGCGTTACAGGTGAAAAAATGGAACTGAACGTGTATAAGCAAATCACTGCTCCTACAGTAGTGGCATATGTTCATCCGGGCAATAAGCTGGCGGCTATCGTTGGTTTCAATAAGCCAAATGTTGACGAACAGGTAGCTAAAGATATAGCTATGCAAATCGCTGCTATGAGTCCTGTTGCCCTTGTGGCGGAAGAAGTTTCGGAAGAAATCAAAGAAAGGGAACTCAAGATTGCCAGAGAAAAAGCGATTGAAGCCGGCAAACCTGAGAATCTGATCGACAGAATTGCTGAAGGCGCATTGCAGAAGTTCTATAAAGAATTTACACTTCTTCAACAGGAATTTGTGAAAAATCCTAAGCAAACAATTGCTCAATATCTTGCAGAACATGATAAAGAGCTTGCTGTTACAGGTTTCCAACGTTTTACGTTGAACGCTGAATAAGCAGGTTTAAGAAATAGATATAAAAAGTGCAGCCGTTACAGGTTGCACTTTTTTGTTTGGTTTCTTATTCTTATTTTTGATTATTGATAATCAATGTGAATACTATGAGATACCTGACGCAGATTTTACTATTAGTTCTTGTTATTGCTACTCTGACCGGTTGTGAAACGGTCGCCAATATGTTTTCATACAGATATGTTACAGTAGCATTTGTGGAAAGCCTTCTAAATGAGGAGTATGACAACGCTATTGATCAAATGACAGTGAATAGGAAAGACTTAGGTGAAGCTAATCTGGATACGCTGAAACTCGAATTGGCTGATTTTCGGTATCATATCGTAAAGAAATTCGGAACAGAGTTGGATTATACCTTTATGAAAGCTGAAAAAATGAGTTCGGCCTTAACCTCTGATCAAGCATCGTCTGCCGGGACTACGGATGTATACATTCAATTTTCAAATGAAGACTATTTCGGCGTTTTTAAGGTTTCTTTCGATGAGGGGTACGGAAAGATCAAGTTTATAAATGTACTTGATATCAAAAAGATCATTCCTTCTATGTTTTCATTCTGGCTGATAGGGTTCATTGCAATCTTGGTGCCTGTCCTTAATGTATATGCGATCGTACGGATAAAACGAAGTGATCTGAAAAGGAAATGGATAAAATACATTGCGGTTATTTGCCTGAATGTTCCCACAATAACATATTCCGCCATTAATGGTTTTTCATTTCAATTATTACAGTTTCAAGTGCTTTTCGGGTTTGGTTTTAGCCTTATGGGGTATCTGAACTGCGCATGGACAATAGGTGTACCTATAGGCGGATTGTTTTGGCTGTGGCGGCTGAATGAACGCAAGAGGCTCAGATACGAACCCGATACGGCATATACGGAGGATATAGAACAGAAATTTCCGTCCGAATAGGATTTTTTGTATAACAGTTTATCTATATACATAGCTGATAGCCTTTAGCTATTAGCTGATAGTTCTTTGAAAGGATAAGCGAGCGTCCTCAATTCCCCAAAAGGCAGGGCTGTTAAGTTCTACGTTTTATTCTGTTATTCTCTGCTGTCATCCTGAGTGAAACGAAGGATCTCTTTCGAGTTAAGAGATGTTTCACTTCGTTCAACATGACACAGAGGATATAAGAATGCAGAACTTAACAGCCCTGCCCCCAAGGGAGACTTATACAGAGGAAAAAAAGGAACAGATAAAAAATAGTGGAAAAAGTGTAACTTTTGTAACTTTTTTGATATAGTTACGAGTTACTTCGCCCTTCGGGCAGTTACGAGTTACGAGTAGACAAGATACGAGATACGAGTTGTTTACTGTTCACTGCTAACTGAAATAAGTGTTACTTTTGTTACCTTTTACCCCCCGCTGGCGCGAACTTCCAGTCCGTGTCTTGTTGACAGGGAAAAAATGTTTGCTACGCAACACACAGACGGGACGTCTGCGCGAGCGAGGGGCACCCTATTTTGTTTCACGCAAAGACGCAAAGGCGCAAAGTTTTTACATCTTGCGAGTTGTTGACTGCTAACAGATTACTGTTTACTGATTACTGTTTACTGTTGACTGATACACCTGTTACCTTTTAACCATATACAGTTAACAGATGTGAAAACTACAAAATGAAAATAATGGAAAAAGTGTCAGATATGTCAGGTTTTAACCAAATATAGTCAATAAATGTAAATTGCATAAATGATTAAAATTGCTTATTTTCGTTTACCCTAATTACAAATACCACTAGTATGAATAATCTGAAAATAATATTATCCCTGTTGTTTTTTGTGGGATGCCTGCATTTACCTGCGCAGCAGAAAACATATTGCAACCCGGTCAATCTGGATTATGGTTACGGGCCTATCCCAAGTTTTACAACATGGGGAAAGCACCGGTCTACAGCCGATCCTGCTATTGTCAATTATAAAGGGGACTACTATTTATTCTCCACCAACCAAACCGGATATTGGTGGAGCAGTGATATGCTGAACTGGAACTTCGTTTCAAGGAAATTCCTTACGCAAGAGGCTATAGATACTACTCCTAACAAATGGGATGACCTTTGTGCCCCGGCTGTTTGGGTACAAGGTGATTCGCTGTGTGTTTTCGGGTCAACCTATTCCCGGATTTTTCCTATATGGGTGAGTACCAGCCCTAAAGAGAATGAGTGGTCCAAGGCTGTAGAACATTTTGAAATCGGAGGCTGGGACCCGGCTTTCTTTGTAGATGACGACAAGCGCCTTTATATGTATAACGGTAGTAGCAATGTGTATCCTTTGTATGGTATTGAACTTGATAGGGCTACATTCCAGCCTGCAGGAACACGCAAGGAACTTTTGTTATTGGATGATGACCGTATCGGTTGGCATCGCTTTGGTGAACATATGGATAATACATTTCTAAAACCTTTTATGGAAGGAGCCTGGATGACTAAGCATAATGGAAAATATTATCTTCAGTGGGGTGGCCCGGGCACAGAATTCAGCCATTATGGAGATGGAGTCGCCGTAAGTAATAGTCCTTTAGGGTATTTTGAGCATGTCTCTTTACCTTTTAGTATGAAGGCCGGCGGGTTTATTCGCGGAGCAGGTCATGGTGCTACGTTTCAGGATAATAGCGGTAACTATTGGCATACATCTACAATGGTGATAAATGTGAAAAATAATTTTGAACGTCGTATCGGCATATGGCCTGCCGGATTCGATAAAGATGATGTAATGTATTGTAATACGGCTTTTGGGGACTATCCTCACTATTTGCCGGATGGAAAAGCGGCCGACCATCAGAAAAGCCGTTTTACGGGATGGATGTTACTCAATTATAAGAAGCCTGTTCAGGTATCCTCTGTTTTTGGAACGCATTATCCTAATAATATCGTCAACGAGGATATAAAAACATATTGGAGCGCCGGGACTGCCCGCAAGGGAGAATGGCTTATCTCCGATCTGGGCGAAGTATCGACCGTTTATGCCCTACAGATCAATTATGCAGATCAGGATGCTGAATTTTCAGGCAAGCAGCAAGGCATATATCATCAATATAAGATCTACTATTCATCAGATGGGAAAAAATGGGATGTTCTTATTGACAAGAGCAGGAATGACAAGGATGTGCCGCATGACTATGTAGAACTAGAAAGGCCTGTGAAAGCCAGATATCTGAAAATGGAGAACATTCATATGCCAACAGGTAAATTTGCAATATCGGGTTTCAGGGTGTTCGGGATAGGCTCCGGGCAGAAACCGGATAAGGTAGAGCAGTTTATGGCCTTTAGGTCGGATGTAACAGACAGGCGGAATGCCTGGTTGAAATGGAAGCCTGTGGACAAAGCCTATGCTTATAATATATATATAGGTCAGGAGCCGGATAAACTGTATAATTGTGTGATGGTATACGATGCGAATGAGTATTATTATCCGGGAATGGATAAAACCAAACCTTACTATTTCGCTATTGAAGCAATAAACGAGAATGGAATTTCAGAATTAACCAAAGCTGAGGCTCCATGATCTATAGCTTATATGAAATTTTAGAAGCACTGTATATAGAAAGAGGCAGAGACGAAATAGTATAAAAAATCAAGTTTTATGCAGGAAGGGCAACCTCAAGAATTATTAATTTTTCATTCTTCATTATTAATTGTTTTCTGTTACCTTTGTTACTTTTCTGGATACAATGACTGCAAAAAATATACAAAAAGAACTGGAATCATATTCAACACCGGAGAAGAAAGAATTTCTCCCGTACTTTTTCAAAACAGGAAAAGGACAATACGGTGAAGGTGACAGGTTTATCGGGGTTGTAGTACCTGATACCCGCAGGGTGGCTAAGAAATGTAAAGATATTCCATTCGCGGAAATTACCAAGCTATTGGAAAGTGAATATCATGAATGCCGTCTTTGCGCATTACTTATACTTGTAGAACGCTTCAAGAAGGCCAAAGAGGCGGAACGTAAAGAGATTTGTGATTATTATCTGTCGAAAACCAAATATATCAATAACTGGGACCTGGTAGATCTGAGCGCAAAAGATATAGTAGGGGAGTATCTTGTAGACAAAGACCGTTCGGTGCTTTATGGCTTGGCGGAGAGTAGCTTACTCTGGGATCAGCGTATTTCTATCCTGGCTACTTTCGCTTTTATCAGGCGTGGTGATCTGGATGATATATTTGCTTTATCTGAAAAGCTGTTGCGGCACGAGCATGATCTGATGCATAAAGCCATTGGCTGGATGCTGCGCGAAGCAGGGAAAAAAGATAAAGATCGATTGTGTTCATTTTTAGGTCTTTATCATAAAAAAATGCCGAGGACGATGTTACGCTATTCCATAGAGAAATTCCAGCCTGAAGAACGGGCGCATTATATGAAAAAATGATCAATTACCATTCACATACCTTATCCAATGGTTTGCGTATAGTGCATAAACCTATAGCTGGAAATGTCTCATACTGTGGCTTTATCGTAAATACCGGTACACGAGATGAGAACCCCGTGGAATATGGTATGGCTCACTTTGTAGAGCACATGTTGTTTAAGGGGACAACGAAACGCCGTTCACATCACATAATCAATCGTATGGAGCATGTAGGTGGAGAGCTGAATGCTTATACGAATAAGGAAGAGACCGTGGTGTATGCCATATTCATGGAACAGCATTTCGACCGGGCATTTGAACTGCTATCCGATATGACTTTTCACTCCCGGTTCCCTCAGCAGGAGATAGATAAGGAAGTGGAAGTAATTATTGATGAAATACATTCTTATGAAGATAATCCCTCGGAATTGATATTTGACGAATTTGAGAATCTTGTTTTTAATGGATCGCAGATGGGGCACAATATTCTGGGAGATCCGGATACACTATTAAGCTTTGATACACAGAAAGCCAGGGCTTTTGTTGACAGGTACTACGTGCCGTCCAATGCCGTTTTCTTTTCCTTAGGGAATACAAACTTTAAGAAAGTTGTATATCTTGCCGAAAAGTATTTGTCCGGTCTTCCCGGCACTGTATGTCCCAATGGGCGTATCGTCCCTGCGGGGATAAGGTTGGAAAACAGGACTGAAAATAAGGATACATCGCAGGTACACGCTCTGATAGGTTGTCGTTCATATTCATTGCTTGACCCTAACCGGAAAGTATTGAACCTGTTGAATAATATATTGGGAGGGCCGGGTATGAATAGCCGCCTGAATATTTCGCTTCGTGAGAAAAAAGGATATGTCTACAGTGTTGATTCTACTGCTACGGCTTATACCGACACAGGTATAGTATCTATATATTTCGGATGCGACAAGCGCAATGCGGACAAATGTGTTGATCTGGTTCATAAGGAACTGAAGAAAATAAAGACAGAGAAGCTGAGTACATCGCAATTATCGATAGCTAAAAAGCAATTGATAGGACAGATCGGTGTAATGAGTGATAACCATGAAAATATGGCGTTGTCGCTTGGAAAGAGTTTCTTTCATTACAATCATTATAATACACTTGAAGAAACGTTTCGCAAGATCGAATCCATAACAGCGGAACAAATACAGGATGTGGGGAATGAAATTTTTGAGGAAAACAGGCTCTTTAGTTTATTATATAATTAATTCTTTTACCTTTGTGATACGATATAAGCTTTATGAAAACAGTATCTAGAATATTTTTACTTGCCGGTTTATTAGTTTTGGCATCTTCCGTAGTGAATGCCCAGACTATAAGGAAGCGCTTTACCGCGGATCTCCTGTTTGGGTTCAACTTTGCTTCCATGGATATCAAAGGTGCTAATATGTATAAAGAACCTAAGGTTGGTTTCACAATAGGTACTAATATCAATTTCAAGATATTGCATAATATTCAGATACAATCAGGACTTTATGTAACAAAGAAAGGTCTCAGGCAGCATATCAGGAGGAGCGAATATAATACAGGTATGGATATTGAGTATTATGGTGATACTCTGCGCAATACAGCAGCTGACTATCTGCAGGTTCCACTGTGTTTGGGCTATGAGGTGTATCTTTCGAAGCATTTTGCGATCAACCTTAATGCCGGCGGTTACGTTGCATATGGTTTTAAGGGAAAGAACAGGGGCGAAGCTTATGCAACAACGATTAAGAACGGTGTTGTGCAAGGTACGCAAATAACAATACCTTCTTACGAAGAAGAAACATTTGCTTTACGAAAATGGAATAGGCTGGATTATGGTGTTTTAGGCAGGGTTGGGTTGATATATGATATATGGACGATAAACCTGACCTATGAATACGGCTTTCATAATATAGCCGATGACGGACGGGATTTACGGAACCGTAATATGTCGGTAGCTTTGGGCTTTCGTTTTTAGGAAGGCGTGTAGCTAATCGGAAGACTCTTCTTTCTTATTCGGAACCTTATAATACTGCAGGCCGGAACTTTTAACCGGGCATTTTGTTCTATATTTACAGGATAACCCTCAAAAATAGTATAGATATGGAAGATTTGGTAAAGAGACTTCAGACCGAAGTTGGACTGACAGAGGAAGAGGCTATTAAGTCTATATCTGTAGTAAAAGACTATATGGATAAGGAAGGTCTTGATATAGATTGGGAAAAGTTCTTTAAAGGTAAGAGCGAAGATTTTATAGAGAAGGCCCGGCTATTATTTGCAAATGTATCTAAGCAAACCCAAAGCTATACAGATAAGATAGTGGATAAAGTAGATAGCTTTGCCGATAAGGCTAAGAAAAGTGCGCAAGACCTAGCCAGAAAGCAGCAGACTTCTTCGGTGAGAAATAGCCGTACTCAGATAAAGGCTTGGCTATTACAATTATTTATCCTCCCTTTTCTTTTCTGTGGTTTGTTTGGGGTTCAGAGCGTCCAGTATTAGCTGATCGTATTCGTAAGTGTCATCGGCATAATACAATAGCTTATCATCAGGATACATAAAAGCAGTATAGTAATCAATGGATAAGGATATCTTATCTTCTTTATCAATATTGATAATATCAGGCAGTTTCTTTAGCTTTTGCTCTTTAAGCAGTTTTTTGCCATCATCGGATATAGGTTGCTTATTTATACTGTGGTATAGCCGATCCTTATAGATCTCGGTTACGGGTGACACACAGAAAAATGCAAGCTCGAACGGTTTCTGCACTCTCACACAGCCATGACTGACAGCCCTGTCTTTCCTGTTGAACGCCAACTTGCTAGGCGTGTCGTGGAGGTACACAGAGAATGCATTATTGAACATGAACTTAATCAGACCAAGAGAATTACCCCCTCCCGGATCTTGTTTGATGGTATAGGAAAACTTACTGGGGTCGACATTCTTCCAGTCTATCGACGACACATCTACTTCTTTGCCTCTTTTGTACAGTTTCATATTATGCCGTTCGATATATGTAGGGTCTTTCTTTTGTAATACTGCAACCTCTTTCTGAGCTATACTTGTTGGTATATTCCATACCGGATTAAGATTAATATAGCTGATATCACTTTGCAGGAGGGGCGTCTTGTTTTTTACAGAACCAACGCATACTCTCGATACCAAAGGGAGGCTGTCACCACTTGTATTACTAGCAACCAACATGGCCGCAGCTACATTCACTTCTATATGCTTATTGCGTCTGGTTTTGGTCCGCCTCCAGCGATACCGTTCCATATTGGCCCGTATCTTCGCCTGATAATAGTCCAAAGGCCTGTTTAGTGCGCTGATCGTCAATTTGCCGATCTCGGCTTCTTCCGGATATGAATTTCTACGTCTGAAAGTATTTATTGCAACAAGTAGCTCTTCATCGAGTCTCATCTGGAGGCTGTCGCTACTGATCGAATCAGGTGCATATTCTCCGGTCAGTATAAGCCTGTTTGCAATATCTTTGATGTGCTTGTTCTTATCTCCCAGCTTATAAGTCGCATCACCGGATGCTATCTCTTTAAACCCTGCCTCTTTCCTTTTTTTGAGGAGTTTGTATTCTTCCGATAATTTCAGATAAACTTCTTCTGTTGGCTGAGAATTGAGTAAGGCGGAAATCGGATCTTTCATTATTTCAGTATATACATCCTCATAGAATAAGGAGTCCGGGACGGAGGTAATTATATCATAATCTTTTTGATATAGGTTCCTAGGATTGACGAATCCGTATTTCATCCCGGTAATATACCTGATGGCAGATTTCGTCGAAGTCTCTTCTATATCCAGCATTATCTTATATACTGTATCCAGATTGTTTACGAAGATACCTGAGTCTATGGCATCTGTCATAGATTTGATTTTTGAAGAAGAAAACATCTCGGGGGATAACCCATGTTCTTCTGCCTGGTTCAAAATATCAATAAATGTATACAATCTTTTAGTATCCAGTGTATCATGTATCCATACCGGATTAAATCCCGTCACTGTATATATAGGCTTCAGGATAGAATCCTGATCTGTATGAGCTTTTAATGACTCTTGCAATACCCTGAAATCAAATTCCGGATAATTTTGAGCAAACTTGGATTGGAGGACTTCTTTCTTGTCAGATTCACTGACTTTTGTATGCTCTTTCCTTTTACAGCTTGTTATAAGAAATGAGAATATAAGGAAAGTGATGAACCATATAAAATATTTCATGCAGGTTATTAATGTGCCAGGTGTGTAATTCGTTCGATTATTATTTGACACAAAAATAATAAAACTTTATAATATGACAATATATAAAATCGGCTTAACAAAGCAAAGTTTTCATTATACTATGTGGAATAGTGATTCAACGATTTTGAAAACGCCAATATTGCCGCTTTCCATTTTTAACCTTTCCTCCCCCAAAAAAGGTGCAAAAAAGTATTATATACAGATAAAAAATTACTTGACAATCTTCTGTAAACGCAATACTTTTACAACCAACAATTTAATAGTTAAAGCGATCTAAATAGTATGACCATGAAAATGTATAGGTATATGGGGTTGATCACAGTATTCTTATTTACTGTATGCCAAATTTACGCCCGGGAAAAAGAACCGGCTAAATGCCCGGTTTATCCGACCGACCTTAAGTGTGAATATCTGAAAAATCCAATAGGACTAGATGTTTTCACTCCGCGTTTAAGTTGGAAATTGACCACACGCAACATTGAGGCCAGAGGACAAAAACAACACTCGTTCCAGATTATAGTAGCAACTTCCGAAGCTGTATTGCAGCAAGGTAAAGCCGATCTATGGGACTCGGGGACCGTGAAGTCCGATGAATCCGTAAACATCATCTATAATGGGAAAAAACTGAACGAAGGACAGCAATGCTTCTGGACAGTACGCGTATGTGACGAGCATAATCATTGGTCGGCATGGAGTGAACCGTCTTTCTGGACTATGGGGATCACTCAAAACAGTTGGAAAGGTAAATGGATTGGAGCAAACGGATTAGATTTAGATAAACAAAACGAGGGATCTATTTCGATGCGGAGAGCTGATCCTTGGATAAGGAAGAATCTTGAGCTGGCAGAAAAACCAGAGAAAGCTGTGATCTATGTAGCATCGGTAGGTTACCACGAATTATACGTGAACGGAAAGAAAATAGGCGACAAGGTATTAATGCCATCGGTGAGCGATCATAAAAGACGGGCGCGCTATATAACTTATGATATCGCCAAGGAGTTGGAAAAAGGTGACAATGTGATTGCCTTGTGGCTGGGGACTTCATGGTCTATTTTTCCAGCTTATCAGACTGATGATAAACCCAATGCACCCCTCACATTAGTTCAGGCAGAAATAACTTTTCAGGACAACAGACCCATGCAAATCGTGTCCGACGAGAGTTGGAAAACACATCCAAGCCCGAACACCTTGTTGGGGTATTGGGAAGCGCATCATTTTGCGGGAGAGGAATATGATAGCTCCAAAGAGATAGACGGCTGGAATAAACCCGGGTACGACGATTCTGATTGGAAACCGGCTTCGGTGTTCAGTCCAAACTTGCTTGTGTCTGCGGATAAAACAGAACCAAATCGTTTGATAAAAGAAATCAGGCCGGTGGCTATTGAGGAGATAGAAGCAGGTATCTACCGTATAGATATGGGAGTGAATTTTGTAGGATGGCTGGAAATGACTGTAACAGGAAGTCCGGGAGATATGGTAACATTTCATTTCTCGGAGCGCGAAAAAGAAAGCTCTAGCTATGGACTACACAGTATTTACAAAGTAGGCGAGTCGGGTATAGGGGTATTCTGTAACAAATTCAATTACATGTCCGGACGTTGGATAAAGGTGTCGGGCATTAAGCACAAACCTAGGCTAGAAGATATAAAAGGGTTTTTAATACGTCCCGATTTTGAGCGGATAGGGCAGTTTAAGTGCGACCAACCATTGATGAACGATATTTATGATGCGACTCTCTGGAGTTTCGAGAATTTGAGCTTGGGAAATTATGTAGTAGACTGCCCACATCGCGAGCGTCGCGGATATGGTGGCGATGCCTTGGCTACTACACGTCCGGCAATGGGAAACTACTCATTGGGGGCATTCTATACCAAGTGGATGGAGGACTGGCGCGACGTACAGCAAGCTGACGGAAATGTACCGTATACCGCCCCCACACATGTAGGCGGAGGCGGCCCGTCGTGGAGTGGATATTGTATTACGTTGCCTTGGAATATGTACAGGCAGTATGGTGACAAGCGGGTGTTGGAAGAGAGCTTTCCTACCATAGAGCGTTGGCTGGCTTTTGTTGAAACCAAATCGGCAGGCAATATGCTGGTTCGATGGGGAGGGAAATGGAGTTTCTTGGGCGACTGGCTATGGCCACAGGCATGGGACGAAAGATCGAGAATGGAAACACAGGGGAAAGCTCTGGGTGACACCGATGAAACTCTCTTTTTTAACAATTGCCATTGGGTTTACAGTTTGGATTTGGCTGCAAATATTGCTGAGATCATAGGCAATGGTGTGAAAGCAAGAACATATAGGACACGTGCCGATGAGGTAAGAAAGACCCTACACCAAAAGTTTTTTAATGTATCGGACAATAGCTATGTAAATGGATATCCTGCCTATTTGGCAATGGCTTTGAATACCAATATCCCGCCCGTAGAATTAAAAGATAAAGTTTGGAAACGCTTAGAGCATGAGATTATGGTAACACGCGAAGGACATTTTTGGGGAGGGATTACCGCAGGTTCGTTCTTGTTCTTTACATTAATGGATAATGAGAAAAATGACTGGTTGTACACGATGATTGGCAAGGAAGATTTCCCCGGTTGGGGTAATATGCTGAAACACAATTTAGGCACTTTCTTCGAAGATTGGGAATGCCGTGGCTCGGCAATACATAGCTCTTATTTGTATGTAGGCAGTTGGTTTATAGAAAATCTGGGTGGAATTAAGCAACCTCGGGCTGGCTTTAAGCAATTTACCATAGACCCGTGGATAAATCAGACACATGCCCCACAGGAAGTGGCTGCCAGTTACAACTCGCTATATGGCGATGTTGTTTCCAATTGGCATAAAAAAGACGGAAAACTGCAAATGGAAGTAACAATTCCGCCAAATACCACAGCTCTTCTATATCTGCGCGGGGTGGATGCAAACAGTGTGAAAGAGAATAACCAACCACTGAAAGGCACAAAAGGTATTGCCATCGATGTTCAAAAAAACGAATACACCAGCTTACGCTTGATGGCGGGCCGCTACAAATTTTCGGCTAGAATGGCCGGTGAATAAACTGAACTGGAATAATATCTGGCTTTTAGTATGTCTTTCTCTTCCAATATTTCAGTGTGGTTAAGAATATAAGAAACAAGGCCTCCGAGAGCTCTGTAAAGAAGGATTTTCGAAATAAATGTGACCTGGTGTAAATTACCTGCCTGTATTACGCGTTGTCTAAAGACCGGATACAAACGGAGATCAGGATGTTAATCAAAATAATACTTGATGGAATGAAACAAACAAATTTAGATAGTTACTTAATGACTCCAGTTTAAAAACATGAAAACATATTTCTTATTTAAGTCATCAATGGTTCTGTTCTTACTATTTTTATGTTCAGTGAGTTATGGGAAGGATATAACATTGACCCATTTACAGACAGAATACAAAACCAACCCGGTGGGAATTGAGGCTGAACAGCCAAGATTGAGTTGGGAGATAAAATCAACTGATCGATCAGTAATTCAGACCGCTTTTCAAATTCGGGCTGCTGCATCTGAAGCGCTGCTAAAATCAGATAAAAGCCTTTTGTGGGATAGCAGGAAAGTAGAGTCAGGCCAATCGGTACATATTCCATATTCAGGCGGGCTACTGCAAAGTAGAGAGAAAATATACTGGCAAGTGAGAATATGGACAAACAAAGGAAACTCTTCTTGGAGCAGCCCCGCTTCCTTTGAAATGGGGTTGTTGTACCCTTCCGATTGGATCGCCTCATGGATTGAAGCTGATATTCCGGAGGATATTGAAAAATCTGGTCCTTCCCCTTACTTAAGAAAAGAGTTTACTGTAGGAAAAGAAATTAAAAGTGCCAGGATTTATACTTCGGCCCGGGGCCTTTACCAATTGCACCTGAATGGAGAAAAGGTGGGTGATGAACTTTTTACTCCGGGATGGACATCCTATCACAAAAGAATACAATATCAGATATATGATGTTACTCAACAACTTAGGAAAGGTACTAACGCAATAGGCGTGATATTGGGAGATGGTTGGTACAGAGGGGTGTTGAAGTGGAGAAGCCAACGAAATCACTATGGCGAAAAATTACAGGCTATCTTACAATTAGAAATCACTTATACCGATGGTTCGAAAGAAACGGTTGTGTCCGATAAGAGTTGGAAATCCAATACAGGACCTATTGTGAAGTCTGATATTTACAACGGAGAAAGTTATGATGCCCGATTGGAGATGAAAGGCTGGGATAATCCTCATTATCCGGATTCTCAATGGAGCGGAGTAATAATAAAAGAAGTAGACAAAAAATTGCTGGTGACTTCGGAAAGTGTAC
The DNA here is from genome assembly GCF_042654545.1 of Dysgonomonas termitidis. Lineage (GTDB taxonomy): Bacteria > Bacteroidota > Bacteroidia > Bacteroidales > Dysgonomonadaceae > Dysgonomonas > Dysgonomonas termitidis. The sequence goes on from NZ_JBHSGN010000117.1 coordinate 29,046, forward strand.
CTGTCCGAATCACTCAGACAATTAAACCCATTGCTAAGATCATCACGCCTAAGAACGAGTTGGTATTCGACTTTGGACAAAACTTTGTTGGTTAGGTGGAATTTAATTTAAAAGGTAGTAAAAATGATAGTATATGTTTAAATTTTGCAGAAGTGCTTGATAAAGAAGGCAATTTTTATACTAAAAACCTTCGTACAGCAAAGGCAGAAGATAATTATATTTTCAAAGGTGAAGGAGTTGAAAAATATGAACCACATTTTACTTTTCATGGATTCCGTTATATGAAAATAAGTGGTTATAAAGGCGAAATTACTTTGGATGACTTTATTGGCAAAGTTGTTACCTCAGATGTTGCTACTATAGGATACTTCACTTGTTCCGACACTTTGGTTAATCGTCTGCAGGAAAATATTAAGTGGGGATTGCGGAGTAATTTCTTAGATGTCCCGACTGACTGCCCACAGCGCGACGAACGTCTTGGATGGACAGGCGATATCCAAGCTTTTTCACCGACAGCTTGTTTTAACGTTCATGCGGCGACTTTTTTGAGCAAATGGCTAAAAGATTTGTCTGCCGATCAATTAGAGAACGGTAGTGTTCCTCATTTTATTCCGGCTGTAAAAACAGGTCATGGGGCTGCAGGTTGGGCAGATGCTGCAGTAATTGTACCATGGGAAGTGTATATGGCATATGGAGATAAGACTATACTGGAAACGCAATATCCTTCCATGAAGGCTTGGGTGGATTTTCTGAAACAAGGTGCAAATGAATATTTGATTGCAGATAACGGAGATAATTTTGGAGATTGGTTGGCTTATGCCCCGGCCCTGCGCGACTATCCGGGAGCGACTACTGACAAGGATTTGATTGCTACCGCTTTTTTTGCATATTCTACCAGGTTGCTAGCGCAAACGGCGAATGTATTAGACAAACAGGATGATGCAAAATCATACTTTGATTTGTATGAAAATATAAAAAAAGCGTTTCAGAAAGAATATATGACCCCGACCGGACGCCTGTCTTCTAATACCCAAACGGCTTATGCCCTGGCTCTGGCTTTTGAATTGATGCCTGACAGCCTGAAAGCATCTGGCGCTGAACGGTTGGCAGAGAATGTCCGTTCTTTCGGTCATATTACCACCGGATTTCTTGGTACCCCGTTGATAAACAATGTGCTGAGCCGATATGGATATAATGAAGAGGCATATACTTTGCTTTTTCGCAAAAAATATCCTTCATGGCTATATCCGGTAACTATGGGGGCAACCACAATCTGGGAACATTGGGACGGAATTAACCCGGACGGAAGTTTCCACACACCTGGTATGAATTCATTCAATCACTACGCTTACGGAGCCATCGGACACTGGTTGTACACACACGTGGCCGGTATTTCTCAAGCGTCAAATTCGGCAGGTTACAAAAAGATCGTAATTAATCCTGTTCCTGATAAAAAAATATTGCAGTATGCTGAGGCTAGCTACCATTCTGTCTATGGAGAAATTGTTTCTCACTGGGAAAAAAAGGATGGATTTTTTACGTTGAAAGTAGTGGTTCCAACCAATACAACAGCCACAGTATATCTTCCGGCCCGGACAATAACGGACATCACAGAAACTGGAAAACCGTTGGGTAAAGTGGACGGGATATTGAAATCTGAAGCACTGGGAGGCAAAGTGATACTCGAGATAGGTTCAGGAGAATATAATTTTTCTACACTTCTCCAACAATAGCTTTCTAAGCTAAATAGCTACAATCCGAGTTCCTGATTAGATATGCTCAAAGGTCTAATTTGGAACTCATTTTTTATTTTCTCCATTTTTTCATATTAAGCCATTATTGAGGGTACTGCCTATCGTTTTGGTTTCTACTGCACCCTCTATGGTACCAGAAAACGTTCCCCAAAGATATAGGGATAATCATACTGGGACGGAAACTATATTCTAATTTTCAGATAAAAAAGTACCATAATTATTCCGCTCAATTCTATTTTATGTGTGTTATTTACTTATTGTAATTTTTGTGTTCAGGCAACTTTATAATATGATTTTATCATATATTATTTTTATTTTTTATTTATTTGCTTACAATTGAGTATATTAATGTTTTATTGTATTGTTTTTGTTAATTATTTTCTTTGCTTTTATTTATATTTATTAGTTAATAAAGTATATTTGTATATAGATAAATAACAGATATGAATACTATTTTCAGAGAAGTGACCCCATTGTCGGCCGAAGATTGTTTTATGATCTTTTCGCGTGTGAAGTCGGAATTCAACTTTCCCATACATACTCATGCCGAATATGAGCTGAATTTTATTGAAAATGGAGCCGGCGCAAGGCGTGTAGTGGGCGATAGCGTGGAGGAAATAGGAAGCCTGGAACTGACGCTTATTGCGGGCTCTAACCTTGAGCATGGTTGGCTGAATCATTATTGTAAATCGGATCAGATTAACGAAATCACAATACAATTTCATAACAATCTGGTAAATAATGATTTACTTTCAAAGAACCAGTTTATTTCGATGAAAGAGATGTTTGATAAAGCCTCCTGTGGCCTTACCTTTTCCAATGAAGCTATTCTGAAAATAAAAGATAGGCTTTATTCTCTGGCAACAGAGCAGGAGGGGGTGCATTCGGTTCTGAAACTTATTGGTATTCTGTATGACCTGTCTCTCTCAAAAGCATCGAGAGTGTTATCCAGTACTTCTTTTGTGAAGGAGGTACAAACCTATGATAGCCGTCGTATAGAGCGCGCTTATACTTATATGCTCGAGAACTATAGTAAAGAGATATCTTTGTCCGATATTGCAGGCATTGTGGGTATGACAGAGGTCTCATTTAGTCGGTTTATCAAAAAAAGAACCAGTAAAACATTTATCGATTCGCTCAACGAAATCAGGCTGGGGCATGCTACCCGCATGTTGGTAAATACTACCCATAATGTGTCAGAAATTTGTTTAGCTTGCGGTTTTAATAATATATCCAACTTTAATCGCCTTTTTAAAAAGAAAAAAGGTTGTACGCCCAGCGGATTCAGGGAGAACTATAATGAAACAAAGATATTCTTATAGAGTACGCTTTTCCCTTTTTTAATTCTTTATGTATTGATGATAATGAGTTCTGTCTAATTATGTACTTATAATACAATGATTAGATAAAAAAGTATATTCAAAAAAGATATAAAGGATATACTTTTGTTTATCGCTAATCTATCGTATCATTCAATACATGAATCTATGAATTTTGAACAAAGACTACTTGACGTAACTAATGCTTACGAAACGCTTATTACTCGGAAAAACGAAACCTTATTGCCGGGAAATGGCATTTTTGAGCGCTATAAATACCCTGTATTGACAGCTAATCATACCCCTCTATTTTGGCGATACGACATGTCGCCCGATACCAATCCATATTTTATGGAGCGTTTCGGGATCAATGGAACGTTTAATGCCGGAGCCATGAAATGGGAAGAAAAGTATCTGATGGTAGTCAGAGTAGAAGGAAACGACCGGAAATCTTTTTTCGCCATAGCCGAAAGTCCCAATGGAGTGGATAATTTCCGTTTCTGGGATTATCCTATTGTTATTCCCGAAACTGACGATCCGGACACGAATGTGTATGATATGCGCCTGACAGTTCACGAAGATGGTTGGATATATGGCGTATTCTGTACCGAAAGGAAAGACCCTGCTGCTAAATTAGGTGATTTGTCGTCAGCCGTTGCAGCCGCAGGTATTGTGCGCACAAAAGATTTGAAGACTTGGACGCGATTGCCTGATGTTATCAGTAGTCATCAACAACGTAATGTGGTGTTGCACCCTGAGTTCGTAAACGGAAAATATGCTTTATATACTCGTCCGCAAGACGGATTCATTGATGCCGGAAAAGGAAGGGGCATTGGGTGGGCTTTGACCGATGATATTTGCAATGCGAAAATCGAAGAAGAGAAAATTATCAATTTCCGCTATTATCATACAATAAAAGAACTGAAAAATGGCGAGGGACCGCATCCTATAAAGACAGCTAAGGGGTGGTTACATATGGCTCATGGAGTGCGTGTATGTGCTGCCGGGTTGCGTTACGTCCTGTATTTGTATCTGACCGATTTGGAAAATCCGGAAAAACTAATTGCCGAACCGGCAGGACATTTGATGGCTCCGGTTGGTGAAGAACGCATAGGCGATGTATCTAATGTTTTGTTTAGCAATGGCTGGATCGCAGATGAGGATGGTACAGTATTTATCTATTACGCATCGGCCGACACCCGGATGCATGTGGCAGTTTCTTCTATCGATAGGCTTTTGGATTATTGCATCAACACTGCCGTTGATGGATATCGTTCGGCTACATCGGTTGAAACACTGACAACATTGATAAAGAAAAATAGAGAATCAGGTGAATCGGTCTGATAATAGTGATTGATTGAAGAAACTGAAACTTGTAAAGTAAGGAGCAGATAGTCTCGGTATAATTGTATATATGCATGCAAGTAAATAAACTTTCCATTTTTGTTTTCGGTACAAAAAGAGACATAACATATATTTGCCTTTTGTGAATTGTTAACCCTATATTCCTTTCAGGGAATTAAAATAGAACCATGCAAAATCTTTCAACCAAAGTGACTCTTAAGGAAAAAATCGGCTACGGATTGGGCGATGCAGCCTCTTCTGTGTTTTGGAAACTATTCAGTATGTATCTGCTGTTTTTCTATACTGATGTTTTTGGGATAGATGCAGCAATAGCAGGTACAATGTTTCTTATTACCCGCATTTGGGATTCTCTTCTCGATCCCGTTGTGGGAGTCATCGGTGATCGTACAGAATCGAAATGGGGAAAATTTCGTCCTTATTTGCTGTATTTTTCCGTGCCATTCGGTGTAATAGGGGTATTGACGTTTACGACTCCCGACCTTTCGGCAACAGGTAAAATCATTTATGCCTATATCACCTATTCGCTTATGATGATGATTTATTCGCTCATCAACGTTCCCTATGCATCACTTTTAGGGGTAATGTCTGCTGCTCCCAAAGAAAGAACGGCACTATCGTCTTACCGGATGATATTTGCTTTCTTGGGAAGTATTCTTGCTCTTGTCCTTATTGAGCCGTTGGTCAGGCTATTTAGTGGAAACGATGGCAATCTTCAGTCTGGCTGGTCCATGGCTGCATTGGTTTTTGCCGTGATATCCGTTGTCTTTTTCCTTTGCACTTTTTCTTGGACAAGGGAACGGGTGCGTCCTATAAAAGAAAGTGGCAACTCACTGAAAGATGATTTAAACGATTTGTTAAAGAACAAACCTTGGTGGATATTGTTAGGGGCAGGTATTGCCGCATTAATATTCAATTCGATTAGAGATGGGGCTGCAGTGTTTTATTTTAAATATTACGTGGCTGCATCCGAAACGTTTGATCTGGGAATCATCAGTTCGGCACTATCTCTTACTACCGTTTTTCTCGTATTGGGACAAGGTGCCAATATATTAGGTATACTTCTGGTAACCCCTGTTTCTAATCGTATAGGGAAAAAGAAAACATATCTGTCGGCCATGCTTATAGCTACTGTATTCAGCATTGCTTTCTATTTTGTAGATAAGAATAATATTTTAACAATGCTTTTCTTGCAAGTCATTATTAGTGCCTGTGCAGGAAGCATATTCCCGTTACTGTGGTCTATGTATGCCGATATTGCCGACTACTCCGAATGGAAAACTGGTCGTAGAGCTACAGGCTTGATATTTTCCTCTTCCTCTATGTCTCAAAAGTTCGGATGGTCTATAGGAGGCGCGTTAACCGGGTGGTTACTGGCTTTATATGGATTTGAAGCTAACGCAATACAAACAACTGAAACCCAGACTGGTATAAGGTTGATGATGAGTGTATTACCAGCTATAGGGACTATTCTGTCTGTGGTTTTTATCTCCATTTATCCTCTTACCGAAAGTAAGTTGAAAGAAATAACCGGGAATCTGAATGCAAAACGAAAGAAAAATGATTGAAGAATTCCATATAGAATTGACTGCTAATATCTTGCCGTTTTGGATGAATAAGATGGCAGATAGCGAAAACGGAGGGTTCTATGGGCGCATAGATGGTAGTGGAATATTACATAAACAAGCCAATAAAGGTTCGGTATTGAATATGCGTATCTTATGGGCATTTTCTGCGGCATATCGAATATTATGTAGAGAAGAATATCTCGAAATGGCAAATAGGGCATTTGATTATATACAGAGCCATTTCATAGATTACAAAAACGGCGGGGTGTATTGGGAGTTGAACTGCAAAGGCAAACCTGTAAATACAAAAAAGCAGGTTTACGCGCAAGGATTTGCCCTCTATGCATTTTCGGAATATTATCGTGCTACCCAAAATACAAAAGCGTTGGAATTGTCTAAAGAGTTTTTTTATCTGATCGAAGGACAATGCAAAGACAAAGAAAGGGGAGGCTATTTCGAGGCATTTACCGAAGATTGGAAGCCAATAGATGATATGCGTCTGAGTGGGAAAGACGCGAATGAGAAGAAAACCATGAATACGCATCTGCACATTCTGGAACCATATACAAATCTATATAGAGTATGGCCCGACAAAAACTTGCAGAGAGCCCAAACTGAACTTATAGATATTTTTTCAAACCAAATCTTGAACAAAAGGAATCATCATCTGAACCTGTTTTTTGATGACAATTGGAACTCTAAATCCACTATTGTTTCATATGGGCACGACATCGAGGCTTCATGGCTCTTGTTCGAAGCCGCAGATGTACTGGGAGACAAAAAGCTTCGTGCAAAAGTTAGAAGGATATCTCTTCGGATCGTTGATGCGGCTATGGAAGGCTTTCGGGAAGATGGCAGCCTGATTTATGAAACAGCCGGAGCTCATGCCGATACCGATCGTCATTGGTGGGTGCAAGCCGAAGCTGTGGTCGGATTAATGTATGCTCATAAAAACTCAGGAGATAAAGTGCATAAAGAAAAAGCCGCAAAAACTTGGGAATACATTAAGCGATATCTGATAGACTATAAAAGTGGTGAATGGTATTGGAGTGTATTACAGGATGGCAGTATAAACCTGAAGGATGACAAAGCAGGCTGTTGGAAGTGCCCTTATCACAACGGGCGGATGTGTATGGAAATGATAGAGCACTTTTCTGATGATAAGACTAATTAAATATAGATTTTTTATTTCATTGATATAATTAACCAGAATTTAAACTTTACTTAAAAATACGAGCCTATGGAATGATATAAATATTCAAATCTAATTGACTATGAAAAGATAAGTGAAAACCGGCCGCAATACAATCGAACCGGTTTGTAAAAGAAAAATTTAAGTATTAAACACTCTGTGGAATAATCGTAATAAAATCTACAGATTCTATTAACAAAAATCATCTATGAAAAAAAATAAAAAAAGAATACTCTGTTATAGGTGGCTAACTATGCTTCTGACTGTTTGTCTATTCTTCAATTTGGCAAATGCACAGAACGATAAAAGGACGCTCAAGGGAGTTGTTACAGATCCTTCGGGTGAAACCCTGATTGGAGTAACTATAATAGAAATAGGTACAAATAATGGAACAGTTACCGATTTAGATGGTAATTTCACGTTACAGGTAAAAGCCGGAGCAAAGATCAAATTCAGCTACGTGGGTTATAATGCCAATATAGTAACTGTTGGGAATCAATCTACACTAAATATAATAATGGAGCATGGTGCAGGATCGGAACTGGACGAGGTGGTAGTAGTGGGATATGGTGTGGTAAAGAAAAAAGACCTTACCGGATCTGTTGCATCTGTCAATTCACAGAAATTAATGGAAAGTCCCGGACTGACAGTTGCCGAAGCCATGCAAGGTAAAATTCCCGGAATGTTGGTTACAAAAAGTAGCTGGAAGCCGGGAGCGAGTGCTTCGGTTCTTATTCGTGGGACACGATCTATATCAGCGAAGAATGATCCACTATATGTAGTGGATGGTATTCCTGTAACCGGAGCCTTAGACGAAATCCCTCCGGGAGATATAGAATCTGTCGATGTGTTGAAGGATGCTTCGGCCACAGCAATTTATGGCTCTCGTGGAGCAAATGGAGTGATTATCATCACTACCAAAAAAGGAAAAACAGGAAAAGTCCAGGTCGACTATAATGGATACTTTGGTTTCCAAACAATTAAGAATAAATTGGAGTTAATGAATGGAGCAGAGTATGCCGACTATATACGAGAGTCGTATCGCGGGAAAGGTGAATATTCTTCGGCAACGCCTGATAAAACGCTGGACTTTACCATTGCGGCATTTGGCGGTAATCCGACTAAACCTAACGACTCCCCTCTTGATGCATATACATGGCAATCGATCGCAATGGCCTATGATGCCAATGGAAATTACAACCCGTCCAAAATTCGTTCCGGTGCATTGTGGTGGAAAGATGTAGAGCAAACAGGTATCGTAACCGACCATCAGGCAACAGTACGAGGTGGAAATGATAAGACTCAGTTTGCATTGGGTTTGACTTATTTTAGCAATGAAGGGGTATATAAAACACAGCAATACGACAGATATTCGGTTCGTTTGAGTCTCGATACAGAAGTGACCGACTGGCTGAAGATTGGAGGCCAGACACAATTCTCTCATTCGGTGAATAAAAGAGGACGCAATTTTCAAGACGATTGGCGGGTAAATCCGTTAGGGGCATTGTATGATGAAAACGGCAATCTGACAGAATGCACAACAGGTGTTGATGTTCAGTATTGGAATCCTTTGCAGTATTTAGTAAACGGGGCTATAGTGAATCCGCTGAAAGTAAATCGTTTTTTTGGCAGTTATTATGTAGAAGTAAAATTGCCTCTGGATGGCCTGAAATATCGTTTGAATGCAGGTATTGATTATTTTGGAGTTGAAGACAACAGCTTTTCTTCAAGTCTGGCAAATCAAGGTAGGGTGAATAGCGCGAGCAATTCTAAAACAAACACTTATGCATACACCATCGAAAACCTGCTGTTCTATAATAAGGAAATAGGCGAGCACTCGTTTGGAGGAACATTATTGCAGTCGGTAGAGCAAAATCGTAAAGAAAGCCTTAATGCTTCCGTAGAAAATTTACCATCGGATTATTTAACTTATAATGATATTGCATCTGCTCTTACTATCAAGGAAATAGGGAGCAATAATACTGTTGCAAGCTTAGCTTCTTTTATGGGCAGAGTAAATTATAATTATAAGGGGCGTTATTACTTAACTGCTTCAATGCGTTACGATGGATCATCGCGCCTGGCCGATGGACATAAATGGGTTGCTTTCCCTTCTTTTTCATTGGCTTGGCGTATGAATGAAGAATCGTTTTTAAACTATGAAAGCCTGGATAACTTGAAACTGCGTTTTGGATATGGCGTAACTGCAAATCAGTCAGTAGATCCTTATCAGACAAAGGGCTTATTGTCGAAGAAATATTATAATTATGGCAACGATTTGGTGATTGGTTATGCGCCGGGTGACCTGCCTGATAAAAATTTGACATGGGAAACAACAAAGCAATGGAATATTGGCCTTGACTTTGGATTCTTTAAAGGACGCATAAACGGTACTCTGGATATTTATAGTCAAAATACATACGACCTGCTGTTGCACAGGCAGATACCTGCGGTTTCGGGATATAGCCGAACTCTAACTAACATAGGAAAAACCAAAAATACAGGATTGGAGCTGAGTTTGAACACAGTTAATTTAAGCTTGCGCGATTTTCTATGGACTAGTAATTTTACCTATAGTACCAATAAGGAAGAAATTGTAGAGCTCTACAATGGAAAAACAGATGATATAGGTAATAAATGGTTTATAGGTGAAGCTGTGAATACATTCTATGATTATAATAAAATAGGAATCTGGCAAAATACACCCGAAGATTTAGCTGAAATGGCAAAATTCAATACTAATGGGCATAAATTTAAACCGGGTCAGATTAGGGTAGAAGATATCGATAAGGATTATAGAATCAGCGCGGATAAAGATCGGGTAATTATAGGACAAAGAAATCCAAAGCATATCTTTTATCTGGGAAATACGTTTGTATATAAAGGATTTGACCTAAATGTAGTTGCATACTCAACCCTGGGAGGAATGCTGTCTAACAATATTCGTTACAATCATCAATCGGATCGTAATAATAATGTGAAATACGATTATTGGACAGCCACTAATCCGACTAATGCTTATCCACAGCCTGACAGAGGTTTTCAAAACATCGATTATGAATCTTCTCTGTATTACGAAAAATCGGATTTCTTACGATTGAAAACAGTCACATTAGGTTACACTCTTCCTAAAAAACTAATAATAAAAGCTGCTCTATCAAGGTGTCGCATATACTTTACAGCCGAAAACCCATTGTTGTTTACAAACTATTCAGGGATAGATCCAGAGGGTGCAACCGGTTATGCGGCGCCAAGTTTAAGCAGTTGGATACTTGGTCTTAATTTAAGTTTTTAATAGTATATAAAGAAAAAATATGAAGAGCAATAATTATATAAAAACAATCAAAGCATTTTCTATTGCAGCCGGAATATTATTCCTAAGTGTTGGGTGTGATGATTTTTTGGCAGAAAAAGAAGTGCCTCGCATAGGCAATGAGTTTTATAAAACTAAACAAGGAGTACTTTCTGCAGTTGATGCTACATATAGCTATATGCGTTACGGAGTAGGGGGCGAATTTACAAACCTGTTTACCGAACTGGGTACTGACCTGATCGTTGGAGCGGTAGGAGGCATATCAAAACCAACTGATTCTTACAATTCCGGATTAAATCCAGCTTGGGAAAATCTCCATAATTGGTGGGAAAATAATTACAAAGCAATTAATATCACTAACGAAGTACTGCAAGCATTACCCGAAATAGAAGGCATGTCGGAGTCCGAAAAGAGACAATGTACCTCAGAAATGCGGTTTTTCAGAGGATACTATTATTTCGACTTGGTGCAGCAATTTGGAAGTATTCCTTTGGTAACAGTGGCAGATCCGGTCTCGGTAAGGACAGATTTTAAACGTGCACCGGTTAGTAATATCTATAATCAGATTATTTCGGATTTGCGTTATGCTGAAGAAAATCTGAATGAAACAGCAACTGAAAAAAAAGGGAAAGCGACAAAATATGCAGCAGCCCACTTGTTGGCCAAAGTATATTTGACCCGTGGCAGTGCGGTTGCTGAGCAAAGAGGTCAACAAACGACCGATATGGATAGTACCTTATATTATGCCCGAAAAGTGATCGGCAATACAAAATATGCCTTATTAGACAACTTTTCGGATTTATGGGATATTGATAATATGGGAAACAAGGAAGTAATTTTTTCAGTCCAGTTTACTTACGATCTTATTTATAATGGGGGGGGGAATTATGGGCATTTATACTGGTGTTCGTCGTACGAAAGTGTCCCGGGAATGGTCCGTGATATAGCTAATGGCAGACCTTGGGGATTTCACCGTCCGACCAATAAAGTAATGTTCGAATTGTTTGACCGCAAAAATGACTCTCGCTTTTATAAAAGTTTTCGTTGGGTAAATTATGCAAATAAAGCGGAAAAAGGTTTGGCAATAGGTGATACAGCAATATATTACAGCCTGAATGCACCAAAACCGGGAAGTACGCATAAATATACTTACTTTCAGTGGAACAAGGAAGATGAGACTAAGAACAATGACAGATATCCTTCGCTAATCAAGCATTTTGATCCTAAGCGTGCTACAGTAGCAGAACAGAGGGGTTCACGCGAATGGGTGCGTATGCGTTTGGGCGAGACATATCTGATAGCTGCCGAAGCCGCAGGTCGAAAAGGGGATTATACCACAGCCATAACCTATATTAATAAATTACGCGAACGCGCTGCCTGGAAAGCAGATGAGGCAAAATATCCTCAATATTGGATAGAAGAAGGGGGGGAGGAAGGAGATACAAATTCGACCTTTCCATTAATCAAAGTAACCGAGAACGATATAAAGACCAATTTCGTAGATTTTATGTTGGATGAGCGGGGACGTGAGTTGCTTGGCGAATATTATCGTTGGGAAGATCTTGTACGTTGCGAAAAGTTGGTGGAATATGTCACTAAGTGGAATGCTACAGCTGCCAGAAACATCAAAGACTATCACAGAGTACGCCCTATTCCACAAAAACATATCGACCGGTTGAATCCTAGAGGTCCTATAGAGGAAGAACAAAATAAAGGTTACTTCTAACAGCTATTATTGCCTTGTTATTGATATTATAGCAAGATAAGTGTCTTATCAGACCCAGATTACGAACCGCATGAGAAATGTCTCTCTTGTATATTGGAAAATGATACCGTAGCATTACGGATGGCTCATTATCCCTCAATAATATATTAATAAGAAGGTATGGCGAGTGTAAAAAACTCTTCATACCTTTATGTAAAACAAACTCTTTTTCATTATGAAAATATTAAAACATTTGCTTGTTTTTTTTATAGTAAACCTTATTATATTACCACTTTCAATACCAATACATGCCCAGCCGGGCAAGAACATAGAGAAAAGTTCCTTTAATGCCGCCAGACAATTAAATAATGCTACTGTTCAATACCGACACATGATAAAAAAACTGAACGAATCGGGTAAAGATCAATTTCCCAGAACCAATAATCCATATTTGCAGCGTTTGCAAACATCTAATTCTAGTTGGTGGTGCAGTGGATTCTATCCCGGTACATTATTTTATCTGTACGAAGAGATGGGCAAGAAGGAGCTATACGACGAAGGTTTGCGTATGCTGAAACTGTTAGAAAAAGAACAATTCAATACCGAAACACACGACATAGGCTTTATGATGTATTGCAGCTATGGTAATGCCAACCGCATATCGCCAAAACCTGAATACAAGGGAATATTGATAAACAGCGCTAAATCACTTATCACACGTTTCAATCCGAAAGTAGGTTGTATAAAATCACACAACCGCGAACCCGAAGATTTTATTGTCATAATAGATAATATGATGAATCTTGAATTGCTCTTTTGGGCAACTCAAGTAACTGGCGATAGTACTTATTATAACATTGCCGTTACGCATGCCAATACGACTATGAAAAACCATTTCAGAACAGACAACAGTTTGTATCATGGAATCAATTATCATCCCGAAACAGGTAAAATTGTTTACTATCAGGGAGGGCAAGGCTATTCCCAAACATCAGCATGGTCGCGCGGACAGTCATGGGGGTTGTATGGCTTCACGATGATGTATCGTTTTACCAAAGACCAAAAATATCTGGATACGGCAATCAAAATAGCAGAATTCCAATTCAACCATCCCAGTATGCCTCAAGACCTGATACCGTACTGGGACTTTAACGCTCCTGATATACCGGATTCTTTGTGTGATGCATCGGCGGCGGCTATTAATTGCTCGGGATTGCTGGAACTGGCGCAATATGTATCCCCGGCACTTTCCCAAAAATATGAGAACTATGCAAAAAAAATACTTATAGCGTTATCGTCGCCTAAGTATACGGCTCGCCCAAACACCAATGGAGGATTTATTCTTATGCACTCGGTAGGTAATATTCCGGCAATGACCGAATTGGATGTCCCGCTTACTTACGCCGATTATTATTATGTAGAAGCATTGAAGCGTTATAGAGACCTGAATAAATAAGGTTGCAGACCTCTTTTATAGCTTTACATACGCTTTGCTCCGGTGAATATTTTTAGTATGTATAACATTATGAGATAGTTATTCTATAAAAACATATCGTTAAATACTTTATATTATTTAAAAATCTTTTTTGATGCAAAATAAAATTATATCTCTGGGTCTTTTTTTGTTATTTACCGTTTTTGTAGCGGCTCAACAGCAGGATATAGACCTGATTACCGGACGTCTTGTCGATCAACATCTGCAAGGCAGTTACAGTCCACAACAGGTGAACCAGTACATGAGCAGCATAAAAGCCGATGGCAGCTGGAGTGATGTAGACTATGACGCCGTGGTCCGGGAGTTTCCTTCCGGCCCTCACCTCGAACGTCTCGTGCAAATGGCGCTAGCATACCGAAAAACAGGTTCTGAGTTTTCCAATTCTAAGTTTTTGTTGGATAAGATCCTTTTGGGAATCGATTATTATTTCAAAAAACACCCACGTTCTACCAATTGGTGGTGGAACGAAATAGGCGGGCCGCAAAATTATATGGCGGTACTCATCTTATTAAAAGGAAAAATCGAAAAGGAAAAATTACATCATTATTCATCTTATCTGGAAGATAGAACATCTAATGCAGCACATAAAGGGAAAAACCGGACTTGGATATCGTCTATCACCATGCACAAGGGTTGTATCGAAGATAATTATCAATTGATTTCCATCAGCTTCAACTCCATCGCTTCTACCATCATCATCGCCGACAGTAAAATGGTGGAGGGAATGAAAATAGATAACAGCATACATCAACATCGGCCACAGCTATATTCGGGCGGGTATGGAATGTCTTTTATGAGCGATCTTGCTCAATTTATCCATTTGTCACGTCAGACATCTTTTGCCCAACTGTTCACTCCCGAAAAAATGGAGATATTCAGGCAAACCATGTTGGGTGGACAGCAAATATTCGGTTACAGGAGAACTTATGATTTTGGTACCGAAGGACGTAATATCAGCCGTGTGGGGCATATGACCAACATATCGCCTGGCGTATTGGAACTGATGGCTGTGATAGATTCCGCAAATGCTCCGGCATACGATGCTTGGCGTAGACATTTAGATGGCGCTCCTTTTCCGCAGGTGGGCAACAAATTTTTTTGGAATTCGGCTATTATGACATATCATGGTGGCAATTATTACTTGTCGGCCAAAGTGATCTCGACCCGAACTAATGGGACCGAAATGCTGAACGGTGAAAACCTGAAAGGCTACAATTTGCCTTTGGGTACCACCAATATACTGACATCCGGGAAAGAATATTTCGATATCTTTCCTGTTTGGAACTGGGCGCGCATCCCAGGCACTACGGTACTGGCCAATCAGGACTCTACACGGTTGGAAGGATATCATTTCGGCACTAATAAGTTTGCGGGAGGAGTTAGCAACGGCAAAAATGGAGTACTGGCATATGAGCACCACTATAGAGGAGTGCAGGCAAAAAAAGCATACTTTTTTGCAGGCGACGCCATGTTATGTTTAGGTGCGGGCATTTCGTCTGTTGCACCAGACAAGGTAGAGACTACCCTGAATCAATGTTTTGCTAATGGCGATGTATTTTATTCAGAAAATGGGAAAGTCCAAAAATTAGATAATACTGGAAAGACCTCATCTCATATAGACTGGGTGCATCACGATAATGTCGGGTATATCTTTCCGCAAGCGTCAAACTGTGTCATACAAAGTACCGACCAAAAAGGTTCGTGGCAAATGATAAGAGATTTAGGCGATGAGGAAGAATTGACCGAAAAGGTGTTTAGCCTGTGGGTAGATCATGGCAACAAACCACAAAATAGCAGTTACGCCTATATCGTGATGCCCGATGTTTCGATATCCAATTTTGAGCAAAAGGCTAAACAGCATGGCTTCGAGGTACTGGAAAATACCAGTCGGTTGCAAGTAGTAAGGAATAAGGAAGCGGGCTCCTGTATGATTGTTTTTTATTCGCCGGGAACAGCGACGTTGGCAAAAGGCTTCCGGATTACTGCCGATAAACCGGCTATGGTGCTTTTGGAAGGAAAAGACGAAGAATACCAGATCTCGGTATCCGACCCCTTATACGAAGCCAGAGAAATTACTTTAAACGTGAGTAAAAAACTAAATGGGCCGGGAGCTACGGTTCTGGAAAAACAGACCGCAATTAAAATAGAGCTTCCTCAGGGAGAATATGCCGGTAGCATTGTGGACCGGAAATTTAATCTTATAAAATAATATACAGTAAAGCATGAAGAAAATCTGTTCGATCCTTATTTTATCTATGGTTGTTCTATGGCAATCGTGCGCCAACAAGACCGGCTTCAATGTGAAAAATTACGGGGCTGTAGGCGATGGGGCTACCATAAACACGCAGGCCATTCAGAAAGCTGTTGACGAGTGCCATAGCAAAGGCGGAGGCACTGTAATTATTCCCGAAGGAGTGTATATATCAGGAACATTGTATATGAAAGACAATGTGAACTTGCATCTCGAAGAGAGAGCCATACTAAAGGGCAGTGCTTCTTTCAGTGACTATCCCGACAATAAAGTGAAATACATAAACTCATTTACGCATCCACCGGGAAAAGAGTTTGGTTGCAAGGCTCTTATTTTTGCCGAAGGAGTGCGCAATGTGTCCGTTACAGGAAAGGGAACAATTGATGGAAATGGAGACAACCCTGCATTCCAACTGGGTAACGACTCAAGTCCGGAAAGCCGTAAACGCCCCTGTATGCTTCTGTTTATTGATAGCAAAAACATAAAAGTGCATGGCCTCCATTTGCGTAATTCGGCTTATTGGTTACAAAATTATTTGGGTTGTGATACCTTGCATCTGAAAGGGTTGAATATTTACAATCACACCAATTTTAATCAAGACGCTATGGATATTGATGCCAATAATGTATTGGTAGAGGATTGCAATATAGATGCTGATGATGATGGTATCTGCCTGAAAAGCCATGACCCGAACCGTATTGTAGAAAATGTAACAGTACGTAACTGTACTATTGCTACCAATTGCAATGCAGTGAAATTCGGTACAAAATCGGATGGTGGATTCAGAAATATCAATATCTCTAATTGCTTCATCAAAAAAGCATCGGAAGACAATATGCGCAAATGGCAAGAGAATCTGAAATTTATAGAATTGCCTACTACTGTAATTTCGGGTATTGCTTTAGAGTCGGTAGATGGTGGCATGGTAGATAATGTGACAGTCTCGGATATCACTATGCAAGATGTACAAACTCCTATTTTTGTGATAATGGGGCGTCGCAATGCGGGGCAGGCAGGTAATCAAGACTTCTATAATTCGGAGAAAAACGGATTAGAACCGTCTTTGAAGGTAGGCCGGGTTTCTAACCTCACTCTCCGCAACATTACGGCTATTAGCCACAGCAAAATGACCAGCTCGATAAGCGCGGTCCAGGGTTACTATGTAGAAAATGTGACATTGGAAAATATAAAAATAAGTACTATGGGCGATGGGACAAAAGCCGAGGCTGATGCTCCTTTGCCGGAATACGCAGGCTCATACCCCGAAAATCGTATGTATGGTTTTGTATATCCATCAAGCGGATTATTCTTGCGCCATATAAAAAATGTGACGTTAAAAAATATCGACTTATCAGTCAGAAAAGAAGATTTCCGCCCATCGGTTATTTTAGACGATGTGCATAAGATAAGCATAGACAATCTTATGGCGGCGCCTCCGGCAGGAAATCAGCCGATATTCAAGATAATAAACAGTACCGCCATAGATTTATCTAATACTAAAACTGGCACCAATCCTTTGGCTGTTCTTGCAGGAACAGATAAAAAGGAGGTGACAGGTAATCACGATCGTTGATACTATAACATGCCGATTTTTGTAAAAAATATTGACCGGTGATTTAAAATCAAAATTTAATTTATTTTTATATATGCGCTTATTGTCTATTTCCTTCATATTCTTTTTGTCTGTGCTGCTTGTGAAACCTCAGGCTCCTACCAATCTGACAACAGATTTATTAGAACATACCGACAGAGTATTTTTAGATGGCTATCTCACTACCATGTCTTTGTCTGATATAGATTCGGCTATAGAGCATTATCAAATAGCAGCAGTGCGCAGCGCACAGCCTTGTTTTGGGTGGGTGGTAAATAGTAAAATGCCTAACGCTTTACAAGTCGCATACCGCCTGGAGGTGGCTTCGTCTAAGGAAATATTGGAAGCGGGTAGGGCGGATGTATGGACTAGTGGAACAGTAGCAAGCGAAAACTCTGTTGCAGTTGAGTATAAAGGTGCTCCTCTTCAACCGTCAAAAGTTTATTTTTGGAGAGTGAAAACTTGGGATAATCATGGAAATGAAAGTCCGTTTTCGGTCATAAAGCCCTTTATGACCGCTTCGGAACTGGATGGTAAAACAACACAATATCCACTTCAAATCACCGACGAATATCCTGTCGATATAAATAAGACCGGAAACCAAAATACTTTTATTGATTTTGGAAAAGCGGCATTTGGAAGATTAAAATTAACGTTGGCTTCCGAAAATGGTGAAGATACAATCACTATACGATTGGGGGAGCGGAGCAAAGATGGGTTAATTGATAGAAACCCCGGAGGATATATCCGATACACCGAGTATAAGTTGCCACTGATGGCAGGAATTCATTCTTACACAATCAAATTCAGGCCTGACGAGAGAAACACAAGTAAGAAAAAGAACGAAAGTAATACAGACCCGGTCTACATGCCCGATTATATAGGAGAGGTTTATCCGTTCCGCTATTGCGAAATAGATAACTACTCTTATCCATTAACCGGCAAGAGTGTGATGCGTCAAAGTGTTCATTATCCTTTTAATGACATGGCGGCTTATTTTCATTCTTCAGATTCTGTTCTGAATCAGGTATGGGAACTATGCAGGTATTCGATAAAAGCAACCTCTTTTATGGGTACTTATATTGATGGCGATAGGGAACGTATAGCATACGAAGCAGATGCGCTTATAAATCAGCTTGGACATTATGCTGTAGACAGGGAATATACTATGGCGCGCCATACGCACGAATATCTTCTATATACTCCGACATGGCCTACCGAATGGAGTCTTCAATCGGTTTTAATGTCTTGGTATGACTATATGTATACCGGGAACAAAGCCTCTCTCGAACGTTATTACAATGACCTGAAAGCTAAAACATTGATGGCGTTGAAAGAGGACAATGGATTAATATCCACGAAAACCGGAAAACTAACTGAGGAATTTAATAAGAGTATACATTTCAAAGGAAAATCTATAAGGGATATCGTAGACTGGCCTCAGTCGGGAATTATCGGCGATGAGAAAGAAAATCCTGGTGAAGCTGATGGGTATGTGTTAACTGATTATAATACAGTAGTGAACGCGTTTCATTACGAAGCTGTGAGAGTGATGGGTATGATAGCCGGAGTATTAGGACATAAGGCAGATCTAGAGTATTGTGCAGCAGAAGCACAACAGATAAAGAAGCAATTTAACCAATTGCTGTTCGACCCCAAGAAGGGTTATTACAAGGATGGTATAGACACAGATCATAGTTCTTTGCATGCGAATATGTTTCCGATGGCTTTTAATATGGTTCCAGACAAAAATGTGACGCAAGTTGCAGATTTTATTAAATCCAGGAAAATGGCGTGCAGTGTCTACGGTTCGCAATTTTTGTTAGATGCTATGTACAATGCGCATGCTGCAGAGCATGCTCTACAACTACTTACTTCGACTAAAGAGCGTAGCTGGTACAATATGATAAGAGCTGGTTCTACAATTACATTGGAAGCATGGGACGACAAATATAAACCCAATTTAGACTGGAATCATGCATGGGGGGCGGCTCCAGCCAACCTGATACCAAGAAAATTGATGGGTATTGAACCTATTGAACCCGGATTTAAAAAGATACGCATCAAACCGCAGCCGGCACATCTGCGTGAAGCATCAATAAAAGTTCCTTCCATAAGAGGAGATGTGATAGTATCGTTTGTAAATAATTTGCAAGAACGTTTCTTGATGGATGTCCGGATTCCCGCTAATATGGAGGCAGAGGTATGGCTTCCGTATATAACAAAAGGATATAGGCTGGAGGTGGATGGGCTGAAGCAGAAAGGCGAATCAGTGAATGGTTTTGTAAAAGTAAATATAGGCTCGGGTAAGCATACTTTGGTGATTTTGGGAGCAACCAGCCGGCAATAAGTTTCGTTATATTGTTACAGGTACCGCCTTATGCTAAAAAATCTTCTACAATATATATGTGTCTATATGAATGTATTAATAATGCGAATCAGTAGTTGAGTTTTAACGATCTATTCTTCTGACGCTCCTGCGGGCTTGTTTTATTAAACGTTGCCTTGATGCAAAAGTTACAAAAAATCAAGGCTACACCTCCTTCGGCGACCCAAAACCGTAAGTTGAAGCGGGGCGCAAAAGCGTTTTTGTTTCCTTTTGCGGCCTGGGCAGGAAGTAACCTCGTATAAAAATTTGTGTTCTTTGTGATCAAACCTTTTTTGCCACAAAGAACACAAAGAAAAAGTATTAAGGACACAAATATTCGATTGTGTTATACTGATAAAGAATTGATTATATATTTTTCTTATATCCAGCTCACGTAAATATTGATATACAGCCTGTTACTCTTAAAGAGGATTATCCCTGTATATAAATTCTGTTATTTTTTCACGCCATTGCGAATCAACAATGCATCCACAGACGGTTCTTGTCCTCTGAATTTGACATACAGGCTCATCGGTTCTTCTGTATTTCCTCTTTCAAGGATATTTTTACGGAACGATTCTGCTGTTTCCTTGTTGAAAATACCGGTTTCCCTGAATAAGGCGAAAGCATCGGCATCGAGTACCTCAGCCCATTTATAGCCATAGTATCCGGCTGCGTATCCACCCGAGAATATATGACCGAATGAAGGAGACATTGCACTCCCATCTACCAGTGGCAGGAGAGCGGTTTTAGCCATTGCTTTACGTTCAAAGTCGATCACATCGCCTGTATAGGGCTGAGTAAGCGTATGCCAGGCCATATCCAGATATCCGAACGATAATTGGCGATAGCACAGGTAACCTGCATTATAGTTAGCAGCATCCACCAGTTTCTTTACCAGTCCGGCGGGAATTTTCTCTCCCGTTTTGTAATGTACGGCAAACTTATCCAGATATTCTTTTTCTGTCAGCCAGTTTTCCATTATCTGAGATGGAAGTTCCACAAAATCGTGTAAGACATTCGTGCCGGATAAAGATTCGTAAGTGCATTTTGTAAGCATGCCATGCAACGCGTGCCCGAATTCATGCAGGAATGTTTCTACTTCATCAAATGTAAGCAGGGCGGGATCTGTACCCGCCGGACGGGTAAAGTTCATTACAATAAGCACCTGCGGGCGGGAATCCTTACCTTTCTCTATGTATTGTCCTTTAAATTCTGTCATCCACGCGCCTTGTCTCTTTCCTTCGCGCGGATGGAAATCCGTATAAAGCACAGAAAGAAAGCTTCCTTTTTCGTCTAATACATCAAAAGCTTCTACTTCAGGATGATAAACCGGTATTTTCGTATTCTTTCTGAATGTGATGCCATACAAATCGGTAGCCAGGCCGAATACGCCTTTCTTTACATTTTCCAGTTCGAAGTATGGGCGTACCAGTTCGTCACTGACACTATATTTGGCATCTTTCAGTTTTTCGGAATAGTACGACCAGTCCCAAGGCTGAAGATCTATATCTTTATTTTCCATACCGACAGCGAAGCCTTCGACCATTTTCACATCTTCGCGGGCTGCTTTAGTATAGGCATCGAACAGATTGTCAAGTAGTTCATATACGTGTTTCTTATCCTTAGCCATTTTGTTACGCAATACATAAGTTGCATAATCGGAATAACCCAGCAGATTGGCGATTTCCATACGGATTTTGGCTATTCCTTTTACATTTTCCTGATTGTCGAATTCGCCGCCTGCGGCACATTGGGTCGTATATGCCTTATATAGCTTTTCCCGCAGATCGCGGCGTGAAGAGTATTTCATAAATGCAATATAGCTGGGAGCCGACAAGTCGAATAGCCATCCTTCCTTGTCCTTTGACTTGGCTTTAGCTTCAGCAGCATCCAAAGCCATTTTAGGAAGTCCGGCAAGATCTGCTTTATCGGTCAGCAGCATTTCGAATTTGTTGTTCTCTTTCAACGCATTTTGTCCGAAAGTCAGAGTTAATTGGCTCAATTTGGAAGATAATTCCTTATAGGTATCCCTGTCTTTGCCTGTGAGTGTGGCTCCTCTGTTTTCGAATCCCTGATATGTTTTTTCCACCAGACGGATCTGCTCAGGATTAAGGTTGGATTCGAACCGTTTGTCATATACAGCTTTCACTTTCTGAAACAACCCTTCGTTAAGGTTTATTTCATTTGAGTGTGCCGAAAGCTTCGGTTGCACCCGTTGCGCTATTTGTAGCATTTCGTCATTACTTTCCGCACTTAGCAGGTTGAAGAACACTGATGTCACACGGGATAGAAGTTTACCCGATTCATCCAGCGGTACTATTGTATTCTCAAAAGTAGGGACAGCCCTGATCATTACTATCTTGTTTATTTCCATAGTATGGTCTTTAATACCTTTCTCTATGGCAGGTTCGTAATGTTCGTTTTTTATTTTGTCGAACGGGGGAGTATCGTAAGGCGTTTTGTACGCCGAAAAGAACGGGTTTTGAGCTTGAATTGTTGTCATCGCTGTTATTAATAATAAAATAGATAATATGAGTTTTTTCATATAAATCAGGGTTTTTAAAGTTAATAAGTAATAGATAGAATTTAATAATATATTTTCTGTAAAATTTAAGCAGTTACTAAACAGGTCTGTGACCTTAACCGTGTTGTAAACTGTTTTACTTTATAGTTTGTTCACTGCACAAATTATTTCCATTGAGCAACTTCATTTACAGAGAAACGAACTGTATCTTTACTATCCTCTGCGGCTTTCCCTATAGATAAGAGTAATACAGGAATATATCGCTTAGGGTCAAGATTTAGGGTTTCGGTCAGTTCTTTACGCAAAAATCCGCCTATGGGATTGGTGTCATAGCCGTAATTTTTGGCGGCAAGCATCAGCTGCATTGCCACAAAGCCGCAGTCAAGTAAGATGGAATTTCTTAGTCTTTCCTCAGTATAACCGGTGCCATAGCCGTTTATGATTTCCAGCATTTTATCTTTGTGTTCCTGTGCCATCAAGTCATATTCCACATTGGCCGACAGTATTTTATCGGCAGAGGAATAATTGTCCATATCACCATAGATGGCTATTATGGCAGACGAAGTTTCCCATTGCAGCTGGTTAAACATCATATATGGCTTTATCAGTTCTTTACCTTCTTCGCTGTCGAAAATGAAAAAACGCCAGGGTTGGAGGTTGAATGACGAGGGCGCAGTCATTGCATCTTGGAGGATATCGGACATTTCCTCTTTACTGATTTTTATAGACGGGTCATATTTTCTGATTGAAGTGCGTTCTGTAAACAGATTGTTGGCCTGATTATTAACTTTCTTTAATTGCATAGCTCTCTTTTGGGATTAATAGACTCAGGCAAAGGTATAAAAACTAATCTAAAAACTTTATCTTTGCCCATTAAATAAGATATTTGCGGAGATTGAAGAGTCTGAAAAAGTTCTTTGCCGGGATATACTTTTTTTAATGTTTTTTCGTTATTAATTAACCAGTGTAATATAATAGTTCCTATGTTTAAAATCGGAAGCGACGGATAGGTAGCGAAGAAATAAGCTATACCATTTTAGTTAACTTTATTTTGAAAAGAAGTTTAACTTAAACAATATAGCTTATGAGAACAACACAAAGAAAAGGATTGGATTTCAAAGGACAAAATATTTATGTAGGAATTGATGTCCATTTGAAGAGTTGGTCGGTAACGGTGTTATCAGAAAATTCAGTCCTGAAAAAGTTCAGTCAGTCACCCGATGCAGGAGCATTGTTCAGGTTTTTATCAGCAAATTATCCGGGAGCGAGTTATCACTCGGTTTACGAAGCGGGATTTAGTGGATTTTGGATACATCGCCAATTAGTGAAGTTTGGAATCACGAATATAGTCGTTAATCCGGCAGATGTACCGACTATGAGTAAAGAGAAATTGCGAAAGACAGATTCTGTTGATAGCAGTAAACTAGCCAGAGAATTACGGTCAGGAAGCTTAAAAGGTATTTATGTTCCTGATGATGTGATGCTGGAAATGCGATCTTTGATAAGGTTAAGAAACACAATTGTAAAAGACAGTACACGCCAGAAGAACCGTATAAAGTCCCTGTTGCGTTTTCACGGCATAGAGATTCCGGATCAGTTCATGCGTCATTCTGTGGGTAACTGGTCCAAGCATTTTCTCAAATGGCTGGCAGAGGTAGAGCTATCTACCCAATACGGCAGACAAGCATTGAATTTGCATATTGATCAGTTTATTCGTCTTCGGGCAATGTTATTGCAGCAGACAAGGATTATACGCAGCATATCTCGCAGTGAAGCATTTACAGAATCAATAAGTTTGCTGACATCTGTACCTGGCATAGGCATAACTACAGGTATTACATTCCTGCTTGAAATAGATGATATCAGTCGCTTTGGCAGTGCAGATCAACTTGCCTCTTATGTGGGATTGATCCCCATGTGTCATTCTAGTGGAGACAAAGAAGGGATTGGAGATATAACGGTTCGTAAACATGCCATCTTGCGATGTTATATTATTGAAGCTGCCTGGATTGCCGTAAGGAAAGACCCTGCTATGACATTGGCTTATGAAGGATATAGAAAGAGAATGAATCCTCAAAAAGCGATTGTCAAAATAGCCCGCAAGTTAGTGAATAGAATATTTTTCGTACTTAAACGCAGACGGTTATATGTGCCATGTATTGTCAAATAAAGCATAATCTTATAGATAAACAGCTTTTTCATGAGAGATAACACTACATAACTCTTGCAGCTTTGAAGTCTGCTCAAATTAGAATGTGACTCTCACCTACAGTAAACTGATAGAGGAACTTGCAGCTCTCACTAGTGGGTAGTCTGCTATGGAAAGGCTGTTTACAATAGGATTTATTATTAGGTTTTTTTAGCCATATGGACAGTATCAGTAATAGAAAAGAGAGGCGATGATACGCCTCCCTAAGTAGCATTACTGCGTACCGTCAGGATGTTTATTGCTGACAAGTTGCTCCCCAGCAGAGCTTGTTTCCTCTTAACATCCTGATATAAAAGTAAAAAATAAAAGTTAAGTAAAATAATTGTCCAAGTTTATTTGGATTTTAAATGGAAAGAGTTATGATTGACTATATAAAAGGTGAAATCACGGAATTAACCCCGGCCTCAGTCACCCTTGAAACCTATGGCGTAGGATATTTTATAAGTATATCGTTGAATACATATTCGAACCTGACCGGCAGGAAAAGTGCACAACTTTTCATTTACGAAGCTATAAGAGAAGATGCTCACCAGTTATTTGGATTCTTTGATAAACAGGAACGTGAGTTGTTTATGCTGTTAATCAGTGTATCCGGTATCGGAGCCAGTACCGGGCGTATGATATTATCTTCGATGAGTACACAGGAACTTGCAAATGTTATTGCTTCAGGCAATTCAGATATGTTGAAGACAGTGAAAGGTATTGGATTAAAGACGGCCCAACGTGTAATTGTAGATCTGAAAGATAAAATAAAAGTGAGCGGAATAGAACAGGTCGATATGTTTACGTCGGGGCATCCGTCGGGAGAAGAAGCTGTGGCTGCATTGGTTATGCTGGGATTTACCCAGCAGGCATCCCAGAAAGTAGTAGCTAAGATATTAAAGGATAAGGCTGATAGCACAGTTGAGCAGATTATAAAGACAGCGTTGAAGATGCTCTGAGCCTGTAGTGTATTTTAACTTGACAAGGCAATAAATAGGTTTGGTACCTTATTATCGGTTATTTATTTTTAGAGTTGAAAAAATATATCAAATATTCATATGTAGTTACGCTCCTCATAAGTTCTGTAAGTTTGTTTTCCGGTATTACCGGTAAGACCGTATCCTTTTTTGCCTATGCGGATGAATTGCAATCGCAGGATACAGTACCCCGTTATCCTGTCAAGAAAATCCAGATAACTACATATGACGATTTGAAAGATAATCCGCCGGCCGATCTGAAAACTCCGTCTAATATTGAGACTTCGGTAGAATATGATCCCAATACAAAGCTATACATCTTTCGTACAAAAGTAGGAGAACAGGAGATCTCAACACCTTTTTCACTTACTCCTAAAGAATACATGGACTATACGCTGAAACGCTCTATGTCCAGTTATTTTAAGGGAAAGAATGCAGAGACCTACAACAATAAGGATGAAAAAGATGAATTTTCATTGAAGGATATAAAACTGGATATCGGTCCCGCCGAGAAGCTCTTTGGCCCTGGAGGAGTAAAGGTTAGGACACAAGGATATGTAGAGGCCACAATGGGAGTCAAGCATACAGGCACAGACAATCCGACCTTATCGGAACGCAACAGAAGTAAAACAGCTTTTGAGTTTAATGAGGATATACAGATGAACGTAACAGCATCTGTAGGCGATAAGATCAATTTCGATATGAATTATGACACAAAGGCATTATTCGATTTTGATTCTAAAAAACTAAAATTGGCATATGAGGGAAAGGAAGATGAGATAATAAAACGTATCGAAGCCGGAAACGTAAGCATGGCAACCACCAACTCCCTCATTAACGGAGGAACATCTCTTTTCGGTATCAATACAGAACTCCAGTTTGGTAAATTACGTATTAATACGGTAGTATCGCAACAAGAGTCGGAATCTCAGACTACGAGTTCGAAAGGTGGTATCCAAACCAATGAGTACGAATTCAAAGCCGATCAATATGATGCCAACAGGCATTTCTTCATATCCAACTATTTTAGGGACAACTATGATAAGGCTATGTCTAAACTGCCTTTTATTCAGTCGCCTGTCAATATTACAAATATTGAAGTATGGGTGACGAACAAGAGGGGGGATTATACGCAATCCCGTAATATAGTAGCGTTTGCCGATATCGGTGAACATACAAAAATCAAGAATGGTAAATGGTCTGCCGCCGTAGGTAAGCCGGACAATCCAGATAATGATGCAAATAATCTGTATGCTACCATTAAATCGGAAAAATCCGGAGCCAGAGATATATCCCAGATTACGGGACTTTTTAGCGGATATATAGAAAGCGGCCTCGATTATGAAAAAATAGAGAGCGCCCGGTTGCTGACCCAGGCTGAATATACTTTTAATCCTCAATTGGGTTACATATCGCTGACTTCGGCCCTGCAAGCCGATGAAGTGCTTGCTGTAGCTTATACATACAGAGCCAACGGCAAAGATTACAAGGTGGGTGAACTGGCTACTGATATTGTGGATAAATATGATTCCGGCAATCCAAAATCCGGAGCTTTGTTTATAAAGCTGATAAAGCCGGTTTCTCTTTCTCCTCGCTCCTACACCTGGGATATGATGATGAAGAACGTATATAAGGTAAGTGATAATGCTGTCCAACAAGACCATTTCAGGCTGAATATATCTTATCAGTCAGACACTATTGGTACGTATATAAATTACATTCCGGAAGGTAATATCAAGAATGAACTGCTGTTGAGAGTAATGAATCTAGACAGGCTCGATTCCCGCAACAATGAAGTAACGAGTAAAGAAGGCACTAAAGGTGACGGTATCTTCGATTTTGTGGAAGGATATACCGTTAAGTCGCAGAACGGACGTGTTTTCTTTCCTGTGGTCGAACCTTTTGGCTCTCATTTGAGGCAGATGATAGGAAATAATGCCATTGCGGATAAATATGTTTATCAGGAGTTATACGATTCCACGTTGACTGTTGCCCAGCAGATCGCAGAGAAGAATAAATTTAAAATATCAGGATCATACCGCGGGTCGGGTTCCAGTAATGCAGAGATAGACCTTAACGCCACCAATATACCTCAGGGTTCCGTGAAATTAACCGCTGCAGGAGCTACCTTGGTCGAAGGTGTAGACTATATAGTCGATTATATCGCGGGAAGGGTTACTATTATCAATCAGAATTTGCTGGATTCCAATACACCGATACAAGTTTCTTCCGAGGGGAGAACTTTTAATATGCAACGAAAAACTTTGCTGGGACTTAATCTGAGTTACGATATCTCAAAAAATTTCAATATTGGTGGTACTATTATGCACTACTATGAGAAGCCTCTGACGATGAAAACACAGATTGGAGACGAGTCTGTGAAAAATACTTTGTGGGGGCTGAACACATCCTACAAAACAGAATCGATGTGGCTGACAAATCTTGTAGATAAGTTGCCATTTGTAGAAGCGACCCAGCCATCGCAGATATCGTTCAATGCCGAGTTTGCCCAGATGATACCCGGACATTATCAGAGCAAAGAAGCGGGAGGATATTCTTATCTGGATGATTTCGAATCATCACAATCTAGAATAGATATAAAAAACCCTTATGCGTGGACTTTAGCATCGACTCCTTTGGGCGCTAAGGGTAAGGATAATAATATTCTATTTGATGAAGCAAGATTAAGTGACAGTATCAGGTATGGAATGAACAGAGCCATGCTCTCGTGGTTTATGATAGACAATCTTTTTACCCGGAAAGGTTCGTCTCTGACACCTAATCATATAAAAAATGACCAGGAACAATTATCCAATCATTTCGTACGGGAGATCAATATGTATGAGATTTATCCCCAAAAGGATATTCCGTCTAATGAAGCTGCTACTATTCCGGCCCTGAATTTGTCTTTTTACCCCAATGAGAGAGGCCCTTATAACCTCGACGCAACCAATATAGATTCGGATGGGAAGCTTGGGGATCCGGAAACCCGTTGGGGAGGGATTACCCGCCGGATGGATGTTCGCGATTTTGAAGCGTCAAATGTGGAATATATCGAATTCTGGCTGATGGACCCATTTGTCTATGACAGAACGGTTAAAGGGGGAGAATTATATATAAATCTGGGGGAAATATCGGAAGACGTACTCAAAGACGGTAAAAAATTCTTTGAAAACGGGCTTCCTGTCAATGATGATCCCGAAGCTACAGAAACTACCGTATGGGGTAAAGTGCCCAAACGCCAGTCGACTGTCTATGCTTTTGACGATAATGCCGGAAGCGATGCCCGCAGAAAGCAGGATGTGGGACTGAATGGGTTGAGCACAGAAGAAGAACGTACATTTGGTACATATAGTAGATATTTGCAGGATTATGACGCCAAACTATCGGCGGCGGCAAGAGAAAAATTAAACGCTGATCCATTTTCACCACTGAACGACCCTGCCGGGGATACTTACCATTTCTACCGTGGGACAGATTATGACCGCGATGAGGTAAGTATCCTCGACCGTTATAAATATTATAATAACACCGAAGGAAACTCCCCTGATACCAGGCAGACATCAGAGAGTTATTCTACCGCAGCCCGGCCTGTCCCCGATGTAGAGGATATAGATCAGGATAATACGTTGAATGAGACAGAAGCCTATTTCCAGTACAGGATAGAGCTTGACCCGAAAAAAATGAATGTCGGCGAGAATTATATAGCTGACAGCCGTAAAATGACAGTGCCGCTTCGTAATGGAACAAATGGGGAAATAACATGGTACCAGTTTAAAGTACCGGTACGTCAGGGTGAAAAAATCGGGAATATTTCGGACTTTAAGAGCATCCGCTTTATGCGTATGTTCCTGACCGGTTTCGATCAGGCAACATTCCTGCGATTCGGTACATTGCAATTAGTCCGTGGCGACTGGCGTACATACGAACAAACACTAAATAAAAATAATGAGCCGTCAGGGAATGGGACTCTTGATGTTGCAACAGTAAATATAGAAGAAAATTCGGACCGTAAACCTGTAAATTACGTACTTCCTCCGGGACTTAGCCGCGTCACCGATCCCGATCAGGCACAGATGACAAAGGAGAATGAGCAATCCTTGTCTATGCGGATACACGACCTGAGTGCAGGGGACGCGCGGGCGATTTATAAAAATACATATTATGATCTCAGGCGGTATAAACGCCTGCAAATGTTCACCCATGCCGAAGAACTTATCGACGGGGAGAAATTGGTAAGAGGCGACCTCACTGTATTTATCCGCCTGGGTTCCGATTATAAGAATAACTACTATGAGTACGAGATACCTTTAGTAATAACTCCCGAAGGCTCAACCGACAGGAATGTGGTATGGCCTAACGAGAATATGTTCGATTTTCCGTTAGAATTGTTGAAAGATGTAAAATTGCACCGTAACAGGGAAAAACGAAAAGCGGGTTCTGCCGTTTCATACACGACACTCTACTACGAGTATGACCCTGATAAACAAAACAACAGGGTAAGTGTGATCGGTAATCCTTCATTGTCCGAAATTAATGTGATAATGGTTGGGGTAAGAAATAACAGTACGGTGATCAAGTCGGGAGAAGTATGGATAAACGAACTTCGCCTAACCGATTTTGACGAAGAAGGCGGATGGGCAGCACAGGGAAATCTGAATGTGGCGCTATCCGACCTGGGTACGATCAATGTCTCGGGCCGGAAGGAAACAGTAGGATTCGGAGCTTTGGACCAAAAGCTGATGGAGAGACGTTCCGATGATTACCATACATATAGTATTGCTGCCAATATAGAATTGGGTAAATTCTTCCCGGAAAAAGCTAAAGTAAGCCTGCCTTTATATTATTCATATTCGAATCAGACGACTACCCCTAAATATGATCCGTTCGATCAGGACGTTACATTAAAGGAAGCTTTGAGCATAGTGGAAACCAAGGCTGAAAAAGATTCAATAAGGAGTCTGGCTGAGGAAAAAACTACTACGAAGAGTATTAGTGTGAATAATGTTAAAGTAAATATTCAGAGCAAGACCCCGATGCCATACGACCCGGCAAACTTTAGTTTCGGCTATTCATATAGCCAGAGTGAGACGAAGAATCCAACCACGGTGTACGATGTGAGTAAAAATTACAGAGCCACATTCAACTACTCATACAGCCCGATGGTAAAGACCTGGGAACCATTCAAAAATGCCAAGAGTAAGTCAGGGGCTGCGAAATTTGCCCGGTCTTTAGGCTTTAATTATTTGCCGTCCAATATTGCCTTCAATTCAAATATCGTACGGTATTATACCGAAACTGCGTTACGCGATATAGAAAGTTACAGGCTGGGAGGAGGTACCGCGAGCCAGTTTTTATCATGGAGCCAGTCATTCTTATGGGACAGGGACTTTAATATCGATTGGGACTTTACCCGTAACCTGAAGTTTTCTTTTCAGTCGGGAACCAGGGCAGAAATAGAAGAACCGTATCTGCAGGTGAATAAAAAACTGAACAGGGACCACTATGATACGTGGAAAGATGCGGTTATGCGTAGTCTGAGAAGCCTTGGAGATCCGCTTTCGTACCGGCAAGCAGTAAAAATTACATACCAGCTTCCTTTCAAGAATATTCCGGCGATGGATTGGGTTACGTCTAATGCCGGCTACACAAGCGGTTATCAGTGGGATCGCGGAGCTAATATCGATAGTGTGGAAATTGGCAATACCATAAGCAATACAATGACGCTGGAACTGACAAACCGGTTTAATATGACTTCGTTATATAATAAGTCATCATTCTTGAAGAGAGTAAACGACCGTTTCGATGCAAAGAGAAGGTCGCAGTCACCCGGCCAGCGTGAGCGCGAAAAACGGGAACCTGAAAAGCGCAGGTTTACTCAAGATGTAATATTGCACAGAGATACCACAACTACAGTAACACATGGCCTCGAGACTAAGAATATACAGGTGACAGCGAGAAAAGACGGAAAGGCATATACTGTCAAATTTAAAAAAGTAGATGATAATACAATCTTAATTAATAATAAAGACTCGGCCAATATCCGGTTAAGCATTGAAGGCAGGTATCGGGAGACCGGAACATCGAAGGTATTACAGGATATAATTGAATACTCGGCTCGTGGACTAATGTCGTTGCGTACGGTAGGTTTTAATTATTCAAGGCATAACGAAACGTATATTTCAGGTTTCAAACCGGGTATAGGCGACGCGTTTGGTCAGAAAGGTTCCGATTATGGAATGGTTCCGGGGCTTGGCTTTGCTTTCGGACTGGAGGGCGGTGATGATTTTATACAAAGGTCGATAGAAAGGGACTGGCTGGTAGGGAATACCCTGAATGTGTCGCCGTCGGTTTTTAATACTGCTGAAACATTCGAATTCAGAGCACAGATAGAACCGTTCAAAGACTTTAAGATAGAACTGAATGCCAAACATGAGGATAATAAGCGGACAGAAGTTCAATATACTGTTTTAGAAGATAATACACCGAATACAATGAGGACATTCGGCGGCAATTTCTCTATGACCACCGTGGCCTTGTCTTCAGCCCTTAAAAGCAGTAACGCTAAAAACGGTTATTATTCGGCTGCCTTCGAGAAATTCCTTGAAAACAGGTATCATATAAAAGACAGATTAGAAGCTAAATATAGAAATACATCTTATCCTGCGGGAGGTTTTATCAGCGATAATACTCCAGGCCTTATAAATAAGCCATATTCGGCTGCTAATGGGGAAGTTGATGTCAATTCCGCCGATGTGCTTATTCCTGCATTTATATCTGCTTATACGGGGCGTAGCGCGGATAATATAGCGCTTACAGCATTTCCGTCTTTGTTATCCATATTACCCAACTGGACAGTGGCATATGACGGGCTGACCAGTATCCCACTTATAAAAGAGAAATTTAAGAATTTACGGCTGAGTCATGCTTATACCTGTTACTATCAGGTGAGTAATTATAATTCTTTCTCAAATTGGGTACAGGCAGACGACGAACTAGGATATATACGTGATATACTCAGCGGGAATCCGGTACCATCTTCACCATACAATATATCATCGGTCGGCATATCCGAAGTGTTTAATCCTCTGTTCGGAGTTGAAGGTACATTGAATAATAATATGACAATAAATACACGTTATAATAATGCACGTACTTTAACCTTAAATATGTCATCTTATCAGATTATAGAGTCATTGCAGAAAGAATTTATAGTTGGGTTCGGATATCGTATCAACGAATTTAACCGCCTGATAGGACTGAGCCAGAAATCAACAGGGCAGTTCAACAACGATTTGAATATAAAAGCAGACTTGTCACATAAAACAGTCGAAGCATTACTTCGCAAGATACAGGAGAATTTTACGCAGGCAACAAGTGGCACGACTATTGTAACATTAAAAATATCGGCGGATTATGCAATGAGCAGGTCTTTGACTTTGAGGGCATTCTATGATCGTATTCTGAACAGGCCATTAATTTCATCATCGTCATATCCGACAACAAATAGTAATTTTGGAATAAGTTTAAAATTTATTTTGATACAATAAAAAAAATTTATAAGCTTGCATAGAAAAAATATTTCCTTTATGTTTATTTTTTCAAATGTTAAACAATATCTTTGTCTTAATTGTTAAATAGTAAAACCAAGACGTATAAAATTTATTTAATTAAAGTAAGCAAGTCTTGATAGAATAGAGAGGCTAAAATGAAAAAATCGACAATATGGATACTCGCCGGAATAATGGCATTCGCGTTCTTTGGCCTATTGTATTTGCAAATAACCTACCTTCGGGAATCTATAAGGATAAGGAGTGATCAGTTTAATGAGATCATTAACAGAAGCCTTCTGCAGGTCTCTCGCAGTTTGGAACTCGATCAGACACAAAAGTATCTGAATGAGGCTTTTCTCGAGAATCAGAAAAAACAGGCGGCCGCTTATAACAGATCACTATCCTTGCAGAATCAGGTGCAGGAAGAAACCGTAACGCATCAGCAAAGGGTGAAGATGACAGCTCCCGATATGGAGATAAATATGGAGTTGAATATGTCGACCACTACCCAGGCTCCGAAGAGCCAGATTTTCCAGTCGCCTAGCAAAGGTGGGACGAATGCTATATCGAAAACTATATTCGGTATGCAGGATGAACAAAAAAAGAAATATCTTTACGAGAGCGATATAATGAACGAGGTGCTGAACCGTATCATAAATACGGCAAGTAGCATACCTATAGCCGAACGGGTAAACCTGAAATCGCTAGAAGTTCTTATCAGAAACGAGATAAAAGGGAATGGTATAGAGTTGCCGTTCCAGTACGAAGTGGTGGACAAAAACGACAAGCCAATATATCAGCAGCCGTTTTTTACGATGCAAAACAGGAAGGACTATTATCTCCAATCGTTATTTCCTAACGATCCGCAGGATAAGGTTACATACCTGAAAGTATATTTTCCTGATAAGGATAAATACTTGTTTAGTGAGGTAAAATTTCTATATCCGTCAATTTTGTTTACCTTTATATTATTGGTAACGTTTATCATAATCATTTATATTACATTCCGCCAAAAGCGTTTGTCGGAAATGAAGAGTGATTTTATGAATAATATGACACATGAACTGAAGACACCTGTGTCGACAATATCCTTAGCTGCACAAATGCTGAAAGATGGTTCTATAACAAAGTCACCGGAAGTTTTCAAACATATATCAGGCGTGATAAACGATGAAACCGAACGGCTAAGTTTTCAGGTAGAAAAAGTTTTGCAGATGTCTCTTTTCGAGAAACAAAAGGCAACCCTGAAAATGAAAGAACTGGATGCCAACGATGTGGTTGTAAGTGTAGCTAATACTTTCCAAATAAAAGTCGAAAAATTCGGCGGTAATCTGGATATTGATTTGGAAGCCACAGAATCAGCTATTGAAGCAGATAAAATGCATTTTACCAATGTGTTATTTAACCTATTGGATAACGCGGTGAAGTACAGAAGGGAAGATGTGCCGCTGGAATTGATGATACGTACATGGAATAGCAATAATAAATTGTATATCTCAGTAGAGGATAATGGCATAGGTATAAAGAAAGAATTAGTAAAGAAGATCTTTGAGCGTTTCTATCGCGTATCCACAGGCAATAGGCACGATGTTAAAGGATTCGGCCTGGGACTGGCATATGTGAGGAAAATAGTTGAAGACCACAAAGGAACAATAAAAGCAGAGAGTGATTTAGGAAAGGGCACCAAGTTTATTATTTGCCTGCCTGTGATGAAGAATAATGAGCAACTCAAATAAATTGTATGTAAATAAGTAAGTTATGGAAGAAAAATTGAAATTATTTTTATGTGAAGATGATGAGAATCTTGGTATGCTGCTAAGAGAGTATCTTCAGGCAAAAGGTTACGACACTGACCTTTACATTGACGGAGAAGTTGGATACAAAGGGTTTGTAAAAGAAAAATACGACCTGTGTATCCTGGATGTGATGATGCCTAAGAAAGACGGTATCACTCTGGTAAAAGAAATCAGAGCAATCAACACGGAAATCCCTATTATATTCTTGACCGCTAAGAATATGAAGGATGATATCCTTGAAGGCTTTAAGGCCGGAGCTGACGACTATATTACAAAACCGTTCAGCATGGAAGAACTTGTTCTTCGTATCGAGGCTATTTTCCGTCGTGTAAAAGGAAAGAGAAGTAAAGAACAACAGGTTTACCAATTCGGTAATATGAACTTTGATACTCAAAAGCAAATTCTGACTATCAATGGTGAAAGTACCAAACTAACAACTAAAGAAGCAGAACTATTGGCTCTGTTATGTGCTCATGCTAACGACATATTGGAAAGAAATCATGCCCTGAAACAAATCTGGGTTGATGACAACTATTTCAATGCCCGTAGTATGGACGTATATATCACAAAGTTGCGTAAACTGTTAAAACCGGACCCAAGTATTGAGATCATCAATATCCACGGTAAAGGTTATAAACTGATTGCCCCTGTGAACGAGGAAGAAGGAACTGAATAATATCAGTCCGAATATAGAGTAAAAAGCCGGTTGATACCGGCTTTTTTTATTTAGTCAATAGCCTTTTTTCGTAAATACTTTGTCAGATATTCATTGAATATGATACCAAATACGATCAGGAATAATCCCACATATGTAGTCACGTATATTTGCTCCCCTAATATCAGATGAATCAGGAAAAGGGAAATAAACGGCGATAAATAGCACATCTGATTCACCAAAGCCGGATTATTGGTTTTCCTGATAGCCAGCCCGAAAAAGATGAACGGTATCCCCATCTCAAAAGCGCCTACATAGATACTGGATAATATTCCGGGCACAGAATTCAGACTGACTCCTATAAACAAAGCTCCTATCAGTAAGTATAATGAGCCAAACAGGAAACTGAGGAATAATGCGACTATCCCATCCACTTTTTTATTCTGATTATTTACTATCCAATATGTTGCCCACAAAAATGCACTTAGGAAAGCGAGTAGTAATCCTGTAATAGGTAAACTCTGTCCGCTTATACTTCCCGAACCTAACGATATAAGGGCAACTCCTCCGAGAGACAGCGCCATGCCGGCATATTTTGTCTTGGGTATTGGCTGGCGGGCAATTATTGCCAGCAGGACCAGCAATACAATCGGCCATGAATAGTTTATCGGTTGTGCTATTTGCGCAGGCAATAAAGCATACGATTTGAAAAGGACCAGATAATAAGTTACCGGATTGAGTAAGCCGACCAGTGAAAACCATCCCCACTGCCTTGCGGGAAGAGTTTGCAGGTCTGACCATTTTTTCAGTATAGTCATGGCTATGCTGAATATAAGTAGCGCGGTAAAACTGGCAACCAAAAGCATTTCGAAATGAGAGAAATACTTCAATGCCGTTTTAAACATCGTGGCTACTGTAGACCAGCTTAATACGGCAATGCCGCCATAAATAAGCGCTTTATTACTATCCTGCATCGTTATCTTAAAGCTTCTACTTCTTCGGTAGTCAATGGTATCTTTTTGCCTAACCTGCGGGAACCTGTTTCTGTAATGAGGAAATCTTCTTCGTTACGCAATCCGCCAAAGTCCCTGTATGCATCCAGCTTGTCGTAATTGATGAATTCTTCGAATTTCTTTTCACCTTTCCATAAGTCTATCAGTTCGGGTATAAAGTAGACGCCCGGCTCGATAGTGAGTACAAAACCCGCTTCCAGTTTCCGTCCCAACCGTAACGATTTCCGTCCGAACTGCGTACTTTTGGGCTCTCCGTTGTAACCTACCCAAACTTCACCCAGATTTTCCATATCATGTACATCCAGTCCCATCATATGTCCCAGTCCACACTGGAAAAACATCGCATGAGCGCCGGCCTGTACAGCTTCGTCCATATCACCTTTCATCAGGCCCAGCGATTTCATCCCTTCGCAAATGACCTTTGCCGAAAGTTCATACACTTCCCTGAACGGGATGCCCGGCCGTAATGCTTCTACCGATGCAATATGTGAAGCTACCTGAATATCATATACGTCTTTCTGGCGGGACGAGAATTTCTTTCCGGCAGGTATGGTAGACGACATATCGCCTGCATAACCCATTTCGGTTTCCGCACCGGCGTCGATGAGGAACATATCGCCTTCTTTTACTGTGTTTCCGTGATAGTGATTGTGCAATGTTTGTCCGTTTACTGTGGCGATAGTAGGGAAGGAGAGCCTTCCTCCGGCTGCATAGGCTACTTCTTCCAGTGCTGCCATCACCTCATATTCTTTCATTCCTACACGGACTTTCTTTATCGCGGTAATGTGCATATCGGCTGTAATATCACAGGCCTTTTCTATTTCAGCGATTTCTTCTTCCGATTTATAGATACGTTGATTTACCACACCCTGAATAAATGGGAGGGAGGCCTCTTGTTGTGCAGGTTTAAGACCAGTCCAGTCCATTAGCCTGAGTGTATGTTCCGCCCTGTAAGTTGGCAGGTAATGTACTTTCTGTCCTTTAGTTGCCGCTTTTGACAGATAACTGCCTAATGACGGATACGGTTGAATATTTGCTACTCCGATTCTTTCACTTTTTTCCTTCAATGTAGGCTGTGTCCCCATCCATACTATTTGGTCGATAGTAAGTTCGTCTCCGAATATGATCTCCTTATCTTCGTCTATATTGATAACGGCTGCTAGTCCGGCATATGGAAGCCCGAAGAAATAAAGAAATGTGGAATCCTGACGGAAAGGGTAGGTATTGTCTTCATAATTCATTCCGGATTCGTCGTTTCCGAGGAATAGGAGAATGCCCGAACCTATTGTTTTTTTCAATTGGTTGCGGCGGCGGATGTAAGTTTCTTTTGAAAACATAATATTATTATTTTATATTGATTAGCAATTTATAATTTTCTCACCGTATTTTACAGGGTGTGAGTTAATAAAAAGTTGACAAACTTTACATATTTTACACTTTTTCTTTATTGTCACTATTTCCTTCTATTAGCCGATAGCTTTTAGCCTTTAGCAATGCGGGCCGATAAAAATTTTTAGCTCGTTGCTGCTTGCAGGGAGAAGTAACACAAATTCTTTACTTAAAACTTATAACTTGTTAAAATCTGACAAACTTTACACTTTTTTCATATTTTTTATTCTTATGTACTTAGGGGATAAATTTTTCTTTACCACAAGTGTACAAAAATTTACAGAAGGACACTATATAAAAACTTGACAAACTTGACACATTTTGCACTATTTTTATTCCTTTATTTTTTATCCTCTGATAAACCAGGATACTAAAAACTTATACATTAAAGTCGTCAATACTTTTTATTTTAGTATTATTTTGTCATTGGCTCCGCTTCGCTCTGCCGAACGTTGTTTCTGAGGTACGAAGAATCTCGTTTCAGGGGATGTTTGCCTTGTCTCGCTTCAACGATTTTGACTCCGTCGATTTTCAATTCAATTCACTACCGTTCAACATGACAAAGAGAATAAAAACAGATAAAAAGAAA
Organism: Dysgonomonas termitidis; assembly: GCF_042654545.1. Taxonomy (GTDB): domain Bacteria; phylum Bacteroidota; class Bacteroidia; order Bacteroidales; family Dysgonomonadaceae; genus Dysgonomonas; species Dysgonomonas termitidis. The sequence continues at coordinate 67,654 of NZ_JBHSGN010000117.1, forward strand.
CTTTTATTGAAAAGTCTGGACGGCTTCATTTAAAAGTATCAAAGGACTATCAATTATCAGCTAAATATATAGATAAAGTTTTCAAATACCGATCAGCATAATACATGGAATTTATATTTTCTTCTCTTGGTTCGGCATAGGCTCTGCCTACGTCGTGGTATAACTAAAGTTCCTACTTTTGATGTTCTCGTACATGCCGGTTCCAGCAATGATTATATATTTATCTATACTGTGAAACAAAGTTTTACCCCGCTCGCGCGGACTTCCAGTCCGTGTGTTGCGAAGCAAAACTTATTCAATAATAATTACATTTAACAAACCTTTCTCTCCCGAATAATCAACAGCGCTGCTATATACATAATCTTCTGCCCGAAAAACCAAGCCTTCTTCAACCGGATTATTATGCAAATAGTCCAACTTTTGATTAATAACCTCATTACTCCATAGTTCTATCGGATGGTTTTCTGTTGCCCAAAAACAATTACCTTCTACATCCCTAAATTTTTCCAATAACCACTCTTTGCGACTTTCTTGAGGATTATTACTGATTGCTTTTAATATTTCTCTGGATGTAAAGCCTTTAAAATCCCTCAATATATTTTGTAGCAAACACCCTTCCTCTGTTCTAACAATCAGATGAACATGATTGGTCATTATACACCATGCAAACAGTTCTAAGCCCTTATGGTTTTGGCAAAAATTCAAACTGTCAACCAATATATCTTTATATTCATTACGGGTAAAAACATCAACCCAATCTTTAACAGCAAAGCTGATAAAGTAAAGCCCATCCGGATTATGAAATTTATATCTTCTACTCATAATAGTTACAATCTATTTTTGCTGCGCAACACACGGACGAGACGTCCGCGCGAGCAGGCAGAGCCTATGCCAAACGATTATTCTATAAACGACTTAAATCTTTCAGGACTATTGCCTGAAAGATTTAAATCGTTATTAATTAGGTTGTTATTTAAATAAACAAAAAGGCTCTGGTGCGAATACAGTATTCTTATTTCAATGCAGATTCGCTGAATTTCAGAACTTCACGTACCGAGTGCGCCCAGAAATTGCGAAGACCAAATCCCTGTGCCTTACCATCAGCTTTCCAGCTATCGATAATATTGCGGGTTTTTATATCAAAAAACACGACATCGAAGTATCCTCTGTTCTTTGCCTTGCTTAATCTTTCGGCTATGATGATTACTCCGGTACCATCAGTCTCTTTTATCGAAAGGGATTTTACAATGTCCTTTATTGTATTGTCCTCCAGTTGATATGCAGCATCTGTAGTAAGAATATCATCGGCTTTAAGGTCTGATATACGTGTTTTAACAACATCAACATAAACACCCAGAACCCTTTTCTTCAAATACTTAGCAATGTCATATTTTTTTGCTTCTGTAATGAATAGATTGTTTATATCCTGAAAAGCATATTTGAAATGTTCACCGGATTCTTTTGCACCATATACTTTCGCATGAGAAAAGTCAACCCCGTAAAAATTGATGGCTTGAATGTCTTTTAAAAGCTCTTTCTTCTGAGAAAAACCGCATACACTTACCAGTAGCGCAATAACTAAAACTAATTTTTTCATATAAATAAGATTTTATTAGTGATTTTATACCAAATGTAAGAAAAAGCCTCTTCTTATCAAAGGAATTACCGTAAATCTATAAATTTAACAGCTTTCCGGCTCATAGGCGGAGTCTGAATCTGCGCTATATATTCAGGGGATTCGAAAGTTATGTTTGGTGCAACTCTAACCTTCGATCTGAACAGGTCCTTGATTTCTTTTATAAAAGCTTCGCTCCTGCTTTCATCACAGCCTACCCGCACTAATATTTCATCTGTTCCCAGATCGTTGGTAAATACTTCAACTACATAATTCTTGATATGCGGTATATTGTCCAGTATATCGAATAAGGCAGGCGGATAAAGCGTAGTACCCTTATATTTTATCATCTGTCCCCTGCGTCCCAATACGCTGCTCAGGCGTATGGTATTCCTGCCGCAGCTGCAAGGTTCGGTATAGTGATAGCATACATCTCCTGTCTTGAAACGCAGGAGGGGCATACCTTCCACTCCCAGAGTAGTAATCGTGACTTCTCCGGACTCGCCTTCTCCGACAGGATTGTCGTTATCGTCCAGAAATTCCACTATAATCAGTTCCGGCTGTAAGTGACCGCCGCAAAAGCCGTCGCATTCTGTGAAAGATGCCTGCATTTCGGTAGAGGCATATGTGGAATATAATTGCAGGGAATTCCATTTTTCCCGGATGCGTCTGCCCAAGGTATTTAGTTCGAAGCTTTCTTTGCGTAAAGATTCTCCTATACAAAGGCATTTTTTGATGGAACTGTTGTTGTAATCGATTTTATTTTTTTCGGCAAAATCTATCAGTTTTATGAGGAATGAGGGTACTGCTATTCCGCATGTGGGCTGTATCCGTTCTATCGTGTCCCATTGGAGTTCAGGTATTCCGTTTCCCACACGGGCTACACCCATACCTAGTTCGCGCGCTCCGAGGAAATAAGCCAGCCCGGCCATGAAACGGCGGTCTATGGTTGTCATCAATTGCATGATGTCATTTTTGGTAAATCCTGCGGTGGTAAAAGACAGGTATTCGTTATAGGCGAGGCGGTCGAGGTCTTTGCCGGTGAGGGCAAATGTGATGGGATCGCCCAGAGTCCCCGATGTAGTTACATAATCAATGATCCGGGATTTCTCTACACAAATAAAATCTTCACTGTATTTTTGCAGGTCATTCTTCGTGGTGACAGGTAATTGCCGTAGATCTTCGATTGTCTCGATTCCCTTTATATCGATATTCTGTTCTTTGAACATCCTTTGATAAAAAGCGGAGTGTTCCTTTAGGTATTGCAGAGCAGCCTGTAGTTTCGTTTCCTGATATTCTTTGATCTTGATGGCAGGCTGAAATTGTATGTCGGGGTGTTTTTCCATTACGTTGTTATTTACTTTTTTTCAATATCCGTTCCTTTTCGGAGACTTTCGGTATCTCTTTTGTTAATGCTTTTTGCCAGTAATCCTTAGCCTTCTCTATTTCTCCTTGCGACAGGTAATAATCCCCCACTATTTCGTACATATGATAATATTCGGGATTAGAGGCTTCGTATTTATTTAATATTCCCGAAGATACGGAACTCTTCTCTTTTGTCTTAGCTTTTATATCTTTTGTCAGTTCCTTATATGTCAGTAGGTTACTGAACATATCGCCATGTATCAACGAATCTTCGGGAATAGTGTATTCCGGGGAATATATCTCTTTCCTGAAATCCGTATCTTCGCCGAATATCTTATTCAGGTCATAAGCCACATATCTACCCATTTGCCAGGGGTGGGTAGACACCCATATTATCCGCTGTTCGGGCTTGAATATGACCGAGTGGTGCGCGATAAACTGGTTGATTGCCATTTCGTTCGTCAGGCCGATATCCTTATTTCCCGATCCTTTTGTGTTGCGGAGGATAGAGGCTGCTTTTGTTACATCTAAAGGTTTGTTTTTATCGAGGAGTTCGGTCAATCGCCGGAAACGGTATTGGCTGTCTGTCGTACGGATATTTTCGAGATTTCGCTCGTCCTTGGCGAATGTTTCGGATTGGAAATGATTGGTACATATAATTTGTTCTCCATCGGTAGTGAATAAACCTATCTTATCAGGCGATTTTTCTATAATGGCCGCTTTCTTGTCTTTCGCTGAACCTATAAGGATGGATTCGGATACAAAAGTCTCTCTCTTTTTCGCAATCTCATACGCTTCCTCAATTGTTGACGCATATTGCAATATCTCCCTTGTAAGGATAGATATTGGCGTTTTAGCGGATGTAGGCATGGACGATTTTGCGGCATTAATTGTTACAGTCAGCCCTTCTTCATTCATTCCTGATAATACGCCGGTCATCCCCGGCCAGGCTACAGATACGAATTTATAACCTTTTTCGGGCGCATAGAACTGCACTTCTTTATTCTTTGCAAAATCATCCCCTGCATAAAAATCGAAATTGCGGCCGATTACCAATGTTGAATCGGCGCTTGCCGTGCCCCATGTAGCAAAGGAACTGCATCCTACGAGCATATAGTCTTGCATGGCATGTCCTAAATCATGTGCAGCGTGGTAGTTTAACTGTCTTTCGTAGGGAGTGCCGATATAACTGAATTCATCGGAGCAGGAGTGGGATATTCCGTAAATTTCGCGTCTGTATTCCTCAGGTATGTTCTTTCCCAGATTACGGTTGTACAGGATGGTAAAGAAGCCGAGGAACCGCAGGTAATTTTCGGATGGGACAAGTACCTTTATCTGGTCTACAAATACTTTTTCCTGATAATATAGCAGGTCTTTCGACATCTCTCCTATAGCGATGCCCCGTTCATAATCGCTGCCGGATACTTTCAGTTCCCACAATCCGCTTTCACTCTTGCGGAGATAATTGTCGCCCCACTGACGGTAATCAGGTTCTTCTGTCAGTTTATAGGCGGGAACTTCTTCCGTTATTTCGGGGACACACATGTCCGCTGAAAAATACATATAGCCGGTAATTCCCCCAAAAGCGAGAATGAATATCAGCAGCACATATAATCCGGTCTTCAGGCCTTTTTTCAGCAATTTATGCATTTCCTACTTTTTTAGCTAAATATTCCTGACCTACAAATTCGGCGCAAGTGAACATGGATGTGAGCGTTACACCTAAAGCTCCGTGCACATTCATATTCTGACCTGTAAAGTAAAGGTTTTTCAGTTTCGTTTTTGTGGAAATAAAACCTAATTCGGGAAACTTACAATCTTTTACTATACCGTATGCCGAGCCGTAAGGCGTTCCCGTATAGTCACGGTAACTTAACGGTGTGGTGCTATATATGCTTTCTATCTTACCGGAGAAATCGAATCCTTTGCCTTTCAGAAACTCGAGGACATTATTTGAATAGGCTTTCTTGAAAGCGATGTAATCATCCCCCCGCTTGCCCACAGTAGTGTTTTCCCATTCTTTCAGTTCCGACATGTACATCGGTGTCAATACGGAGATTACATCCGTATAGTCACTATTGCTGTTGCATTGGAAGCAGAGCAGGGCGTTGTTGATCTTATCTCTGGACGAATCGTCATTATACCATACATTATCAGTTCCATGCACATAATAATTACTGTTGATATAGGGTTGGGAATCCGGCTTCATCACCAGATATGTTGTGAAGACTCCGAATGAATTAGGCAAAGCATTGATGCGTGATATATAAGCGTTTTTTATATAGCGGCTCTTTTCCAGTATCTCCAGTGTGCGTTTGGGGTGGATATTGGAGATAAAATGGTCGGCCTCGAATATTTCTTCATTGTTTACTTCCGCTGCCGTTACCTGATTGTCCGTTACTATCAGGCGGGTAACTTCCTTATTGTTCAATACGGTGCCTCCGTTTGCGCGGATAACGTCTATCAGCCGTTCGGCTATCTGCATCGTTCCGTCTACAAAACGGTATGGACTTTCGATATACGAGTTATTGGTCATCGCATGATGGTAGAAGGTAGAACTATTCTTTATTCCTCCATACAGCATGGATGTAGCGGCTAAAACACTCCTCAGTGTTTCATCCTTAACTGTATCTGCTATCATCTGAGTAGCCGACGCATAAAAATATTTCATGCCGTTTTGTGCTATATTTCCTTTTTTCAGGTTATCCACATCTATGAGCCTGCTCACATCTTTAAGGATAGAGGTATATGCTTTCAGGGTCTCCCGTTCATGGGGAAAAGATTGGGCCAGCGTATCTGCGAAATGGTCGTGGCCAACCGCGTAATTATATACTTTATCTTTATAGAATATGGTGTCGAAAGAATCGGTGTCGAGACGTTTTATGTTCAGCTTATCCATTATACCGAAGTATTTGAAATACTGGTTCATTATCTGTCCCTCATCCAGACTACCGATATAATGAATCCCTGTATCGAATTGATGTCCTTTCCGGATGTATGTTTGCAGGCATCCACCGAATAGCACGTTCTTTTCAAGCACGCATACATTGTATCCCTCTTTGCTCAGAATGGCAGCGCATTCGAGACCGCCCAATCCGCTTCCGGCTATAATGATATCGTATTTACCCATTTGTTTTCTCTTCTTTCTTCTTAAATATAAAAATAGTATTAGACGTATATTTATCGTTTTTGAAGCTCTCTATTGCCATATTACAGCTTTCTGCTATTTCATACAGCTTTTCAGCCGAAGTAAAACAAAGTTCTTCTTTTGTTTTATTAAAACCAAATATACGGGTAGAGAATATCTCCGATAACTTTGTCAGTTTTTGTTTTTGCTTATCCCGGCTATCTCCGTCACGAACGATAATCAACCCGTTGTCACGAAGATTCCATATGCATTTTTTTAATAACGATTCCTGTTTCCGGCTATCCATATAATGTAACATGTCATTCAATACAAACACATCGCTTTCAGGTAGCGGATATTCCAATGCGTCGGCATATACAAATACGGTATTCTCTTTATGTAAATATCCGTACCGGGCGACTCCGGCTTTATCTTCATCATAATCTATGCCTAATACCTGCCTGTCAGGCGATAACATGGCAAGCATATATCCTAAAGTGCCATATCCGCAACCGATATCTGTGATTTGCCCCCTCTCAGGTATCAGTTCATCGAATATTTTATAGCTTTTTTCCATTTTCACCTTTATGCGTACATACCATTCCATCACCGGCCCCTTATAGATGTAATTCTTTACCAGCATATGATAGAAATACGGGTTGATAGCTGTATTATATTCTGTACAAACTCTTATATATTCGGATGCGAAATAAGCCGCCGTGTTTTTTGTCCTTTCTTTATAAGTGTTTCCGAACGAGCGGTCTTCATAAGTAACGCGGGGCAGGATTTTAGTCGCTATTATTCCCCGTTTCAGATAGAATGGCTGTGATTTTGAAATAACCATCCCCGTGCCATATAATATGATGGGGATTATATCCAGTTTCAGTGCCTCAGATAGATAGAACGCACCTTTGTGGAAGCGCTTCAATCTTCCATCGTATGAACGTGTGCCTTCAGGGAATATGACAACGGAGTATCCTTCATCGATACGTTCTTTGATATGCGATACCGAATTTTCATATCCTTCGCCTGTATAAAAATAGCCTGCATACCTGATTACTGCGCCGAAGAACGGAGATCTCCATACCCATTCGTTTGTAACCATTACCATTTTAGGGTGGAGTGTAAGCAACAGGAGTATATCGAGGAAAGACTGATGGTTGGCTATGATAATGGCGGGTTTCTTAAATGTTTCGCCACCGGTATTTACTTTCTTTTTCTTCAGTATAAATCCTGCAAAGCAGATGAACCGGCAGTTGAGCATTATCAGGTAGCAAATGAATTGCCGCTTTTTACTTTTCTTTACAGGAACAAGATACAATAACAAAATCGTTATACGGAGGAATACGCATCCGGCAAAGAATAGCCCGTATATAAAGGCGGTTATCAAAATAGAGGCCAGTGTATATGGCGGCAGCCCTTTTGTTGTCTGTGAAGACATAAAGATGCGGAAGATGACAGGAGGGATAGTATATGAAACCAGAACCACGACTATCATTCCGAGGATAGACATCAATGAAATAGATTGCAGGGCGGGATGCTGTGCGAAAATCAAGGCTCCCATTCCTACAATAATGGTGAAAGCCGAAAAGAAGATGGCTGTTTTATGCCCGTTCAGCGCAGGCTTATTTGTCCGGTATTTATTCTGTAAACCGTCCATAATAAATATACTGAAATCGTCCCCGATACCAAATATGAAAGTGGACAGGATGATATTGATGATATTGAATTCCATCCCGGATATTCCCATGATACCGATAATGATAATCCAGCTGATAAACATTGGGGAGAAACTAATCAGTGTTAATTCGATACGTCCGTAAGATATAAGTAAAGTGATGAAAATGAGGAATGATGAAATGAATAATATCAGATAAAAATCATCATTGATAGCAGATACCCACTTCTTTGTAAAGAAGGAACGGTCTAAAATCACAACTTCATTGCCATTATTGAAGTGTTGATATACTTCTTCCTTATTTTTATCATCGAGCTGCACTTGTGAAATGAGCAGGGTAAGGCCCGGCACATTAGTTTGCCAGTCGTTTAATATCCGGTTTGTCTCTGTAATATCTTTATGCAGGGTAAAGTCAGAATCTATCCATTTGTAGAATGGGGCAAAAGCGTCCTGACGAAAATTAAATGTTGCAGACTCGCTTTTCAGCGTTGTTTTCAAAAATTCTTTCTTTCCGGCAGTCCAGTAATTATTCCATTTTTGTAAACGTTCTTGCCGGATATCTTCGGGGATAAGGAAGTAATCGGCGGAAGCGAAGTTGTTAATCAGGCCTTGTCCTTTTAGTACTGATAATTTTTTATTGGTCGCATTATAGTTTTGTATTGCTTCATCTGTATTTTTACCTACACTTACGAACAGGATATTTTTCTTATCGTTATCTACGATCTCCGCCAATTTCTGTTCGGCTCCTTTCAGATGTTCCGGTTCATAATTCATATGCATCATGTCGGCATCGAAACCCACATTGCGTGAAGTAAATATACAGATGACCGTTAATATTAAGATACCGCCTACAAGCCATTTGTTTTTATCGAAGCGGTAAGCATTGAAGCGCTCTATAAAGCGGAGCAATGCGCTTCTCTTCTGATGAACCCTTCCGTCAAGGAAGTGAGGCAGGTATATGAGGCAGAAGATAATTGTACCTATCAGCGTCATAGATGCAAAAAGTCCGAAGTCTCGTAATAATTCCGAACTGGTGAAAAGTAATCCTAAAAATGCGCCGATTGTTGTAAAACTACCGACAGTGAGAGGGTAGGTGAGTTCCTTTATCAGTTGCGTCACAGACGCGACATGGCTCTGGTGTACGACCATGTGTATGGAATAACTTAGGGCGACACCCATGATTATGGAGCCGGAACCGACGGCGATAGACGAAATACTGCCTTTCAAGAGTGAAATCATAAAGAGGGCGAACAATCCCCCGAATATAGTCGGTGTGATGATCTGGAAGATAGTTCTCTTTTGTCTGAAGGCCAGCAGGATGAAAACAATGATTATAACCAGTGCCAGAGTGATTGTCAGTATGGAGTCTTCTTTTATCTGACGGGCATTATATACACCGACAGAAGGACCTCCGTAGTATTGAGCTTTTACAGAAGGGTAGTCTTTGTTAATAGCGGCTATTTCCTTTTCGATGGCCGAGATAAGTTTATCGTTTTGTCCCGTACTTCCCATACTGTATGTAGGAGTAATGAACAACAGCAACATGGAGCCGTCTTTGGAGAAGATGTATCCGTCTTGTTGCTCGAAATTATTATCCAGTTGGAAGTCCTGTAGGCGTTTCAGTGCATTTCCTCCAAGACTGAGAGGGTCTCTCATAATGTATTCTTTGAGAAAGCCTCCGGCCGGAGACAACAGGTTGGAATAATTTCGGTGCATAACCGATGCGATTTTTTCTTTTGAAAACAAGGAATCTATACGCTGATAATCGCTGTCGCTGAGTAAGATCGGAAGATTGTCATAGACGAAATTCTGCATCTCGGTTTTCAGACTGTCGTCTATGCGGAGGAGTATATTGTTTACATATGTTCCTTGTGTCCGGGCCAACAGGCTATCTGCGAATAAGGTCGCGCTTTCTGTCAATACTGCGGTATCGTTGTCCTGTTCCTTATCCGATGACGAGAACGAGAACATGACAATAATCTTGTCCTTGATACGCAGGTTGTCGAAAACAGTATTCAGGTTTTGTTCGTTTTTGGTATCAGGAAAGAACTGGGTGATATTTTCCTCGAATTTGAGTTGCAGGGCAAAATAACCCATAATGGCTATACTTGCAACCAGCGACAAATAGAGGATTATCTTATGCCGGGTGAAATAATTATATAGATTGACGAAAAAGTTACTCATTTATACTTCTAAATTAAATATCTACTGCCTGTTTCCTTTTTCTGAATATCAGCAGTAAACTTGCCGAAATAATACCTGCCAGGATACTGCAAACCAAAGCGAAAACTATACTGCCGGTCAGATACTGGAACAGGACCGTCTTCATTCTTTCCAATGAAACACCGGTGAAATCGAACGATACAGGGCTATTTGTAAGAACGCAGCCGGTAGCATAGCTCCCATACAAAAGGAACGGCATTACCGGGGGAATACTGATATTGGAAGCAACCAGCGAAATTACTTTGTTCAGTCTCAGAAAATGGGCAAGGAAAACCGTCACAATCATCTGATACCCCCATATGGGAATAATTCCCATGAAGATACCCAACATAATGGATAGTGTCATGGTTCTGTTCGAATCTTTCGACTTTAGTATTTCCTTATCTATAAAAGCGCGGATATTTGCCCATGTCAGTTTCCTTAAAAATTTCAAGGGTAGTATCCACAAGAAGGTGGCTATAACAAGTATTGTATTCAGTATGCTGATGCGTGTAAAATCCCTTAACGGTCGGAAGTGTGATACCCGTTCGTCCTGTGGCGGGTAATATACATTTACAGGGATATTTTTTACATTCACGCCTTTCCATGCCAGAAATACGATCATTTCCAGTTCGAATTCATATTTGGCTGTGCAATACTTCATTTTTCCTATATGATGGAGCGGATAAAGGCGATAGCCGGATTGTGTGTCTTCCAGCTTTATTCCTGTTTCGAGCTGAAACCAGAAGTTCGAGAATTTATTGGCAAATGTATTTTTACCCGGCATATTATTGGCTGTCAGATTTCTTGCCCCCACAAGCATAGAATCGGGATGCATCTCTATTTCATTCACAAACGCAGGTATATCGGCAGGGTAATGCTGTCCGTCGGAGTCTATCGTTATCGCATATCTGAAACCCTGTTCTTTTGCTGCTGATAATCCATTTTTGAGAGCATAGCCTTTTCCTTTATTTTTTGTGTGGGTAATGATCTGAATGCCGGGGATGGATTTCAGTATTCCGGATGTTGTGTCGGTAGAGCCATCGTTGACCACTATAATATGTTTGCTGTATTGTTTTACCCCTTCGATAACGGATAGGAGAGTCCTGTCGTTATTGTATGTAGGGATAATAACAACGATACCGAGATTATTTAATATCTCCTGCCATATTATAGTATCTACGGATTCATTCATTTTCAATCTCTTTCAAAGTTGCTTTTACTTTGATGAATACGGTATCTGTGTTTTGATATTTTCCTTCTGCGGACAGGGAGATACGGTTATCATCTGTATTTTTTAACGAAATATTAAACTCTATCAGGTCGTTGACTACCGGGTCGACCAAAGACAGGAATTTTGAGGAGGCTATGTATGCGTACATGTACTCTTTACCGGATAGTTTTTCAGCGCAGTCTTTTATAATTTGTAATGTGCATACCCCCGGAACTATCGGTTGTCCCGTGAAATGTCCTTCATATATGCGATGCGAAGGATTCAGCTTCACTCTTAAACGATCAGAGGGCTCACCTCTCATTACATCGGTTATTTCGTAAAAATCATTCAATAACATTGTTTTCTCCCATTTTTTCCAGTCCGATAGTTAATCGTAACCAGAAGTGCTTTATTTGTATTTTCTCAGGAACGTTCTCTGTCTCAGGCGTGACGTAAATCACCCCCTTGGATATACCTCCTCCTGTTACAAATTTAGTATATTCTTTTGTTTTTTCTACTTTTTTAACGTTCCTGTCAGGTAAAAATAACAGTCTGAAATCAGTTTCAAAGATTTTCAGTACGCGGTCTTTCCGCATAGGCTCTATGCAACTATAAACATTCCAGTTTTCACCTTTTATTCCGAAATCGAACAGACTAAGCCCGAACATGGTAGATGCGACAATGCGTATTTCACCATCTTCCATTGTTTTTGCGATAAGCATACCGTTAAAATGTTTGCCTCCGAAATCCAGCGTCATATTATACTTCTGCGCTTTATTCCCAACGGATATAATAGGAGCAGGCCCTGTTTTCAGCGGATATGTATTCTTAGAACAGGAGACGAAAGTAAGGCATACCAACAAGAGACTAATTAACTGAAAACTTCTTGTCATCTGTCAGTGTATTAAACTTTTTGTTCTGAAACAGGTAATCGGTATAATCGGTGGCATTCTCGGATATACGCAATTTGGATACCGACATGTCTTTTTTGTCCATATAAATATCGAAGCCTGAGATATATGCCTGTACAGATTTATTGGTTGGTTTTATTTTTATCAGATAGGAGTTGCTATCTTCAAAGTATTCCATGTTATAACCTGATATTTGCGAAATATTGCCCGACATACACGCGGCGAGCATACTTCTCATTTCGCTCATGACTTTATTCGATTTCAGGTTCACAACATTTTTTTTACCATCCGAAACTATCTTTAGTTTATCAGCATTTATAACAATCAGGTATTTTGTCGGGGAACTATAATCGAGGCTTATTTTATCATTGTGCCTGTAATAGAATTTACCTTTCGAAGTTATATCTTCATTAAACAGGTCGAGATGCTTTATTTGAGTAAAATCACTTTCTATACTTTTTATAGATACAGCCTCCCGGAGAACCCGTTCATTAAAGGCTTTCACATCTTTCATCTTTTTCATCTGCGCGTTTATCTGCGGTATACAAATGAAAATAAGTAAATAACAAATATATATGCGTTTCATTTCGTTGTTTTAGGTATATCAAATAATTTATCTACTCTCTCTATGGTGTAATCGTTTTCTTTCAGAAGATCGAGCACTTTTCGTAACAGGCTGTCACTCTGCGGCAAGGGATCGTGTAAGAGAATGACCGCTCCCGGCTTTAGTCCTCGCTTTATTCGCTTCAATACCGTGTTTTCTTTCTTACATGTATCTAAAGAGCGGATACTCCAGCCAATAGTCAGATAACCCATTGTCCTGACCACCTTTGCTATGGTCGGATTGGTGATTCCGAAAGGCGGACGAAACAATATCGTTCTTTCTCCTGTTACCTCCTCAATAGCCTTTTCACAATCGCTTAGCTCCATTCTCATTCGTTGCGACGCATACAAAGGAAACGAAAAAAAGTGATTAAAAGTATGATTACCGATTAAATGGCCTTCCTCTTTCATCCTTGACAGGATACTCTCATTGCCTTTAATCTTGCTGCCGATACAAAAAAAAGTAGCTTTGATATCATATTCTTTCAGAATATCAAGCACCTTGGGCGTCTGCTCTTTGTCGGGCCCGTCGTCAAATGTGAGCGCTACGACTTTTCCTCTCTTTTCATTCCGGCATAATGCTTTTAAGTATATTCCCGACCGGATGCTGTAAGAGGCATAGATGAGGAATATAAGCAGTATAGCGGCTATGGATGAAATGAAAATCAGCATTTTCTCAATAATATCAATGAATGATTTATATTGTAATAATGATTGTAGATAAGCAGGTATCGTATATCACCGGATTCTTTTAATAGATTTAATCCTTTCCACATACCGAAAGCCGAAGCGGTCGGGTATTCCCCGCAAATATCTTTGAATGTCGAGTATGAGGTGGATGGGAATAATTGCTCCACAACATTATATACCAGGTCATCGGTCGTATTTCCGTTTCTGCCTGTAATAAGATGTTGTATATCTGCTGGCTTCAGATTGTTTTCTGTCAAAAATATTTTTATCTTTTGCAATATTTCCTCCGAAGACAGCTCTCCTGTGAATGTCCTGACAGCTGCGAGTTCGGCAACAGTATGTAATTCCTTTTCAGCCGCTAATGTAAAAAACTGGGAGCCTTCGCCCAATGTAATATTATCGAGCATACCCAGCCTTTTCAAGATAGTATGTCCGGCCGGTAACACTTCATCGGCAGCGCCGACCAGTACCAGATTGTCACCTTCCCATATCCTCATCATGCCGTCGATCAGGGCGCTTTCGAAGCTGAGGCCACGGTGCACATAGGTATTGTTATAAGAATGGCTGCCTGTAATCAGGGCGATCTGAGCGCCTATGACATTGAATGTAGATTGTATAAAAGCCGAAGGATTCAGCAGTTGCTCCTCATTTTCTATGAGATTATCCAGAAATTTTTCTGTATCGGTCAGGCATCCAAGTCCGGTGGCTGTAATAATGGCATCTATATTTTTGTTTCCACTTTGTTCCAGACAAATCAATCCGCACGCAACACCCATCCTTACAATGTGGCTCATACGGCGGCGCATATTCGCGTTGGTTATGATGTGCTTGTAATCAGGCTCCACCGCATGCAGCATCCCGCTTTCTCCGGTAATACCATCGGGGTGGATAGATGCGAATGAGTTTATATAACAAGGTCTTTTCATAACTAAGAGTCTATTCTATTGCCGAAAAAAGTAAAGAAGAATCATTCCCTCCGAATCCGAAAGAGTTGGATAAGACATGTTTGATCGGTAAGCCTTCGTCACATTCTGTAACAGGAATAAGATTCGTATCTTCTATCGGTTTTTTAAAGTTGAGGTTCGGATAAACGATTCCTTCAGATATGGATAATACGGATAAGGCCGCCTCTATCCCTTCCGAAGCTCCTAATGTATGCCCTATAAACGGTTTCAATGAACTGAATCCAGGTGTACCCTCACCGAAAAGATGTATGATCGCTTTCCCTTCCGACAGGTCGTTGTTAGGCGTTCCCGTACCATGCACGTTGATATAGTCCACATCACGGGGAAGTATATTTGCCATTTCAACAGCTTCTTTCATACACAGGTACGGCCCGTCTCCATCGGGAGAAGTGGCTGTCTGGTGATAAGCGTCATTTGCATTGGAATAGCCGGAGAGGATACAATATGGTTTTCTTTTTAATGTTTTTTCTGATTGTAATACAAGATAACCGGCACCTTCGCCCAGATTCAGGCCTTCACGGGATTTGTCAAATGGTTTGCACAGTTCTTTATCCAGAATCATCAGCGAGTTAAAGCCATTCAGGGTAAACTTACATAAAGCATCGGTTCCACCGACGATAACAGCGTCCAGCAATCCGTTTTTAATCATCCTTGCCCCCAGCATTATCGCGTTTCCTGCGGAAGAACAGGCTGTACTTATTGTTGTTACATAATCGGTTATACCCAGATAGGACACAATTTTTTGAGTACTGTCGCCGCAATCGTGCGAAACAATATCCCTTAAACGGCCCTTTTCCTCATCTTTCCGGAAATCGACGTAAAAGTTTTCACTTAAATCCATACCGCCCACCGAGGTGGAAGATATAAGTCCGGTGCGTTGGGCGTTTACGTCTATATCTGAATCCGATAAGGCTTCCTTTGCCGCCAGTATTCCAAGCAAAGCAGTCCGGGAGTATGTTTTACCGGAAGGTAGAGCCAATAGCTCTTTAAGCTGCTCATTTGTATATTTCACCTCACTTACAGGAACATCGAGGCTGGTAGGGAAAAGTGTAACTTTCCCCATTCCATGACTTTTGTGCCGGATAGCATGCAGGTTTTCTTCTGCATTTATGCCTATACCCGATACAATACCTATTCCTGTAATGTAAATCTTCATTATTTCTGATGTGTAGAAATAAATTCGGCTAATGATCTTACCGACCTGAATATTTCGCGTCCTTCACCTTCTCCCGGCTTTTTGATTTTGATACCGTAATTACGTTCGAGGATAAGGATAATTTCGAGAGCGTCGATGGAATCCAGACCCAAGCCGTCTCCGAATAACGGGGCATCGGCATCTATATCTTCGGGAGTCATTTCTTCAAGATTTAATTCCTGTATCAGTTCTTTTTTCAGTTTTTCTATCAATTCTTCCATATTTTATCTTTCTTTATGAGTATGAATTCAGCTTTGTATTTATTTGCAAAATATTCGCACCGACCGGTGATGCAAAATTGTAATTTACTCCTGTTCATGGCGAGTTTTACATATTTTTCCTGTCTTTCCGAACTATCGGGATATTCGATAAAGAAGGTATTTTCACCTTGTATTTTATGACGGATACATATTTCACCGGCAACAATGTTGGGCAGTGTATAAACGAATACAGCCGGACTGGCAGCATCGTCTCCACCTTCATCTATTATCCGCTGATGCTTTAAATCCGTATCTGATGACGAAGAGTAATTGGATAAGATAATTCCCATTTCATCGGAATTAAAAGTGATTCCATCTAGTAAATGCAGCGCTGCTATATATCCCAGTTTGCAGAGGTCATCCATCTTATAGAACTTCTGGTTGCTGTCGCCTGTATTTTTGTATGCTTCGCGGATGAAAACGGCAAAATCACCGGATGTGGAGTTAAATATGACTTCATCATTTACTTTTATAGAACTATTCTCTATAATACAGCGCTTTATTTCGTTGAATAAAAATGTTCCCTGCTCGATTGACTTATGCGAAGGTATTTTGGATAATATAATAGCAGCATTACAACCGCCAAAGCCGGAAGCCGTTTTTAAACAGGTGTTTATCGTCTTTTCACAGATGTGATTATTACTTACATTCAGGGATTGTGAAACACCATTTGTCTGATAACCTAATGTGCCGTATATGACGTTCTCTTTTAATTGGTGTGCGCAAATAATTGTTTCAATGATTCCCGATGCGCCTAATGTATGCCCGAAATACGACTTTAGGCTATTGACAGGAACCTTTTCTAATTGAGCCAGATGAACAGCTTTTGCTTCCATTTCATCGTTGAAAACGGTTGCAGTGCCATGCAGGTTTATGCAGTCAATGTTATTGGCTGTTACTCCGGCTTCATCCATTGCGTCCCTCATTGCATAGTACAGGCCATCACCTGTGCGTGATGGGCCTGATATATGATTGGCGTCGTTGCTTATAGCCCCGCCTCTGATAATTATATTGTTCGTTTCGGATTCTGCGGACAGCAGGATGCTTCCACAAGCTTCTCCCAGGTTTAACCCGTCCCTTTCACTGTCGTAAGGCCTGCAAAGGTTTTCACTCAGGGAACGGAATGACCGGAAACCAGTGGTAATAAAATGAGAAAGGACATCTACCCCCGTAACGATTATATGCTTGTAGTCACCATTCAGGAGTAAGCGGCGGGCAATAATAAGAGCTGATACCCCCGATATGCAGGCATTGGAGACAACCATAGCCCTATCGTCCATTCCGAAATAATCTGTAATCTTAGACGCGCTTTCCCTGAGAAAAACGTTCCTGTCAATGTTTTCTGTATGATGTTGCAGTAAGTCTACATTCCCTTTTGTTGTAGAAAGAATGAAGCCACACTGCTTCAGATCTATATCTTTTTGCGATAATAAGTCCTTAATTGATAATATGGCGAGTTGTTCGGCCTTGCTGAATTCTTGCAGGCTATGCTTTTCTGTCAGTCCGTTCAGAATACCGGAATTAATTAACCCGGCAAGAATTGGTGCATCGGAGATTTTTCCTGCTTCGACAGAGGCAATCCCGGATTTATTCAGATTAATGGCACCGACATTCTCTTTAGTCGTAAATCCTAAAGAACTGATAATGTTATCGGCAGTAATGTATATGTCATTCAGATATTCCATTTCTTCTTCCACTCCTGATAAAAATCGGGATTTGTCCACTCCAGTTCATTATTAGAATTTAAGAATACCTGAACCGTACTTCCTGTAGCAACAACTGTCTCACCATCACTTTTGTAAACAGTATATTCAAATATTATTTTTGCGGCATCCGAAGCTATATAGTTTGTTTCCACAATGGCTTCTTCCCCGAATGATAAGGATTGCTTATACTGGCAGGTGAGGTCGACAATGGGTGCAGTGTATCCGTTTTCGTAAATGTCGCAATAACCGATTCCATATCGTTTGCCAAAGGTTTCCCGGCCATCCTCAAAATACTTGATGTACTGGCCATGCCATACAATACGCATGGAGTCTACTTCACTGAAACGGACTTTTATAGTAGTTCTGTCTGTTAGCGCGGATTCTTTAGCTCTGTATTTATGTTTTTTCATTCCTTTTTCAAAAATATTTTCATACGGCATTCGGCGACAAGGTTATCTCCGATTTTTACTGTCGCACCTATCAGGGTGATTTCGGCGACTTCCTGTATTATTTTTATCTCGGTATGCAGTTCATTACCTACCTTTGGTAAGATGTGAATTGTCATCTTGTCTACAGATCCGATAAAGCCGAGTGGTACGGCGACATTATTTTGCCTACAGATATATCCCACACGTGCTGCGGCCGATTGCGCGATATGTTCTATAATACCGGGTTCCTTGAAATAATTGTTTTCAATGAAAATATTACCGGGGCTGATTGTCAGTCCCGTATATGAACAGTCACCTTCAATTCCATAAAACTTATCGACCATCACTATTGGTGGACGTTGCGGAATTAAGTCCAATATACCTCCTTCTTCTGTTATTACCAGTTTACTCATATTCGTTTACAAACCATAATGCTATGCCCCAATCCCAATCCGTCGTGTATTTCGTTAACTTCCAGTCCGGCTGCTTTTACACAGCGTATCATATCATCCGAATGATACATCTTGCTGTTGCCGTTTGCCAGTGCCGTAAAATACAGGCTGGTCAGAGTGAGGCAATAAGCTGCTGTTTCAAATTTCTGACGATCCCAGAATGTTTCCATAATGTAAAGGAACGAAGATTTTTCCATAGATGCCGCGGCGCGGGTCAAAATACTTGTAGCTTCTTCTTCCGAAAAACAGTCGAGAAACTGACTCATCCATATAGCATCGAAGCCTTTTGGGAAAGGTGCTTCTTTATCCAGCAGATTGCACCCATGCCCGTGTATGCGATCGGAGCCGGTTTGTCCGGAAGTTTGTTTTTTCATCAATTCAAGTTGCTGGGGTAAATCCATGATGGTTACATCTACTTCGGTGTTGAATTCAACGCACTTCATGGCCCAGCGGCCTGTATTACCTCCCACATCGAGCAATGTACGGGGATTGTTTGCAAAGACGATTTCCAATGCTTGTGAAAAAGAATTATCGGAATAAAAATGGTCGAAACCGAACCAGCTTTTTTGTACATTTTCGGGCAACTTTGACAGGCCTTCGTATATTGTCGGCCACTCACCAAATACTTTCAACCCTTCAGGTTTCCCATTCAAAAGAGCTTCTTCCAGATTGAATAGTCCCTGATAGTTTACATCATGATTAAAGTTCATATTGATACGTACCATTTCATCGTTCAATAAGAACCATCCGACCTTGGACAGCATATATTTATCGTCCTTTACCAATACTGTGCCAATCGAAAGCGAAGCCTCCAGCAATACTTGAACTGCATAACGGGATAGCTTCTTATATTCTGATATTTCATTCAATGTTAATCCCTCACGCTTCTCTGCTAACAATTCGAAAACACCGAATTTGAGCATAAGCCGTGATACCTGAAAAACAATAGGGCCAAAGGCTATTTCCTGGGCCATCCGCTGTGCTTCGGCCGCTGAAAACTGCTCTTCGGAATATCTTTTTTGTAAGGAAGGAAACAAGTTCATGATTGATTATATGTTAGTCGGATTGTTATGCTTTACTTTTCGTTCCAGAATTTATAGTAGTTGAACCATTGTTCCGGATATTTTTTTAGAATATTTTCCAGAGCCGGGATATATTGGTCAAGTAATTGTTGTTCAGGCTTTTCTTTTTCATTTTTAGAAACAGGTGCAGCCACAATGAAATGGAACCGGTACGATTTTTTAGGTTCGCGCATGGCAAAATAAAATACTACGGGGACTTTCATCTTTGTCGCCAATAGAAAAGGTCCGGATGGAAAGCTGGTTTCTTTTCCCATGAATATACCTTTCAGGCGTCTCTCTTCATTGATATACCGGTCGCCCTGAAAACAGATATACTCTTTATTATCCAAAGCTCCCTTTATAGCAAATACATGGTTCAGATCAGTATCATTTACAGGAATTACTTTAAAACCGGCCGGAACGGAATTTTTTTGAAGTAATTCTTTTATCCTCTTATATTCAGCGTCATATAAAAGGATGTTGATTTTTTTACCATATTCCTCAAAGAACGGTGTACCCATTTCCCAATTGCCGACATGCGCCCCGATTATAATTGCTCCCGTGTCGGCATTCAGTATATCAAGGAAACTTTCATAATTTTCGAAACGGAAAGTATATTTATCTTTCATTCCGTTGCCGATAGCAATTTTATCTATCAGCGTTTGCCCAAACCTGTAATAGCTACAAAAGAGCATTCCGATAGAGGAAAATATGCTTTTGTTTAGTACCTTACGGGAATAGTACCAGATACTTCCGGTAGCTTTTGGCGCAAAGGGGATAAAGTATAAGACGATAGTGCTTAAAAATATATAAGCCGCAGTAATTCCGATTTTCTTTATCAGGAAGATAAAGAAAAGGTATCCGAATACTCCTCCTCTGGTTTTACCCTTCCATTCCGTCATTTGGCTTGTCGAGATGTTCTATGATAAAATCATAGAAATCCTGAAAAGTTTTTATATTTACAAAGTCATTACCATTTACGGTAAATCCGAAATTCTGTTCTATCAGTACGACCATATCTACAAAGTCGAGGCTATCCATTTCCAGTGTCTCGATCAGAGGCGCATCCGGCTGGATAGTTTCTACATCTACTTCGAATTCTTCGGCTAAAGTAGTTCTTATTTTCTCTATTATCTCCTCGTTCGTCATTTCCATAAAAGACTAGTTACTCTTTGAATTTTTTAATTATCAGGGTTGAATTTGTCCCTCCAAAACCGAATGAGTTGGAAAGGAACATGTCAAATGATGTATCGATACGCTTATTAGGTATATTAAGCAAAGCCGAGGCTTCGTCTGCTTCTTCAAAATTAAGATTCGGGGCAATGAAATTATTATTCATCATCAATATCGAATAGATCGCTTCGCTGGCTCCCGCCATCCACATTTCGTGTCCTGTCATTGACTTTGTGGACGTTACAAAAGGCTTATGTTCACCGAGTACCATGCTGATCGCTTTAGCCTCATTCATGTCCCCGATAGGGGTAGATGTGGCATGCGCGTTTATATACCCGATTTCTTCCGGCTTTACATTTGCGTCTTTCAGGCACATCTCCAATGAACGGACTGGCCCGTCTATATTCGGGGTAGATATATGGTCCCCGTTTGAAGAGAATCCATATCCGATTACTTCTGCCAGAATATTAGCGCCGCGTTTTACCGCAGATTCGTAGCTTTCCACTACCAGACTGGCGGCACCGCCGCTGGGAATAAGCCCGTCCCTGTTCTTGTCGAATGGGCGGGATGCTCTGGCAGGTTCATCTGTCAATTTGGAAAATGTTCCCAATCCATCGAAGCTACCTACCGAATATGGGTTTACTTCTTGGGCGCCTCCGCAAAGGATACAATCCTGTAAACCGTTTTTGATGAGGAAGTATGCTAATCCGATAGCATGTGAACCACTCGCACATGCGCCCGAAACAGTGAGATTAATACCCCTCAGTTTGAAAATAACAGAGAGATTCATTGTTACGGTCGAGTTCATCGACTGGAAGATTGATCCCGAGCCAACGAGCACTGTATTCTTCTTGTTACGGATAATATCGGCGGCTTCTATGACAGGGAGCGCGCTGCTATCGTTGCCATAGAGTACACCTACCTCATTCGCTTCGAGGAATACATCGTCTATTCCTGCATTCCGGAAGGCTTCGAGAGTAGCGACATATGCATATTCGCCCTGTTCGGCTAAGAAGTTACGCTTTTTACGATCGAGAAGTTTTTTCATGTCAGGCCTTTCTATTATGCCTGTCAGAGGGGAAAGGAAACCGAAGTCCAGTCTTTCGGGGTCGATGCCTATACCCGATTTGCCATGATATAGCGAATCTTTTACCTCATCAAGATTTTTTCCGATGCAGGAATAAATTCCCATGCCTGTTATAACAACTCTCCTCATTTATGTATTTATAGTATTATCAGGTATATATACCGCCATTAATGGAAATCACTTCGCCTGTAATGTACGATGCTTCTTTCGAAGCCAGAAAGCCGACTAATGACGCTACTTCTTCCGCTGTGCCGAAACGCCCTGCGGGTATCAGTTTTTTCAACTCTTCTTCCGGCAGGTCTTTTACCATATCCGTTTGTATGAATCCCGGAGCTACGGCGTTTACAGTCACGTTTCTTGGGCCGACTTCAGCTGCAAGCGCTTTTGTCGCTGCTATAAGGCCGCCTTTGGCTGCCGAATAGTTTGCCTGTCCTTTCATTCCTTTAATGCCGGACAAAGATACAATATTTATAATTCGGCCGAATCTCTTTACCAGCATATTTTTCAACATATACTGGGTCACATGGAAGAATCCGTTGAGGCTGACGTTTAATACACTTGTCCAGTCTTCTTCGGGCATCCATATCATCAGGTTATCTTTTCTGATACCTGCGTTATTTACCAGAACTTCTATATATTCGTTTTTATGTCGGGCTGTCCATGTATCGAGAACCGACTTTGTTTCGGCGGCATCCGATACATCAAATTTCAGCAGTTCCCCGTCAGAGCCTTTTTCCTTAACCAACTCTAATGTTTTTTCTGCGTCTTCACGGCTCGAATTATAGTTGATGAGGATAAAATATCCCATTTCGGCAAGTCTGAGACTGGTTGCTCTGCCGATTCCTTTGCTGGCTCCTGTTACTAAAGCGTATTTCATAATGAAATTTTTTCTATCTCTTTATTCGTTAGGTAATTTGTCAGCTTACCGATCTCTTTGTATTTCGGTGTATCTTCTACAAATTTAGGGAAGATCTCCCTTATTTCATCATAGATTACTTTTGTATTCTTTGATAAGTCGTTTTGTATATCCAGACAGTCTATCGCCTGTGTTATCCCCATAAACAAAACAGACATAACCTGATATCCGTTGTCTATTACCGTTTTGGCAAGTAGGGCCGAATTTGTCCCCATGCTTACAATATCCTGATTGTCATTGTTATTCGGTATGCTGTGTACATACATAGGATAGGAGAGTGTCTGGCACTCTGCCGTGGTGGAGGTTGCTGTAAATTGCGCAGCCTGTAATCCGTAGTTCAATCCCAGTACACCCATATTAACAAAGGGAGGAAGTATATCGTTTATCCGGTCGTGAAACAGGTAATTGAGCTGCCTCTCGGAAAGCATAACCATTTTTGTTACAGCGATTTTCAGTTTATCCATTTCAAAGGACACATAATCGCCGTGGAAATTTCCGCCATGATATACATTTCCGCTTTCTTTGTCTACAATAGGGTTATCACAGGCCGAATTGGTTTCGTTAACCAATACCTCCTCGGTATTTACCAAAGTATCGTGTACCGGGCCTAATATCTGAGGAATGCAACGTAATGAATAATATGGCTGGACTTTATGCTTAAGTATTTTTTCTTTATTCTCTTTATTATACAGGTAATTCTCACGCTTGCGTAAGCTGGAACTTCCCTTGCTCCATTTACGCATCATCTTGGCTATCTCTTTCTGACCTTTATGATGTTTTGTCGCATTCAGTTCTTCGGACATAAAGTCATCATACGAAGAGGCTATCTCATTTATCATCACTGATGCCGCAACAGCCCAGTGCAGTAATCTCTTTGCGTATATGAGGTTTACAATACCGATTCCTGTCATTACAGAAGTTCCGTTGGTAACCGAAAGGCCCTCACGTATATGCATGGAGATTGGCTTCAACCGGTTTTCTTTCAATACCTCCGCCGTATCTCTCAATTCACCGTTGTAAAATACTTCACCCTCACCTATTAAAGCTAATGCGATGTGTGCCAATTGTACAAGGTCGCCACTTGCTCCTACGCTGCCATGCTCGGGTACAAACGGACAGATGCCGCGGTTGATAAATTCCGCTAATAAATGAATTAATTCGGGATGAATACCTGATTTTCCCTGCAACAGATTATTCAGGCGTACTATCATCGCCGATTTCACATAGAGGGCGTCCAGAGGTTTGCCTGCTCCTGTGGAATGGCTGCGGATAATATTGTATTGGAGATTGTTCAGGAAGTCATCATCGACACGGTATTGGGCCATAGGGCCAAATCCGGTATTGATACCATATATGATCTTATCCTCCGAAAATTTTTTCAGAAAGTCATAGCTTTGTTGTACTTGGTCAATACTATCTTTATCAACAACCAGTTTCTTTTCCTTAAATAAAAGTGTGTATATAGAATCAATGTCAAGGGCTTTTCCCATTTTTCTTTATAATCAGATTAAAGATTTGCAAAAGTATTACTTTTTGACATCTCCTGCAATGCGCTAAAGAAAAAAACAGTTAAATATAAATATAAAAGACTGAGATTAAAATGAGATATTTTATTTTATAAAGCCAAAAAAAGGTTGTATCAGTGTAAGTATTTCATCATGTATCACAGTATTGTTCGATGCTACAATATGGTGGTTATTAAAAAGGAATTCCTTTCCTTCAAAGTTTGTAATCCGTCCGCCGGCTTCTTCTACTATGAGTGCGCCTGCCATAAAGTCCCAGGGATTGATGAAGGCTTCACACCAGATATCGAACCGTCCGGCAGCTACATAACATAACGACATGGCGGCCGAACCATTGACGCGGATACTGGATGCTTTGCCGTATAACTGATCCATAAAGTGGTTCATCAGGGGTTTGTACTCTTTGTCGTTATATGGTAAATCAAGTCCCACCAGAGCCTTGTTTATGTCGTTCGTGGCAGATACTGATATCTGTTTTCCATTCAGGTACGCGTTGCCGCCTTTCCATGCATAAAAGCATTCATCACGGCATACTTCATATACAACGCCTACTAATGGCTTCGATTTGTAGGTAAGGGCTATACTTACACAGTACGGAGCGTTGTCGTGAATAAAGTTGGTTGTTCCGTCGAGTGGATCGATAACCCAGCAATAGTCTTTTTCTTCGGTTTTTATAGTTTCTTCTTCGGTGACAAATCCGGCTTCCGGCAACAGGGCCGATAATTTTTTTACCAGAAGTTTTTCAGTCTCTTTATCCACATACGATACATAGTCGTGTGCGTTCTTTTCTTCTACTCTGTTTCTTTGAAAAACTTTTCTCTCCTTTGCGAGAAAATGTCCGCCTTCGGTAGCTATTTTGCAGACTTCGGATGTTATATGTTCTAAATTCATAAGTTTATATTAAAAACGGTTCAAATTTAATGAAATAAAAAAGAGTTGTAACTTTATATCGCTATTTATTGTTTAATATTATCTATTAAAGTGTCCATCGTTCATTATTCTGTAATTGCATGGTATACTTTTTGCGGGTTTATAATATATAGATAAATTTATGGAAGTGTTATACATAAAAAATATGGTTTGCAACCGTTGCATTATGGTTGTGGAATCGGAGCTCGAAAAACTGAATATACAACCGCTTTCGGTTGAATTGGGAGAAGTCCGTCTCGATAAGAAACTAACCGCAGAGCAGAAAAATAAGCTGAGCGGGAGGCTCGAATCTCTGGGATTTTCGTTGATAGACGATAAAAAAGGCCGTTTGATAGAACAGGTCAAGAACCTTATTATAGAGTTGGTGCATTATAATAACAATAATCTGAAAATCAATCTGTCTGATTATATCAGTGCGAAGCTTCATCACGATTATAACTATACCAGCAATCTGTTTTCGGAAGTAGAGGGCACTACGATAGAAAAGTATTTTATCGCCCAGAAAATAGAAAAGGTAAAGGAATTGCTGGTATATGATGAGTTAACGCTGAATGAAATAGCTTTCAACCTGAATTATTCCAGTGTTGCTCATCTTAGCGCCCAGTTCAAGAAAGTAACGGGCCTCACCCCGAGCCACTTCAGGCAAATAAGAACAAACAAGCGAAAGCCATTGGATGAGGTGTAAATCTCATAAACTTTCCAAAGAATAGTATAACAAATTCCGGCTATTTTGTTGCCATCTTTGTACAATCAAAAGATGAAGATTATGAAAGCAACAGATAATACAGTAAAGAAGACGTTCCCCGTACTCCAGATGTCATGCGCGTCGTGTGCTATAAGCGCGGAGAGTATTGTTAAGGGACTGAAAGGGGTGGTAAATGCATCAGTTAACTTTGCTACTGCAACATTGACTGTAGAATATTTACCGGATGATATATCTCCCGAAAATATGCGTGATGCAATTCAGGACGGGGGATATGACCTACTTATTGAAGAAGACAAGAATACAACCACTGAAACTTTGGAAGAAATTCACCGGAAGAAATTCGGTGATCTGAAACGGAAAACGATATTAGCCATCGTCCTTTCTATACCGGTAGTTGTGATAGGGATGTCCTTTATGCATATGCCCTATGCCAACGAAATAATGTGGGTGCTTTCCACTCCTGTTATTTTCTGGTTGGGTAAAGATTTCTTTATCAATGCGTGGAAGCAGACAAAGCACAGATCTGCAAATATGGATACACTCGTGGCGTTGAGTACAAGTGTGGCTTATTTGTTTAGCGTATTCAATACGCTGTTCCCTGATTTCTGGATAGCGAGAGGAGTAGAACCCCATGTCTATTTCGAGGCTGCCAGCGTTATCATCGCATTTATTCTATTAGGACGGTTGCTGGAGGAAAAGGCAAAAGGGAATACTTCGTCTGCCATAAAAAAGCTGATGGGCTTGCAACCGAAGACCGTTACGATTATACAAGAAGATGGCAGTCACAATCAAATTCCGGTTGAAAATGTAAGTATAGGTGACCTGATCCTGGTAAAGCCGGGAGAAAAGATTGCGGTCGACGGACGGGTTACAGAGGGTACATCGTATGTAGACGAAAGTATGCTGAGCGGAGAGCCTGTACCTGTATTGAAGGAAGCAGATGAAAAAGTATTTGCCGGAACAATAAACCAGAAGGGAAGTTTCCGCTTCAAAGCAGAGAAAGTAGGTTCCGAAACCATGCTTGCCCAAATCATAAAGATGGTACAGGAAGCCCAAGGGAGTAAAGCGCCAGTGCAGAAACTGGTTGACAAAATAGCAGGGATATTTGTTCCTGTGGTGATAAGCATTGCGATTGTGTCTTTCATTATCTGGCTTGTGTCAGGCGGTAGCGGAGGGTTTACGCATGGATTACTGGCATTGGTAACGGTGCTGATTATAGCCTGTCCTTGTGCTTTGGGACTTGCTACGCCGACAGCGATAATGGTCGGGGTAGGGAAAGGCGCTGAAAAAGGCATCCTGATAAAAGATGCCGAAAGCCTCGAACTGGCGAAGAAGATAAACGCAGTTGTGCTGGACAAGACCGGAACCATAACAGAAGGTAAACCTCAGGTAACCGATATTCTCTGGCTGAATAATGATGACAGCCGCAAAGCCGCTTTGTTAAGTCTGGAGAAGCAGTCGGAGCATCCGCTGGCAGAGGCTGTGGTACGATATTTCGATGCATTGGCGTCTATTCCTGTTTCTGGTTTCGAAAGTATTACGGGAAAAGGAGCTAAAGGCTTTGTTGGCGGGCAGTTATATTTTGCCGGAAATTATAAATTGCTGAATGATAACAACATTGTTATAAATGAAGCCTTAGGCAAAAAGGCCGAAGAACTTAGTTCCCAGTCTAAAACCGTAATCTGGTTTGCTGATGATAAGCAGGCGATTGCTGTCGTTGCCATTGCAGATGAGATAAAGATGACTTCGCAAACCGCTGTGCGGGAATTACAATCCTCAGGAATAGAGGTGTATATGCTCACCGGCGACAATGGCTCCACAGCTAAGGAGATAGCCGCGAGAACCGGTATAAAACACTATAAAGCCGAAGTGTTGCCTCAACAAAAAGCTGAATTTATAAAGCAATTGCAAGCAGAAGGTAAAATAGTAGCGATGGTCGGAGACGGCATTAATGACAGTACGGCGCTGGCTCAGTCCGATTTGAGCATAGCGATGGGTAAAGGCAGCGATATTGCTATGGATGTGGCAAAGATGACAATTATATCGTCGGACCTCACCAAAATACCCGAAGCGATTAAGCTGTCGCGGCAAACTGTGACTACTATACGGCAAAACCTGTTCTGGGCATTTATATATAACCTGATAGGGATTCCTATTGCCGCGGGTATCCTTTTCCCAATCAACGGTTTTTTACTTAATCCGATGATAGCAGGCGCGGCGATGGCATTGAGTAGTGTCAGCGTGGTTAGTAATAGCTTACGCTTGAAATGGAAGAAATAAAGATTTATAACCCTCATAACTGGTAGGGCAAAGTAATTCATAACTTATAACTCATAACTCATTAAACATATGGAAACAAAGACATTTACATTTAAGACCAATATCAATTGTGGCGGATGTATCGCCAAAGTTACCCCATTCCTCGATGAAGTGAAGGGCATTTCAAACTGGAATGTTGATACCACGAATAAGAATAAGGTACTGACTGTAGTATCGGACGGCATCACCGAAAGTGAAGTAATAGATACTGTACAGAAGGCCGGATTCAAAATAGAAACGATATAAAGCATTATTTAACGGGCGGCTGATTATATAATTAGTCGCCTGTTTTTTGAGTGAATTCATCTCTGTTATTAAATATCTAAATACTTTTTAATTATTTATATCTCTGGTTATACTGAAGCTTTATAAACTTTTCAAAGAACGCTTTCTTTTTATATATAGATAAAGTTTTTACGAAAATATTCAGATAGTTACCAGAATTTTCATCCGTGTAATATTGGCGCATTCGTTTTTATTGTCTTACCTTTGTCGCAGCATTTCTAACGTTGTGTAATGTCATGGATTGGTTAATGGAGACCATTTTTGAGCCCTCGTCGGTTCAATCTATTATAGTTATTTCGGTCGTTTCGGCCATTGGGTTGCAACTGGGCAAGTTGAAACTGTTCAATATTTCACTGGGTATCACCTTTGTTTTCTTTGTCGGCATTATACTAGGGCATTTCAACCTTGACCTGAATAAAGATATGCTTAGTTTTGCACAGAACTTCGGGCTTATACTGTTTATCTATGCGTTGGGATTACAGGTTGGTCCAGGCTTCTTTTCATCTCTGCGGAAAGGTGGCCTTCGTTTAAATCTGCTGGCTTTGGGCGTTGTATTCCTCGGTTTGGTAATGGCGCTTATATTCAGTATCGTAAGCGATATTTCTTTACCTAATATGGTAGGCATCCTATGTGGAGCCACTACAAATACTCCGGCTCTTGGTGCTGCCCAACAAGCCTTGAAGCAAATAACCGGCGGAGATGCAAAAGCCATAGCTGATATGGCATTGGCTACAGCCGTTGCATATCCTTTGGGAGTAGTAGGTGTAATATTGGCTATCATATTTCTGAAGAAGGTATTTGTGGCCAAAGGAGCCTATGCTGTTCCCAGCGAGAAAAAAGACCATAATACATATGTAGGAGAGTTTCATGTGACTAATCCTGCTATAGAAGGAAAGACAATCCGTGATTTAATGAAGCTGTCTCCAAAGCGTTTTGTCATATCACGCATATGGCGCGATGGTAAAGTGACTATCCCTACGTCCGAAAGTGTGATGCAACATGATGACCACCTACTGATTATCTCCATTAAATCGGATGTAGAGCATATCAAGGTTTTGTTCGGTGAGCAGGAAAACGTGGACTGGAATAAGGAAGATATAGACTGGAATCATATAGATAACAGCCAGCTTGTATCGCGCCGCATCATTGTCACCCGCAGCAAGGTCAATGGTGTGAAACTGGGTGCTTTAAGACTTAGGAACAATTATGGGATCAATATTACCCGTATCAACCGCGCAGGTATAGACCTGCTTGCTTCCCCGGACTTATCGTTGCAGATAGGCGACAAGCTCACAGTGGTAGGAGAAAAGGCGTCGATAGACAATGTGGCTAAAATACTCGGTGACGAAGAGAAACGTCTCGACCGTCCCAACCTCATCGCTATTTTTGCCGGTATTGCCTTAGGTCTTATCTTGGGTGCATTACCATTGCCTTTCCCGGGTATGACATTCCCTGTGAAGCTGGGTATAGCCGGGGGACCTATCATTGTAGGAATACTGATGGGCGCATTTGGCCCACGATTCCGCTTTACTACATATACGACTCAGAGTGCAAACTTGCTGATGCGCCAGTTCGGGCTCACGGTCTATCTGGCATGCTTGGGAGTCAGCGCCGGAGAGCATTTCTTCGATACGGTATTCCAGACAGAGGGACTGATATGGATAGGCTTCGGCTTTATCCTGACCGTTGTTCCTATCATTATTATAGCCCTGTTTGCCATGAAGATGTTCAGACTCAACTATGCCAGATGTGTCGGAATGCTATGCGGCAGTATGGCAAACCCAATGGCGCTCAACTATGTAAACTCGATAATAGAAGACGATGAACCATCAGTAGCGTATGCCACTGTTTATCCCGTATCTATGTTTGCCCGGATAATCTTTACGCAACTGTTGCTGATGTTCTTTATATAGTTACGAGTTACTTCGCCTTTCGGGAAGTTACAAGTTACGAGTTTTGTCGCTTTGCGCCATTTATTCATGCGTCAGCCGACTTGTATCTTGTAACTCGTATCTTGTAACTATACTTCCTCTTCCGGCTTAGCGCCATTATAGCAATATGTACAAACGCATTCTTTGGGCAGTCCGATCGATGCGATCAGGTCCTCTACTGTAATAAACTTCAGTGTTGTTATATTCAGCTTTTTACGGATGCAGTCTATCATATTCTTATATTGCGGCGAATCGGTAGTCGCGTACTTATCCAGATCTTTTGCGTGATTACCTTCGAGTTCCTCCACTGTACGGCGGGCAATCAGTTCCAATGGTGAACGTGATGCCGAAAAACCCAGGTAAGGGCATGAGAACAAAATCGGCGGGCTACCTAAACGGATATGTACTTCTTTGGCTCCGTATCCGTAGAGTATATTCACATTGTCGTTGAGCTGCGTGCCCCGTACAATGGAATCGTCACAGAATATTACCCGCTTATCCCTTAGCAGTTCCCGGTTTGGGATCAGTTTCATCTTAGCTACCAGATCCCGCACTTTCTGATTTGCCGGTGTAAAGCTTCGCGGCCACGTAGGGGTATATTTGATAATGGCACGGCGATAAGGGATTCCTTTTCCTTCGGCATATCCCAGGCCCATCCCGATACCCGAGTCGGGGATAGCTGCCACATAATCCGCTTCCGTATCGTCTTTCTTAGCCATGGCTTGTCCACTGGCATAGCGCACAGCATCCACGTTTATCCCTTCATAGTCGGATACCGGATAACCATAGTACACCCAGAGGAAAGAGCAGGCCTGCATCTTTTTATTTGGTTTGCGCAGTTGGGTCATACTGTCGGCAGTAAGCATGACTACTTCTCCCGGCCCGACATTATATTCTAATTCGTATTCCAGATTGGGAAAACTGCAAGGTTCGCTTGTTGCCGCATATGCTCCGTCTTTCTTTCCTATAAGGACGGGGGTACGCCCCCATTTATCACGTGCCGCGATAATTCCTTCTTCGGTAAGGATAAGCATGGAACAAGAGCCTTTTATCTTTTCCTGAACAAGCTCTATCCCTTCTACAAAGGTATTGGCCTGTGAGATAAGGAGAGCTATCAGCTCCGTTTGATTAATTTGTCCGGCATTAAATTCCGAAAAGTGACAACCTTTATCGAGCAGTTCCTTTTCCAGCTCATCTATATTGTTTACTTTGGCGACCGTTACCACTGCATATTTGCCCAGATGGGAACTGATAAATATAGGCTGAGGGTCGGTATCGCTGATGATACCGATACCTGAGTTGCCCTGAAATTTATCCAGGTCGGCTTCGAAGCGCAGACGGAAATATGAATTTTCCAGATTATGAATAGCCCGTTTAAAAGTCCCGTCATGGAGTGTAACCATTCCTCCCCTGCGGGTACCTAGATGAGAGTTGTAATCCGTGCCGTAAAAAAGGTCTGTAGCACAGGCTGTTTTAGATATTGTTCCAAAGAAACCACCCATTTTCTATTGTGTTTTTTAATTATAGTCGCAAAAAGGTAATTTTATATTGTGCCTTAAAGTCATCATAACTGCCAATCATAGTTATACTTATATGGATAACATAAGGCGTGATGCCTTGTTTTTTCAGATTGGGATATAAAAGTACTGGTTTTCGTTGAAATATTCGCCCTGTAAGCAACAGATTAATATTTTTAATTAATATACTTATTGTACTTATGTTACCATTTTTTATCGTGAAATCCACGGTTAAAGGTAGCAAAACAACCGGATCTGCAAAGGCAAAGGGCAGTATAATCCATCCTTTGGCAATCGAATTTATCCGAAGGATTTTCTTTCCCTGTTTAGCCCTGTTTTTCATAACATTCTGTAGCTCATTGATATATAACTTAAATGTAAAAAATGAGCCTATGAAACCGGAACTAAAGGGTTTGTTCTACCTAAAAAAGAACCAACGCAACAAAGGAGGCCTCTGCCCTGTAATGGGATACATCCGTATCGGTAAATCCGTGTCGCAGTTCAGTCTGAAAATAGACGCTGATACTAACCTGTGGGATACCAAAGCAGGACGGGTGAAAGGCAAAAGCCACCAGGCTCTAGAAATCAACCGGGTTATCCACACCCGCTATAAAGAGTTGAGCGAAATTAATTCTCAGGTCGATGCCGATGACCTGAAAAATGCCGTACAGGGTATAGCTTCCATCCAGCCTACAGTACTGGATTCTTTCCGGACAATGAATGATGCTATTTCTGCACGGGTGGGAAAAGACTATAGTAAGGCGGGATTCGAACAATAATACATTGTCCGGAGAAAGCTTCCAGCATACGCCCTGCAACTATATCGTAAATCTTCCGTTCGTCATAATACTTTATAACCAAGAAAGAGATATTTCTTTTTCGAAATACCTCCTTCTTTCAGCGGCTAAAGCCTTGAATCCGGATCGTTCATATAGCTGTCTTTAAGCAAATCCAGAAATGGCGAGACATCCGCCATTTCGTTGATACGCGTTACTTTATTATGCGGCCGATTCACCTTCCTGTTGAAAAAGACTTCCAGTTATTTTTCAATATCTATAAACCTGGTTCTCTTTCCTTTATGAAAGGAGATATTGGCGACATACAGCGATCTGGCCAACTCTATAAGGTCGTTATCCGAAATTTGCCAGTCGAACGCAGAAGATCCTGTCATAGGTGAGACTTTCTTCCATGGCGTATCAATCTGTGTATAAAAGAGTTTCGGCTCCGCCAGCAATTGCCTTTCCACCCACTCAATATGTATGTCGACCAGCTTAATGGCTTTATACAGATAAGTCCTTACATTTTTTCCCGATACGCCTGTCAATCCTGCAAATTCAGCGCGGGTATAAGCAAGTGTGTTGCGATATACGGTCTTATCGGTAGAAGCGGTGCTTTGAGTAAACAGAAGCCCGGCAAACTCGTTATAGCTGCTTTCCAATGTCCGGGTGTCGATGTCGATATCTTTACGTGAAGCCTCCTGCAATGTGCAGAAGAACTTCGTAGTGATAAATCGTTTCATGATTATTTGAAAAAAGGAGATTGTCCGTTTATTCGTAGACAACCTCCTATTTATTTAATGTTTATAAATAATAACAAATGGAATTAAAGTTTACAACTGCCAGCTTCTCATAACTAATAATCAAAGAGAAGTACCTTTGATATATATAATTTCGGAACCGCCCTCCCATATTAATTTCAAAGTAATATCCCGGTCTGACTTTACCCGGATATCAGGCTTGTCTGTCTTTCTCTTCCTTTTATGACATATGAAATCGGCAAAATTTCCTTTCCCAACAGGTAGATTTTTTACGCCAAACGTATCGGTAAGCCGGACATCCCAGACAACGCTGTTTCCTTCAGGTTGGATATGTATCCCATAAATATATTCGAACAAAATGCTTATAGGGGTAATACCTGTCCAGCCGACAAAATCCTTACGGCTTTGTTTTGGGAAGAACCCTTTTTCAGGAGCATAGTTCTCCCATAATGTACCTGTCCTGTTATATACATCTATGACATTGTTATAATGATTCAAGGCAATCTCGTATGCCAGGGAATCCTGTTTACAATTAGTCAGCCCTTTTAATAGCATATAAGTTGTGGGGGCCCATACGCCGCCACGCCAATATCCGCCGTCCGGTTCGTATCCTAGATGATCTGCGGACAATGTGGGCGGACGGTGATTACGATTAAATTCCATAGGGTTGCTCAGATGTTCTAAAAAGCGTTCCAACTTATCATCCGGGACTATATTTGCCAGTAAAGACCAATATGCCGCTATACTTTTTACATAATTGGGGGTGCCGTCTCTATATAAATCATAATAGTAAGCGGAAGCTTCATCCCACATTTTATCTCGGACATACTGTCTCAGAAATTTATTTTCTTCTATTATATCCTTAACATCGTCCCTGCGATTAATGATTTCAGCTATTTCAACCAGAATATTTCCGGCAAATACCTGTTGAATTGTAATATCTACCCACGACATAAATCCATGGCTGAAATCAACACTGTAACCTTTTTGCAGACGGGGCTGGTTATCCATACCACAGCCCCAGCCTGAAGAGAAATACGATCCGTCCGGCCAACTGTAATTTGACCTGAACCATTGGTAATAGGCAAGCAATGCGGGAAAAACATCTTTTAACCTTTCCTTATTACCAAACATAAGATAATATTCCCACTCAGCCCAGGGTAACAGGTTGGGGCCTGTACTCGAGATATCGTATTTTTCAAAACTTTCACTCCCGTCTATTTGAGAAATTTCCCGGCTTATAAAGCCATCTCTATGTTGTTTTGCATAGAAGTTATCCAGTGTTTGCTGAAAATTAAAGGCGTTTTTCCCATAACGCCCAAACATTACCATAAAACTACTATCCCACATAAAAAGATGGCGATTGAACGCTGCATCTATATAAGGTGAGATCAATCCGCTTCCCGGTTCTACAGTATACAGATTTGAAAATGCAATTTCCCAAGCTTTCCAATAGGCGCTGATAGCATCGGGACACGCTTCCCATTCGGGTTGAGGGAGCTTCGCCTTACATTCTTCAAAGGACCGGGGAATCATATTGTCGGGACTCTTTTGGAGGAATTTGTTTTCAGAGACATAACGATTCGGGATATCGGTAAGAAGGCTTTTTTGAGCTGAAAGCGTATTTATGCTAAAAAGCGATAATAGTATAATTATACTGTTTCTTATGAAGAAGGTATTTACCATATATTTTATTTTTGGTACGACCAATTCAATCAGACATTAATTTGTTTACAAATGTGTAAAAATAGAGAGTCTCCGGTTGAATGGACGAACATTAATCTATATGGGGCGAAAAAAATATTCGCCCCATAAACCAATTTTATTCATTAACAACGAACCCGTGTAATTTTACGTCATCCAACTCAACAAAGCGGTCATTTCTAGGGTCAGCGTTACCGATACGCCAGAAATAAATACGGAATTCCACAGGCTTATCTTTCTGCGTAGCCAAAGAACTGATATCTACTTCATTCATAACCCATCCGCTAACCGTATTGACTTCATTTGCGAAAACTTCAACGGGATTTCCTAAGCGTTTACCCACAGAGAAACCATCTACATTGCTGTACAGGGCAGCAAAATAAGATAACTTATTATTTCCCAAGCGTTCAGTTGTGCGAGCCTGTAGCTTAAAGCTTAGCCATTTAAGATCGAGTCTTTTACCTGCTTCGGGGGTGACGGTAAAGGTCAGATAATCGCTTTTTTGCGATCCCGCTGTAGTAGCGTTAAGTACTTCTGTTTCACTCGTACAATTAATATGTTCGGGTAATTGCCCAAAGTCATGTATGCATCTTCTTACACCAATCCCCTCTGGAGCTTCGAATGGAACGAAAGTAACATTGTTTTTACCGTCCTCAATGTGGTTATCAAATGATGTAGCGCTCAGTTTAGCCTGCGTTCCTATCAGGGGATTGAAGGTTCCGTCCTCAAAATCATATTTTAACAGCAACTCTACTTCATCCGAAGGATATTTTGGCCAGTCAACCGAAGCAATTATAACTTTCCTCTGGGTAGATACTGGTCCCCCGTCGCACATACCTGTAAAAGTAATTGTATATTCACCTGTATAAGGTATAAATACCGTATCTATTTGCCTGGTAGATATTCCGGCTACGTAGTTCCAGTAAGGAGCGTACTGGGTAGTATTGTTTTTGAGCACAATAGCATTTGTCCCCGGCGTGAGTGGATAGACTTCTATATCAAACACGCTTTCCGAAGGAAGAGCTTCCAGACTCCGGTCCGATTCTACCGGGTCGAGGCAGGAAATCATCGAGAAAAGTACTACTGACAGTACTAATATTAATAGCTTATAATTTTTCATATTCCAACAATTTTAATTTTACAGTTAATATAGATGTTGTCCCGATTCCCATCCCGGATTCTGGGTAAGTACACCTTCCGATAAGTCTATCTGTGTTTGAGGTATTTGCAGAAAACCTCCTGTTTCAGTACGGAATACAATATTCCTTTTATAATCCACACCAACATCCTTCACGGGAATATCCGTTTGATTGGCAGTAAGGACATCCTGATCGTGCCAGCGTAAAATATCATAATAGCGTACACCTTCGAACGCAAGTTCATAGCGGCGTTCCTTTTTAATATTCTCCAGCGTAGCGGGAACAGAAGCCAAGCCTACACGGCCGCGTACCCTGTCCATATATTCCTGTGCCTTTGAACTGCCTAATTCGGCTGCCATCAACAACACATCGGCAAAACGTATTATGACCATATCCTGCGTATGTTGGAGTTGACGGTCTTTTTGAGCCATACCATAAAGTTCCATACTGTATGGACATATATTACCATCTTTATCCAGAACATTGAGGGGAATATACTTTTTCTGGATGTATCCAGTTTCATCCATATTCTGGGCAACATTCCATACAAATCCGTTAATTTCCCTTGCACAATCTACAACGGACGCTTCCTTACGGGGGTCATCGTTAGGCCACTCTGCCATCAATTTAGGATTTACATTTCCCCATCCCCAACCTATGGCGAAAGGCAAACACGTTTTCCAATTTGCGGCGTTTCTTAATCCAAAAAATTGTATCATGATATTCGAATAATGTTCCGCTCCGCTCCATCCTCCATAGATAGAATATTTGACAGCGAAAACAGTTTCTATATTATCGCCGGTTTCACGTATCCATTTTAACCCCTGTGACACGGGGTATTTACTATAGAATCCTCCTTCACTGCAATAAGAGTAGGGCCACAAGTTTCTAAAGTCAGAAGTAATCAGCCCGTGCCCGCTTCTTGAAATACACTCATCGATCCATTGTATTACCTGCTGTTTACTGATTTTGTCCCCATTTGTGGGCAGGGCATCCGTTTTATAATAGCCTGTATAGAACAGGAACACCTTTGCCACCAAGGCTTGGGCTGTCCATTTGGTAGCACGTCCCAGGTCTGATTCCGGCATTTCCTGAAAGGATTGTTCGGGCAACATATTTATTGCCCTTTGCAAATCTTCGGCTATTTGGGCATATATTTCATTAGCCGCGGTCTTGGGCTTATTCACCTTTTCTGTAGAGGTCAGAAGGGGAACTGAACCGAACATACGCACTAAATCGAAGTAAAAATATGCCCTTAGGAAATAAGTTTCGCCAAGTATTTTGTTCTTTACAGCCATATTATTTTCGGTCCACGGTACAAGGTCGATTGTTTCCAATAAGGAATTGGCCCGGTAGATAGCTTTATAATATGCTGCCCACGCGCCACTGAACATGTCATTATTCGTAACTAGAAAACGGTCTACAGCTTGTGCGTACCTGTCATCTGTTCCACCACCCCCAAGGCGGTCGTCAGACATAAGTTCCGATACCATGAAAAGGCTTTGCCGGTCAATACCGCCTGCCGTCTTAGCCAGCCCTGAATATACTCCTGTCAGTGCCTGCTGTGCGTCCTGTTCTGTCTTAGGAAAGTTCTCTGTACTCTTTTCCATCACATTTTCCGTATCCAAAAAACTTTCACCGCAGGAAGCAAATAATAGCACAAGGGATAGGAGCAAAATTATTTTGTTTATATATTTCATCATGATTGTCATTTTTTTAGAATTTTAAATTACATCCGATAAAGAAAGTTCTGGTACCCGGGAAATTACCTACATCTATACCCGACACCCAGCCTTTACCATCGCCATAGCCTATTTCCGGATCCATTCCTGAATACTTGGTGAAGGTATAAGGATTTTGAAGGGAGATATAAAGACGTACCTGTTCGCATGGAATACTTTTCAGGAGCCTTTTAAAATCATATCCTAATATAATATTGTTTATACGCCAGTAGTCCCCGTTTTCAAGATACAAACTGGAGATATACTGATGACTGATATCCGTTGAGGCTGTTAATTTTGGTATTTTGTTTGAGGTACCTTCTCCATGCCATCTGTCCAATATATCTTTCGTATAGTTATGAAGCGGGCTGGCAGCAAACTCCCGGTATGACTTGGCGATCTGGTTGCCTAACATTCCACTTGTAACAACCGACAGATCAAATCCTTTGTACCCCAGATTGAGTGAAAACCCAAAAAGGACGTCCGGATGAGGGTTACCTATCATTGTCCGGTCATCTACAGTGATAACGCCATCGTTATCATAATCGACAAAGCGAATATCTCCCGGACGGGCTTCCGGCAACAGCATTTCTCCTTTACTGTTTACATATGCCCTGACTTCATCTTCGTTTTGGAAAATTCCATCTGACTTATAGCCGTAGAAATAACCTATAGGATAACCTACCTGCGCACGGTACATTTCATCGGTGCCCTGACTCAGTACATTTTTTGCTCCATGAATAACCCCTTCCGAATTGGCTATCCTCAATACTTCATTCTTATTATAGCTGACATTCGCATTTACGCCATAACGAAAATCACTTATTTTGTCGTCCCAGGTCAAAGCGAGCTCAACACCTTTGTTCCTTACATCGCCACCGTTGATATAGGGAGCATCCGCTCCATAGGAGGCCAGAACGGGAGCCTGCACCAGCCAGTCCTTTGTTGTTTTATTATACAAATCTAAAGTCAGCCCCAGCCGGCTTTTTAAGAAACGGGCGTCCACACCGAAGTTTAACTGTTCGGATGTTTCCCATTTCACGTCAGGATTTGCCAGGCGATTCGGATATGCTCCTAAAGCCCTGACCGATTTGTCGGGCCCGAAGAAATAGTCTGCTAGGTCAAAACTTATAGGGGCTACATATTGAAACCCGGTAATACTTTGGTTACCGTTCTGTCCCCAGCTTGCCCTTATCTTTAGATAATCCGCCCAGCCACGGATACTTTCAGCGAAATTTTCATTCGTCAGAATCCAGCCGGCAGATATCGATGGAAAATATCCCCAACGGTGTCCTCTTGCAAAGTTGGAAGAACCATCGGCCCGCATCACTACTGTAGCCATGTATTTTTCCTGAAAATCATAATTGATACGGCCAAAATAAGAAACCAGGCTGCTTTTGCCCCACGGGCTACCTGAATAAGACGTTCCACCCACAAGTACCGCTGGCGTATTACCCAGATAGGCATGATCCATATCATCAAAAATAGGGTTCACATTGGATGCCCCGACGTTTTCGCCCAAACCGCTCTTCTCTGCTGTCATACCGGCCATAACGTTGAAGTGATGGCTTTCACTGAGTGCCAGATCATAGGTGAGCATATTCTCGAATACCCAGTTTGTACCAACAGACATATCCTGGCTTATTTTTTCATCTTTTTTATACCTGTACTGATTCGCGCTTATATAGTTTGCCATTTGATACGACCGGTTACTGGATGCCGACATATTTATCCCGAAGCTTGTCCTGTAAGTAAGATTTTTGACAGGTTCGAGAACTGCATATATGTTTCCTCTCAAACCATGTCTTTTACTTACTCCTTGTGAACGGTCATAATACAGGTTAGCAAGCGGATTCTTGGCTTGTGGTGCCCATCCGACAGGTCCGTGAAAATCACCGGACTCGGTGTAAGCGGGCATAAACGGACTTGTCGTCAGCGCCCAGTAAATATCATTACCGGTCTGTCCTCCTGTAGCCATGCCGAGTCCTGTCTTTTGAACGAAATTATAATGAAGGTTTTCCCCGACTTTCAGGATATTATGGCCTTCCCCCTTGAAAACCGTATATTCATTGTTTATGCGTAAAGTATAACGTTCGTACTGAGAATTTACATTTTTAGGTACCAGGGCACTTTCCTGCGAAGTGTACCCAACCCCGAAAGAGAAGACAGAGCGGTCTGTTCCTCCTGTTACGTTAATTGCATGGTTTTGAGTTAAGGCATCCTTGTTCAGCATCTCCCCAAACCAGTCTGTACCCTGCCACTCCCCACGTTCGATACGATCCCAGTCAGGTACCAGCGTAGAAAAATCATAAGGGGTAAGTTTGTCATTCATTCGGGCTTCATTCATTATCATCGCATACTCTTTCGCATTCAGCATACCCGGTTTTTTGTAAATATTCTGCCACCCTACATATCCGTCATAACTGATTTGCGTTTTTCCGGCTTTTCCCTGCTTTGTTGTTACAAGGATTACCCCATTTGCCGCACGTGCACCGTAGATGGCTGCGGATGCTGCATCCTTGAGTACATCTATGGATTCTATATCGGCAGCGTTCAGCGTGTTTATATCCGCTCCTATTATACCGTCCACGATGTACAACGGAGTAGAATTGCCAACGGTACCCAATCCGCGTACGGTAATTTTGAATCCTTCCCCGGGTTTTCCATTCGATTTAATAATATTCACCCCCGGAGTCTGTCCTTGCAAGGCGCCAATAGCATTGACAGTATTACGGCGCAATATATCGTCACCGTTTACCTGTATTGTAGCGCCTGTTATCAATTTCTTTTTTTGCACGCCATACCCTATGACGATCATTTCGTCCAATGCATGCCCGGCGGACTGCATTTCTACATTTATCCTTTCTTTGTCCGCTTTAACAGTAAGTGCAGTATAACCGACATATGAAAATTTCAGCGATTGCCCTTGTTTTACATTAATAGAATAGTTACCGTCTACATCAGTGATTGTACCTTGTGTAGTCCCTTCAATGACGACGGAGACCCCGATCAACGCTTCCCCGGTTTCGTCAACAACCTTTCCCGAAACGCTTATCACTCCCTTTTGTGTTTCTGAATTTGTGCTTTTCGACTGAGCGTTTGCAACATTGGTTATTCCGGTTGCGCAAATCAGCAGCAAGCACAGAATAGTCCCCAATAATGTTTTTTTCTTGGCTAACGTTTTTCTCATAGTTAAATAAAATAGGTTTATAAATAATACATTAATTCTTAACTTTCAACGTGATCTTTTGCAAGTCCTCGTCACGGGACGACGAACCTATCATTAGCGTGAAGGTGCCTTCTTCGACTCCGTATTCCATATCGGCGTTATAAAAAGCCAGCTGTTCAGGAGTCAGCCGGAATGAGATGGTTTTCCTTTCTCCCTTTTTCAGGGATATCCTGCTGAAGTCTTTTAATTCTTTTACCGGACGCGTAGCCGAACTATAATCGTCCCGGATATAAAGCTGAATAATCTCTTCACCGTCAAACTGTCCGGCATTAACTACATCTATACTAGCTGTCACAGATTCTTTCGATGTAACCTGTTCTTTTTCTATTTTGAGATTTTCATATTTGAATGTTGTATAGCTCAATCCATAGCCAAACGGATACAGAGGCCCGCTGTTACCGATAGCATACGGAAACCATTTTGTAGTATATTTATGGTTATAAACACACTGTATCTGCCCCACATTGCGGGGAATGGTGACAGGCAGCTTCCCAGATGGATTTACTTTACCATACAATATTTCGGCTATGGCCTGGCCACCGAAGGAACCCGGTTCCCAGGCTTCAACGAGGGCCTGTACATTTCCGGCTATCCACTCTACTCCTAACGGCCGGCCGTTGATCAAAACCACAATAGTCGGTACTCCTGTGTTATAAATAGTTTCGACCAGTTCCTGCTGTAATCCGGGGAGATTAATATCCATACGGTCGGTATTTTCCCCACATGTTTTTTCTCCCCAATGTTCACGCATCGAATTTTCCCCGACCACGACAATTGCCAGATCGGCCTGTTTTGCCATAACACCGGCCTGCTTTATTTTTTCTGGCTTCATAGTCCGAAGGTTCCAGCCAAACTCCAGTGTTGTGAACTGCGTTTCCGGTGAAATCCGTTTCAATCCGTCCAGGACAGTAACTATATTTTCCCGGGGTTGTGGAACAGCCCAGTCCCCCAGGATTACATGAGTGTCTGCATTAGGGCCTGTTACAAATACTTTTTTATACTTTGATTCCGTAAGAGGTAAGATATTATCGTTCTTAAGAAGCACAATGGATTTACGTGCTATGTCCAAGGCCGTCTTCTGATGGGAGGGATTAAACAGCACCTCTTTACTTTTAACCTCATCGTAATAGGGATTCTCAAATAGCCCCAGC
Organism: Dysgonomonas termitidis; assembly: GCF_042654545.1. Lineage (GTDB taxonomy): Bacteria > Bacteroidota > Bacteroidia > Bacteroidales > Dysgonomonadaceae > Dysgonomonas > Dysgonomonas termitidis. The sequence goes on from NZ_JBHSGN010000117.1 coordinate 109,993, forward strand.
TTGAATTTTGCAGTCAATATCTTGCGTACGGATTCGTTTATTCTTTTCTCAGATAGCTTGCCTTCACGGACAGCTTTTACAATTCCTTCCATAAATCCGGGACCATGCATATGCATATCCATTCCGGCACTGACTGACATTATGAATGCGTCGTCCATCGATTCCGCCACACTATGGTAATCATGCATCCGTTCTATATCCATCCAGTCACTGACAATAAATCCTTTAAAATTCCATTCTTTGCTTAATATGTCCTGCATCAGCCATTTATTACCATGTGCCGGTATTCCGTTCACTTCATTATGGGCAGTCATTATCGTATAAGCGCCTGCTTCTACGCAAGCTTTGAAAGGCGGGAAAAATATCTCGCGCAGTGTCCGTTCGGAGCCGTCGAAAGGCGCTCCATTGATACCGTTTACAGGCTGGCTTCCTCCTACAAAATGTTTGGCACAGGCCAGAACATTCTCCGGTGTATCGAAATTTTCTCCTTGCAGGCCTTTTATGGTTGCAACGCCCATTTTCGAGACAAGGAACGGATCTTCTCCGAAAGTTTCCCCAACCCTTCCCCAACGCGGATCCCGTGCTACTTCCACATTTGGGGTGAAAGACCAATGCGATCCCATAGCCCTCATTTCCAGTGCGGTCTCTTTCGAGACTTGCTCTACCAGAGCGGGATCGAAGGTTGATGCTTGCCCGATAGGGGTAGGATAGATCGTCGCTCCTACGCATTGCCCATTGCCGTGAATAGCGTCGATACCCATGAGCAATGGTATCTTCAGCCGGCTCTTCTGTGCAAGGCTTTGCAGGTAATTCGCCTCTTTCAGGTCTGTCGCATGAAGGAAAGAGCCGATCATTCCCTCTTCAACCATATGTACAAGATCAGAAGAATGTAACCCGGGGTAAAAACCCTGTGCATGGTTTTTCTTCAATTCCTTTACCGTCATATTTTTTTCGGCAATCTGCATATGCTTCAATCCTACGTATTGGCACATCTGCGCGACTTTTTCTTCCAAAGTCATCTGCGACAAAAGATTTTCAACACGCTTTTCCACAGGCTGGCCGGCAGACTTATACAAGTCTTTGTCATCGGTTGAACAACCGGCAACAGTTATCAAAGCGGCTGAAACAACCATCCATCTTATCAAATAATGTTTTTTCATATTCTATATATCATCTGTTTGTTTATCAATATGTTTTGTTTTATAGATTTTGACCGGAAATATTCCAGCCTTCTATCCGGAAAGAAACATCTTCCTGTCCGATAGCTTTATTATGAAGCTCTATACTGATTTCCTTAGACTCTCCGGGCATCAATGAAAAATAATTGTCACTGAAATAGACAGGTAGTATTTGCCCCTGGGACTGGGTGTCAATCGCTTTTATGCGAATCAGAAGTGCCGGACTATCCCCCTCGTTGGTTACTGTGATTTTATAATATCCGTTATCTGCCGGTCCTGAGTTTCCTTTCAGTTTTGCCTGTGGAATTTCCGATAGCTTGGTATAATCTTTTTTCCCGTCGGCATCAATCCATGTGAAGTTATCGGCAATAATCCTGCCTTTTTCATAAATCCCTGATTTTATGAAGATCAGTCCTGACAGTTCTTTCAACTCAAGTTTCGAAATAATGCTTCTGCTGTCTGCAACGGCTGATTTTACAAAAACGCTTTCTTTCAACAGTTTTCCGTTCAGATCGAAAAGCCGGATAACAATATTTAAGCCGTCCTTATCTTCCGTTGTATTATTCGTCAATACAAAATCCTGGGTAGATGGATTATAAATCAGATTAACAGGCTGATTGGCCTGCTTGACAGCAAAATACCCAGCATTCGTATCATAGTAATAATCATAAGTTTGCCAAACCATTGATGGCCACGATGACTGGCTCATCCACATGAGCATTCCGTTACTGTTATTGGTATAAACCGGTTCGAAAATACCTTTATGTCCAATATAATTTACCATCTGCGCTACCCTGGAAAAGGATTTCAGGTCATTGTATGTTCCATACCGATTCATTTCCTCAAGGAATTTCTTGCCATGTTGCGCCCCTTCCATCGTAAAGTCATGGATACCCCATACATCATCAACAGGCCAGTGGTTTTCAGGAGGAAGCATACGCGCCAGGCTTTCATAGGCAGGTATGTTGGGCATTCCCCTTTCACTGTGAATAGTAGGGAATGTATTCTCGAAATACCATTCGCGATCCTGGACAGCATATGGTCCCCAGCCGCTAACCGCTCCGTTTGCGGAATGGGATATGTAAGTCCGTGTTCCGTCCAGGCGTTCGGTAGATAAGGCAAGGTCTTTGTCCAGCGATTCAGGAGGATTCCCTTCGTTCCGTCCGCAGTATAAAGCCACTGAAGCATAGTGCCGGTTTCGCTTTACTTTATCGATGGCATTGTGCATGAACATAACTTCATTGTCCGGATCAGGGCCATCACCGGGATTTGCCAGCCAAAAGTCATCCCATATCAAAATCCCGTATTTATCACATGCACGGTAGAAAGCATCTTTCCGGGTCATTCCGATCCAATTGCGGATCATAGTCAGGTTTGCTTCGGCATGCATTTTGATCTTGATGTCGTAATCATCACTGGTTGCGGCCAAATTACCATCGTCCATACCCCAGTTCCCTCCCCGACATACAATACGTGTACCGTTGCAATAGATTGTCAGTGGCCTGTTCGTATCGTATGTAAATTCACGGACACCGAATTTAAAACCAATACTGTCCGACAGCCTGTCTCCAGTGACAGCTTCAAGTTGCGCAGTATAGAGGAATTGCTCTCCATATGTATTCGGCCACCATAGGCGCGGATTTACCATTGTCAGGTCAGCGACGGATAACTCCCGTGTTTCACCCGGCTCCAGGGTGAATACCGGACTTTGAAAATCTAATCCCGATGGCTGTATTTTACCTTTGACAAATACTTCCTGCTTTTTATCCGAGGAATTTCTCACTTCCGTTTTTACAGAAAGATATGCTTTTGAAAAATCTTTTTTCCCGGTATCGAGGTCTACGGTAATCCATGGATTTAATAACTGCACATCCTGAGTGTAGGAAATAAAAACATCGTCGTATATACCTATATTTCTACCACGTATGGTCGGGAGCCAGTCCCACCCGATACTGGCGTGGATTGTCGGATTATCTGCTCCCAGAAGTCCGCCGTTGTGTCCGGGATTTCCTTTTGTCTGAATAGTGACTTCTCCCGGGGTATCATTTTTATGAACAAGTACCGCCAGATAATTATCTTTTCCCCACTTTACATAGTCTGTAATATTGAACTGCCCGCGGATAAAAGCCCCGTCAATACGTCCGAGGTATGTTCCGTTAAAGAAAACATCGGCTTTCCAATTAACGGCATTAAAATTCAGCCAAGTTATTTTCCCTTTTTGTGAAGATGGTATTTCAAATTTGTTCCTGTACCAGAAATCGGCGGTGAAATAAGAGTCCGAAACCAGCCGTTGCTGCTCTCCATAATTCGGATCCGGTATGGCTCCGGCTTTCAGATAGGACATAAGAACTGTTCCGGGAACTGTTGCCGGAAGCCAGCCTGCATCATTGAAACCGGATAAGGAAAGTTTTTTTCCATCCTGGACAGGTACCTCGGATGCCCTCTGAATACGCCAGTTGCCTCCTGTCAAATATTGCGTTCCATTGGAAGACGGAGCTGGCACTGCTTCCGGTTTATGATCGATATTATTCGATCCGGATACTTCCATTTCGATGAGGGAGAAATTGCTCCACTTGCCCGAGATACAATTAAGACGGACGAAACGGGCTGTTTCCGTATTTTTTACCGGGCATAACGCTGTACCTCCATCGCCCTTTTGTTGTGAAAAAATGGTTTTCCACTCTTTAGCATCGTCGGATACCTGTATTTCATACTGGGTCGCAAAATTTTCAGTATCCCAATATAATTTTATATTTTCAATTTTACTCTGGGTCCCCAGATCGACATAAACCCATTCATCTCTGTTTGTCTTACTTACCCAACGGCTGTCCAACTGTTGGTTTTGACTGATACTGCCATACTTATTGACAGTATAGATGCCATCGGTGATGAGATGGCCTGTGGAATTGAAGTTAATGGCACTGGACTGATAAACAGCCCGCCGGAAAGCGATATTTTTTATTCCGTACAGATGTATGCAACCGGTCATTAGTATCATTGTAAGCAATGACAAGGTCAATACAAGTTTTTTAGGGTTGATCATAATTTTGAATTTGAATTTTTTATAACATATGAGGTTTCTTTATTCAATTGAACCATGCGGCCTGCGGTTTTCTCCTTCGCGTTTGGTGAGATTATCACCTAGGTCTGTTCTGGCACTGTCGGCTACAGCCGACAGGCGTTTAACGGCATCGGGATATAAGTCTGCGACATTATATTGCTCGCCCGGATCACGGCGCATATCAAACAATGACACGGATATCCTTGACCGGCCCCTTATGCCCGGAAAACCGTCGTTTCCCGGCAGGTTTGTACGGTAAGACTCATGTTCATGGGGAAAAATCAATTTAAACCGGCTGTCCCTAATGGCTTCCAGATCATTGCCGCCATAGTAGTAGAGAAAGTACTTGCGGGGCGATTCATCCATATTCCCGGTTAATAACGGTAATATGCTTACTCCGTCTATTTTATTCGAAGGTGAAGCAGCTTTTGTGATTTCTGCCAGAGTAGGCAGGATGTCAATGGCAGACGTTAGTTCATTGCAAATTTTTCCTTCGGGGATGACTCCTTTCCATCTCATAATACATGGTACCCGTTGCCCGCCTTCAAAAGTAGTGGCTTTTGCTTCCCGCAATCCTCCGGTGCTTCCTGCATGATTTCCGAAATTAGCCCATGGCCCGTTATCGGAAGTAAAGATGATAAGCGTATTTTCGTCTAACTGATATTCTTTAAGGGTGTTCATGATCTCCTGTAAGCTCCAGTCGATTTCCATCATCGCATCCCCATATAGCCCTTGCCTGCTTTTTCCCTTGAATTTGCCGGATACAGCCAGAGGCACGTGTGGCATGGAATGTGCAAAATAGAGGAAGAAAGGAGTTTCTTCATGTTTGCATTTCCTGATAAATTGTATGGCTCTCTGTGTATAGAGCGTGGTTAGCTGGCCTTGATCTTCCAGTGTCCATATTTCTTTTACCTTCTCATTTCCATCAATCAACGGTAACGCCGGGTGCCTTAATTTATGAGCCAGGCCGGAGTCTGGAGTAACCCTGTTCCCTTCATAATCGACTGGCCACATATCGTTGGAATAAGGTAACCCCAGATAATCGTCAAACCCGTTTTGCAAAGGCAGAAAGGGTTGCATACTTCCTAAATGCCATTTACCTACCATGCCGCACATGTATCCCTTTTTTTTCAATATTTCGGCAATCGTTTCCTCATCTTTGTTTAAGCCTATTTTACTTTGAGGATACAAAGCCCCGCTGATTCCCACCCTGTTGGGGTAACAGCCTGTCAGCAATCCGGCGCGTGACGCGCTGCTTATCGGCTGGGCCGAATAGAACTGCGTAAAGGTCATTCCTTCACCGGCCAGCCTGTCAATAGCCGGAGTATGATATTGGGTAGCCCCCGTTACAGTAAGGTCTCCATAGCCCATATCATCAGCCAGAATGAGGATTATATTGGGCGCTTTCTGGGCATATGCCTGGAAGGAGACTAATCCGCAGCAGGCAAACGTTATCTTTGTTATCTGATGCATCATTGTTTCTACCAGTATTTTTCGTTCAATCGTTCCATTTCAGGATAATTCTTATCTTCGTCTCCATATTTTTCTTTCAGTAACAGCAATTCTTCTTTGAGAAGTTTTATTAATTCCCTATTAGCCGGGTCGCTGTATATATTATGCATCTCGGCAGGGTCTTCCTGCAAATCGTATAGTTCCCATTCAGGTTTAAGCGCCTTTTTGCCGGTACCGCTCATCCCCAGGGATTGGGCATAGTAATAGATTAACTTATACCGGTCGGTACGTATTCCATAATTTCCGGGAACATGATGGTGCCAGTCGTCATTCATCCAGTAGCGGTAATACATAGACTTGCGCCAATCCCGAGTTGTCTTTCCCTGAAGATTTTTACGGAAGCTCTCACCTTGCATATAGCCGGGAGTTTCGATTCCGGCATAATCAAGAAATAAAGGGGCAAAATCCAGATTAAGAACAATATCCTTATTGATTCCCTTTGGTTTTATTTCTTTCGGATAACGTATCAACAGAGGCATACGCAGGCATTCTTCATACATCAGCCGTTTATCGAACCAACCATGTTCGCCGAGGAAGAAACCCTGGTCACCTGTATAGATTACAATTGTGTTTTCAGAAAGCCCATGTTCGTCCAGATAGTTCAGGATACGTCCTATATTTTCATCGACTCCGGCAATACAGCGCAGGTAATCTTTTATATATATCTGGTATACAAAATGTCTTTTTTCATCACGGCTCATATTCTCTGGAGGCATATTCCCTTTCAGATCATTCCAATCCATATTTTCCATAGACATGGTCAGAGAGTGCGTATACAGCCCTTTCCCTTCATAAGTGTCAAGCAGATTCCGGGGTTCAGGTATAGCCACGCTATCTAACAGTTTCCTGAAACGCTCAGCCGGTTCCCATGGACGGTGAGGTGCCTTAAAATGGCACATGACAAAAAACGGTTTGTCTTTGCCTGCCGATTGCAGGTATTTAATGGTTTCGTCAGCAATCACATCGGTAGAATGACCTTTGTATTCAGTTGTTTTTGGCTTGCCGCCTTCTCCTTTATCCCAGTCCCCTTTCTCTATAAATAAGGGATTGTGATACCTGCCCTGCCCGGGCAAGACATTATAATAGTCGAAACCCATTGGTTCTGTACCCAAATGCCATTTACCGATAATAGCGGTTTGATAGCCTGACCGTTGTAGTTCCTTTGCTACTGTAGGCAAAGCCGGGTTCAACGAGTCATCTAGGGTATACACTCCGTTTTTCTGGCTATATTGGCCTGTCAGAATACAGGCGCGACTTGGGGTACTGATGGAATTCGTAACGAAACAGTTATCCATTCTTACCCCTTCGTTTGCAATACGGTCTATATTAGGAGTAGGCAGATAAGGGGCTAAGTACCCTCCGTATGCACTTATCGCCTGTGACGTATGGTCGTCGGACATGATAAAAAGAATATTGGGCCTGTCTGCATTGGTTTGAGCATGCAGCAAACTTCCTCCGGCAACAGCGACAGATGCGGAATATAATCCGGCAAAAACTTTTTTATAAGGAAATCGCTTCATAATATTAAATCTATTGTTTAGATATATGTTCTTAGTTCCAGAATAATGCGGAACCTGTTTCCATGATGCAATTTTATGGTAATTCTACAATTATGAGGTTTGGATTTTGCTTAAAAGGGTTTGATTACAGCTAAAACATTCAATTAATTTCCGCATCTATATACAGACGTGACAATTTGTTGATTTTAAGCAGAGTTAACAAAATGAGGATGGGGCAATATGGCATTGGATGATATTTCCGGTGCAAAGTTATTTCCCCCGTTGACTGATATAGGTTAAGGTTTATACCGGATAATAAATAGTTGATGAATGTTTGTGTTCATATCAGGTCAAAAAATACTTATTTTATTAAAGTATAAATGCTTCTCAAAATTTCTCTACGGCTTTTCTTTTCAGGTTTGAAAGAAATGCCCGATTTCTCCATCCATATTATGGAAGTTTCCGGATCAATTTCCTTATCCAGCTCAGCCATCCATCCCGGCAGGTATCCACGGAGTCCCATATATTGAGCTATTTCGAAATCCGGGTCGTTTATTTTCATATCAGAGAAATAGAACAATGTAGTTTTCCCTTTCAACAAAATTTCCTGGACATCTTCTATATTCACCTGTCCCGGTTCGATATTCCGGTCTATAGAAACTGACGCGGCAACTCCCGCCGCTTGTCCAAGCGCCATCCAGCAAGGCTCCATCCTCAATGTTGAGAAACCGACATGTGTTGCAGAAGCAGGAACGGGTATTAATAAATTTTTCACGTCCCAGGGAAGTATTACCTCATAGGGTACCGTGTAAACTGCCGAGCCGTAACTGAAAAACCCATCGAGCGCCAGCTTCTCCTTCTCGCGCTTTCGGACGGCATGGGAATCCAATGCATAATGGCTGGATGTGATACTGGAACGATACAATGGCGGGCGTCCTTCCCTGGTTACCGGTAGAGCGTCATTTGCTGTAAAGATATGCTTGCCGTGTAAACGGCGTCCTTCCCGCACATAAACCTGACGTGGAAAATGGTGGTTATCAAGATATTCATCTTTAGCAAATCCCCATTCCTGACATGCCATCCTGAATGCTTCAGGTAATTCCTTATCGTTTTGGGCAAACCAAAGCAAGCCTGTAATATATTCTTCCAGTCGTTTGGCAAATTTGTCCCTCCATTCCCAATTGGCTGTAGGCCATTTCCAGTTTTCCTCAGGCAAGTCGGTTGAAATCAGGGCTAAATGCTGATTATTCGCGTCTGTTTTCCCGTTCGGTAACGCAACCATATTGATAATTTTGGATATTCCCCATGGGTCGCCCGGAATGGAGGTCTTTTCTCCGCCTTCCAACAGATATTTTTTATTAGCCTGCTGCATTTCAGGTGTAACCTTCAATATTCCCGACCCGGCATACCTCCCCAGATAAACGTCGTCAATCAAAGAAATATAATCGGAACGCTTATATCCCTCCGGCTTTTGAGGCAGTATTCTGTTTTCCGGATTTTTAGTCAGGCATAACCTGTAATTATACGCCTGAACGGCGTTATCCGCCGCATGAGTGGACCCTTCCAGCTCAGGGCTGTCCCAGAGTTTATATAATACGCCGCTTCCTATTTCATCATATTCATTCCTGCCTTCCCTCCCAATAGAGAAAGGAACACCTGCGGCAGCGCCCAGGTCTCCTTCATATGTGGCGTCTATGAAAACAGTTCCGGCATATTGTTCTGTTTTTTTTGTTTCCCGGTTGTATATCCTGATACTTTTTATAACGCCATCCTTTCTTTCTACATTCCGGGAAAGAGCATCAAACTGGCGTTGTTTAAAGACGGTGATTTTATCCTTCTCCGTTTCCAGCATACGATCTATAACTATCGCGGCGACATGGGGCTCAAAATGATACCCTCCATTACACACGCTTACCTGTTCGGAGTTTTTTCCATATTTTTCTATATAGTAGGATAATACCCCATCGACAAACTCCCTGAACAGTCCGGTGGTAGCTCCTCGTGTCGCGATATCGGTAGCTCCCAGCCCATTTACAGGAAGACCACCAATATTATTAGTCCGTTCCAGAATGACAGAAGTTTTTCCTTCCCGTGCAGCCGCGATACCCGCCATAATACCTCCGGGCGTTCCTCCGACTATAACAAGATCATAACTGGCAGTTTGTCCTGTAAGACTACCGGAAAATAACAAACATAAAAATTGAATAACAATAAATATTTTTTGCATAATAGATAAATTTTCAGTATTCCTTTATAAGTAAGCTCTTAAGTGATACAAATGAATAAGTTTGAAAATCGATAATTATAGTTTATTTAATTATTTTACTCGGACTTATGCCAAATCGTTCTTTAAATACGGTACTAAAATATTTGGGGTCGGTAAAACCGGTCATGATGGATACTTCGAATACATTATATTGTCCTATCTGCAATAATTCTCTTGCTTTACTCAACCTGATATTTCTGGTAAATGTATTTGGTCCTTCCCCCGTTAGGGCTTTAAGTTTATTATAATAAGTAGAACGGCTCATCCCCATTGTTAAGTAAAGGTTATTCATCGAAAAGGAAGGATCGTCCAGGTGTTCCTCTACGATACGGATGGTTTTTTCCAGGAACTCCTTATCGAGGGGATTGGTATATTCCGGATTTTGATCCGGGTTACCGGATGAGCTCAATGTCTTTTTCAGATTTTCCCGGAACTGTAATATATTCCTGATTTTAGCTTTCAGAATGGATATGTCGAAAGGCTTGGTAATATAATCGTCAGCTCCGCAACTCAATCCTTTCAATATATTTTCTTTTTCTGCCAATGCCGTTAACAGAATAACCGGAATATGGCTCGTCTCCATCGAGTTTTTTAACCGGGCGCACATTTCATCCCCATTCATATTCGGCATAAGGTTGTCTGAAATAATGAAGTCGGGATGCGTTTCGGTTATGATTGAAAGCGCTTCCTGTCCGCCCAGGGCTTCTATAATATCGTAATGTGCAGACAGATTATTTTTCAAATACAGGCGCATATCATCGTTATCTTCTACAATAAGCAGCCTGATTTTCTTTTTTTCTTTTTCATATTCTTCTATACCGGTATTTGTCCCGGATATTTCAGTATCCCTGTCACTATGAAGGCTTTCCTCTTCTATTACAGATACCTTTAACATTTCTTTCTTACGGAAAAATTCTTCACCTTTCTGGAAGGATAATTTAAATTCCGTTCCGGTATTTTCTTTACTTGTGAAGTTAATTGATCCTTCATGCAGCTTAACAAGCTTCTTTGTAAGCATTAGTCCGATCCCGCTTCCCGTTTCTCTTGAGTTTATCGCATTCCTGGCTCTGAAAAACTGTTTAAAGAGGTACTTTTGTTCCTGTTGCGGAATACCGATACCATTATCTGCAACTGATAGATACCAATATTTCTGGTCATGCGATACATTGACTATGATCTGACCGTCGTTTCTGGAGTATTTGACTGCATTTGATAACAGGTTGTTGATTATTTTATCCATTTTCTCACGATCAAACCAAACGTGTAGCTGCTCGAATCCCATTTCCAGTATAAGGGTAATATTTTTATGTTCGGCTTCTACTTTATAAAGTAATATCCTTTCCTGAATATATTCTTTCAATTCGTGTTTCGAGACTACCAGCCGTAGCAGCGATAGATCTGCCTTCTGAAAGTCCAGTAACCGGGTTATCATCAGTGCCAGTTTTTCTGTATTGCGGGTAGCGATATCCAATGCAATCTGTCCTTTTTCCGTTAGATTCTCATTTTCCGACAGATCATTTAAAGGAGCCTTAATTAAAGAGACAGGCGTTCTGATATCATGTGCCATATCGATAAAGAATTGATTCTTTTCTTTTGTATAGCGCTTTTCTATGGAACCCTTCATATACTGGGTAGCTAGTTTTATTATAAACGCGAATAGAACAATATATAAAATATATGCATAAGTTGATTTCCAGAAAGGGGGACTGATGTGTACAGCTATGGTTCTTTCATCGATAAGTGCCCTGCTATCTTTATTTAAGATCTTTAGCCTGAACTGATAGTTGCCGGGACTGATATTTGTATAACTAACTGTATTGTTCTCTGTAGCTGTGTACCATTTATCATCGAAATTCTCAAACATATAGGAGTAAATTATCTGCTTGGGGGAACTGTAATTAATTGATGAGAAGGCAAAAGAAAAAGAATTTTGTTTATACGTCAGCGATAAAGAATTTGTTTCGTTAATAGCATTTTTAAGTATACCGTTATCCTCTCCTATTTTTACAGAATTATAAAACAGCTTGAAATCCGTGAAGATAAGTTTTGCTCTTATATCCGTATTCGTGATTCCATCAATGGGAAGTTCCAGTACACCGTTGATAGTACCGAATACTAAATTACCGCTCTGCCTCCGGATAGACGTACAAGGTGTAAAACTAAAATTTTTAAGCCCCAGATAACTACTAATACCATAAAATTGTCCGGTTTGCGGATTAAACTTAAAAATATCCCGTTCGGTAGTTATCCAGATATTCCCGTTCTTGTCATCTTCGATACTGTAGATGTAGTTTGATGTAAGGCCCTGATCAGTGGTATATGCCTGAAACGATTCGGTACGCGGATTAAACAAGACTAGTCCGCTACCCTCTGTACCCAGCCACACTTCGTTTTCCCCGGCAACATAAAAATCACGAACTGCACTTTTCTTATTTTTTCCTTCAAATCCGGAATATTCCTTAAAATACGAAGTTCCGGTATCTAACAGACAAAAACCGGCAGTTGTTCCTATCAGCAGGTATTTTTCGCTTAAAGGCCTTATTTCCCCCAGGGTCTCTATGCTATAATACTGGAACGTATTTTCCCTGATATTATATCGTGTAAGCTTCCCCCATAATCCGCCGAACCAGACATTGTCCTTTTTATCCGTATAGATCGAATATATATAATTTGTATTGATCGAAGCCTGAAGTTTTTGGTCTTCTTTCTTATAATTGACTACTTCTCCGCTCTGCCTGTTTATCCGAAAAACTCCCATTCCGTAAGTTCCTGCCCAAATATTTTTATAACCGTCTTCATCAAGGGATATAACAACAGCTTTTCTTGTTTCATTATTCATCAAATAATGTTTCCATTTTTTTGTTTCCGAATGATAGCAGCTTATGCCGTTATTCGTACCGACCCATAAGTTCCCGTCAGAATCTTCGAGAAGGGCATTTACTTGGTTATTGGCTAACGAATTCGGCTCATTATATATATGCTTATAATAAGAAATACCTGAAAGTACGGGAACAATAATATTGACTCCATTGGCATAAGTTGTGATCCAGATATAATTATTTTCATCTACAGCGATGTCATATACAGAGTTACTGGTCAATTCATTCCCCGAATTATGATCGGAATCAAAATAAGATACCAGTGAGTCCGAATCACAATCTATTATATAGACCCCCGAGCCGTCTGTCCCGATTACAATTTTATTGTAACCGGCATAATTCAATGAGCGGATTGCAGCATGAGGTATTACAGGAAATAATGATTTTACCAGATTAGTGGACATATCGAATACAGATACTCCTTTCAATTCGGTTCCTATATATATTTTCTGTCCTTTACAGAGCAAACGGCTTACCTTTCCGTATTGCGATCCAATATCGACTTGTTGTACTATGACATAACCTCCGGTGATTTCCTTAGCCAGTTTATACAGGTGCTTATCTGTCCCTACATAAAAAGACCCTTTGCCATCTTCCTGTACGCAGGACGGAAGCTCATTATCAAAAATGAAAAGGGACTGGAAATCTTCACTTTGCGGATTGAAAACATATAATCCGAAATTCGAGACAATCCACAGCTGATCGTTAGAATCAAGGTACACAGACAACAGCATTAAATCCTTGTAATTAATTCTCTGCCTGATATCGAAGTATAATTCGAAATCATCCGTAAATTTATTATAACGGAATATTTTTCCTCCCTGTAAAGCGACCATAAACTCACCCTTATTGTTAAGTAATGCCCGGGTATAGGAAGGATAGTTTTCATATACCAAGCTGTCATCTTTCAATTTGTAATGCTTTACCTGATATCCGTCAAACCTGTCGATGCCCATATAGGTAATAAACCACATGAATCCGGTTGAATCTTTTTCAACCTGAAATACCTGATTACTGCTTAATCCGTCGTCCATATCAAGATATCTGAAACCCTGTGAATAAATATCAGGAATAATACATATTAAGAAAGAAAATAAAAACAGAATTCTCATATATGAAAGTTTTTCAACTCCTATCAAAAATTACAATATATTACTCAAGGTTCCAAATTCAAGTCTGTGTTGGATTTATATGTTGCAAATTAACGGAGATTTTTTATTTTAAACGTCAATTTCATGGTATTAAAATATTTAAGATAAGACATTAACAATGTCTGCTATCAGTTCCGGGACGTCTGTTAATGCCTTATTTTACATTTTATCAGGGTTGTCTTTCGATATAATACTATCTGGAATAACCGTGTACTTTTATATTATCGAATTCGAGCCATCTTTCGCTTCGTTGATTTGTGCTTCCGACACGCCAAACATAAATACGGAATTCGGCGACCTCTCCTCCTGCAAATTTCATCTTACTTATATCAAATTGCGCTGTAACCCAGCCGCTCACACTGTTTTCTGTATTCGATGATACGGAAACAGTCTTTCCTGTATGGTTAATTATTCCATCTTTACAGGTATAGAGTGCTGCAAAATAGGTAAGTTCGGGAGGAGTATCCGGTGCACCTGTCCGCGCCTGTATATCAAAGGTAAACCAATACAAATCCAGCTTCTTGTTATCCGAAGGGCTTATGGTGAAAGACAGATAGTTGTTTTTTTGGTTACCGCTGTTTATATTTACAGCCTCGTTCTCTGTAAGAGCGTTTATATGATCCGCTCCTTGTCCATGATCCCGTATCCATTTTCCTCCGTCCGAAGTATGCGGATCACCCTGCGTCGAAAACAACTCAAAACTTAAATTGTGATTATTTAGCCCACTCGCCGTAATAGTACCGGCATTATTGATAACAGGTTCTAAAGAGCTTCCGTTGAAATCATAGCTTAACAGCACATCTACTTGCCCAGGAGGAAGAGTTGGAGTATATTCCCTTTTCATCACCGGATTTTCTTCATTATGTAAAGAAACGAAGTTTTTCGCACGCAAATATACCTTATCTTCATCGCCATGTTTACGGATGTATTCGTCATTCATGAAAACCCATGCCCTTAGGCCATCTGCATATAAAGCGTCTAAGGATGCATTTGTAAACATATCGTCCATAAATAAATCGAACGCTCCCTGGGCATCAGCTATTTTTTTGTCTATCGGGTCTGGATTATCATCGGGGCCTCCACTCCATATCTTGAAATGAGAAACCATTACAGGCTTGTTATAGGTTCCGAGCTGGCTTACCGCATTACGTGTTTTCCCCGGTATCTGTTGCCAATTCTTATAACTTTGCATTTGCTGTACGCATGTGAAATCACTTGCTTCTATAGCTTCGTCCCAACGAGTTATATCGCGTGTCCCCGGTATTGCCTGCGGCCAGTGATAACCTCCCAGTCCAAGTCCGACCCACGCTTTATCATATGTGTCGTGAATCGTGCCTGCTGCTTTTATATAAGCGGCGGAAAGCTGCTTTTTGTAATTTTCCGCCGCTGCTTCTCCTGAAGGGGGATAGGTCTCCAACTCGGTAAAAAGGACTATATACAAAGGACCATAATTAGGACCGTTACCCTTAAATATTTCCGTCAGTTCTTTTATATCATCTTGAAACTGGTCTCCAATGGCATAATCGGCAGTCTCCCTGTTTTGGGCCAACCATACGATAAGTTGTATTCCATATCCTTGCGCGTAAATATCGGAAACTGTCGTTTGATTTTTATATCCTCGTATCCAGCTCATATCCTGAGGCCCATTATACCAATGGGATACTAACTTTATAGATGTTTCATTGAGAAGAGCGCTGCTTTTTGCGCCTGTAAAATTATCTCCGATTCCCCAAAGAATTTTGGTAGTTGACGGCAGTGTGTCAAGTTCCTCCTCTTCGTTATTATTTTCATTATTATTTATCAGCGGCTCGTCAATAGGTTCTTCGAAATCTTTACACCCCCCA
The DNA here is from genome assembly GCF_042654545.1 of Dysgonomonas termitidis. Taxonomy (GTDB): domain Bacteria; phylum Bacteroidota; class Bacteroidia; order Bacteroidales; family Dysgonomonadaceae; genus Dysgonomonas; species Dysgonomonas termitidis. The sequence goes on from NZ_JBHSGN010000117.1 coordinate 125,383, forward strand.
AATAAAAATGATAAAAGAACAATATACAAGAGACAAAACAAATTTTTCATAAAGATTCAGGTTTTGGTTTTTAATCAAGTTAGTTTTCATGATGCAAATATACTTTGGCATTAACATAAAGCAGGTTTGTTTTTTGCCTGATTAGGTTTGTATTTTACTTTTTAACCCGTTTGAGGAAATTAAATTTCCAGATTCAGATTCTATCCTAAACCTTTTTGTAGACTGCCTTGTACTCAATCAGTGTTCAGTCAAATGGATATGCTGATATACATATTGCGATATAATTTTACGTAATAGTTATGTAACAATATTTGTCAGGTTTCTTGATAATTGTGTAATGTTCTGCATACTTAAGTAACAAAGGTAACAGTTTTTTAGCTTTCTTATCTTGTTATATTTTCTAATATATTCAGCTTTTCAAAGAACAACATACTGATGACTACGATATTGATAAAATCTTAAAAAAATCATGCACATTTTAAATATCAATATTAAGTTTGTATAAAAATAAAAGCATGGAAAATATCCCATGCTTTTATCTTTACTATAATATAATAATACTGTCTTCTATTTCTTCAGTGTAAAGAAGAATTCCAATCCCCCGCCGGCACGGTTTTTAACCTGTATCTCTCCTTTGTGGAACAGGACGGCATTCTTTACAATGGATAAGCCTAAGCCAGAACCGCCCGTATCGCGTGTGCGCCCTTCGTTAACGCGATAGAAACGTTCGAAAAGCCTTGCCAGATATTGTTCGTCAACGCCCCGGCCAGTGTCGCAGAAACTAAAATACAGATATTCATTATCCTCCATATAGTTTTTGATGTTGATCTCTATATGTTGTCCGGCATAGCTGATCGAATTATCTACCAGATTGCGGAAAATAGAATAGAGCAGTGTATAATTCCCGTCTATAGTCAGGTCGTCTTTGATAGACACGTTTAACTTTATGTCGTTTGCCGCCAATCCGTCAGCTAAATCTATCCTTACTTCGTCTACGAGCTGTGCCAGATTCACTTTCTCCAGTTTAAACTGTGCAGGAGCTTCTTCTATTTTACTGATAAGGCTTACATCGTCTATCAGGTTCGACAGGCGGATGGTCTGCTGATGGGCCCGGTGGATAAATTGCGCCTGCTTGTATGCTTCCAGTTTTTGGGAATCCAACGTCTCGAGATAGCCACGCAGGCTTGTAACAGGAGTTCTCAGTTCATGGGCGATATTATTTGTCATTTCCTGTTTCAGCAGGCGGGTTTTTTCGGTGCGGGTAATGTCTTTTATTGTAATCTCGAAGCTGTCGTCTTCGAAAACAATTGTCTGAATTGAGAAGGTCTTTCCATTCTTTTTCAGTTGGAAAGTATGGAAGTTCTCATCCTTTGTCCGTTTGCTGATAAACTCTATCGCAGGATCGAATATTTCTTCCTTGATAATGGCTTCCAGGTTGAAAACAGGCTGGTCTACAATAAAGTTGAAATACTGGAAGAAATGTGTATTGGCATAGATCTTCTTGAAATCTTTATCGAAGATGCAAATACCTTCATGTGAAAACTGGAAGTGTTGTATCAGTTTTTCCCGCTCAACTTCTATCTCCCGTTTGCTGTTTTCTTTCTGTTTGAGTATGGTTACCAGTTGCCTGCCGATTTCACCCAATTCATCGTCAGGGAATTCTATCTTCTCGGTCAACGGCTTGTCATCTTTAATTTTAGTGGTCAATGTTTTTAGCTGCGAGATAGACTTTCCGAATCGTCCCGCCGCATAATTCAGTAGAACCAGTACTATAATAAACATGCCGATGACAATATATATAAAGAAGCTGTCGGCTTTAAGCATGCTTTTTGTCTCTACCGTATATGGCAGGGCTACACGTACATAGTACTTTTTGTAATGTTTGGCATAATACAGATATTCGTGCCTGGTAGATACAGACATCCGGATATTGGAACCAGTATTCTGATACAGGGCATTGCGTATCTCCGGACGGTTGAGGTGATTTTCCAGTGTGCTGATATCCTTAACATCCTTGTCGAAAGTAACCTTACCATCCGTATTTATAATGCTGATACGGATATCTTTGGGTAATATATAGGCCAGGGTATCTATGTGTGTCATGTCGCTGTCGGTCAGTTGGCGCATTTCTATATATGTATGTATCATCTCGGCATAGCTGTCGAGCCTGTTTTCCATGGCTTTTGTACGTTGCGCCTTTTCCTCTTTCTGTTCGAATACTATAATAGACACCGTGAAAAGTGCGAATATGATGAAGAAATAGGAGAATATCCGTTGCTTGTAAGTCAGTTTCATAATCTTTTCGGTTACGAGTTACGAGTTACGGGTTACAAGAATAGGAACTTGTAACTTGTAATTATTTATTTTGTAAATTGAATGTATATCCATATCCGGTACGGTTTACGATATAATCGCCATAAGCACCGATCTTTTTCCTGAGACGCGCGATGTGTACATCTACAGTTCTTTCCAATACAATGCCATCATCTTTCCATGCCTTGTCCAGTATGTCGGTGCGTGAAAATATGCGGCCTGTGTTCTGTACAAGCAATACCAATATATTGAATTCGGTTTTGGTAAGCTCTACAACTTCCTTATCCACGGTAACGGTTTTGGTATCGAAATCTATTTCCAGATTGTTCACTGTCAGCAGATTTTTCTGAGCCGCGTTACTTTGGTTCTCTGTTCTTTTCAACACGCTTCTTACACGGGCCACCACTTCCTTTATTGAGAAAGGTTTGGAAATATAGTCGTCCCCTCCGATAGAGAAGCCTGTCAGCATATCATTCTCGGTATCTTTTGCAGTCAGGAAAATGATAGGGATACTATTGCCGTCTTTTCTTAACTGGTCGGCAAATTTAAACCCTGAAATACCCCCCATCATGACATCCAGTAATATCAACCGGTGTTTAGGTGTCAGCATTTTCACGGCCTGTTCGGACGATTCGGCGAGATCTATGTTGTACCCTTCGTTTTGAAGATTAAACTGGAGGATTTCGCGGATATCCGGCTCATCGTCCACTATCAAAATGGATATATTCTTATTGTTTGTTTCCATGTCTGATGTCTTTTCCTTCTGTTAAATAAATAGTGGCTTCAGCGATATTAGTGGCGCTGTCACCGATGCGTTCCAGATTGTGAGATATGGAGTTTACATTTATCATATTCTGTATTTCTTTTTTGCTCAGCTTCTTGTCAGCAAAAGTCTCTTGTAAAGATAAGCCTATTTGATGATATAATTCATCAACTTTATCATCATCTTCTATCACCTGATAAGCTATATAGCTATCTTCGTTGGAGAAAGAGAATATTGCGTTCCGGAGCATTTCGCTGGTATATTGTACCATCTTGCTGATAATCTTTTTTATATCCTCAAAATACGGAGTGGATAAATCCACTTTTTTAAGGAAATGGATGATATTCAGCAGCATATCGCCAATACGTTCCAGGTTTGTGGTCAGATCCTGATAAGTTATTATCTTACGCAGGTCGGCGGCAATAGGGTTGAACTGGAAAATGGTAAATACCACCTCTTCACGTACTTTTATTTCCAGCCTGTCCATGATTATTTCGTTCGATTCGGCTTCTTCATAAAGGGATTCGATTGTATTGTCGTTAAGCAATTTGGTGGTTATCTGCATCTGTATCATGGCCGTTTTTGACAATAGTTCGAAATCGTGGAGAAGAAGTTCGAGTTGCTTGGCTTTTATATTTGTTGTCATGTCTTTTAGCTTTTAGCCATTAGCTTTTAGCCAATAGCTTTTTGTTTTACATTATAATATTTTAGGCTAATAGCTAACAGCTATCAGCTAAAGGCTATATTAACTAAATACTCCTGTCAGGTAATCCTCCGTACGCTTATCTTTCGGTTTGGTAAACATCTGTTTGGTGGTACCATATTCTACCAGTTCCCCCAGATACATAAACATCGAGTTGTCCGATAAACGGGCTGCCTGAGACATATTGTGCGTAACAATTACTATAGTATATTCTTTCTTTAGTTCAAATATCAACTCTTCTACCCTGTTCGTCGATATAGGGTCGAGGGCCGAAGTCGGCTCATCCATCAGCAACAATTCGGGTTTCAGTGCCAGTGCGCGTGCAATGCACAAGCGTTGCTGCTGTCCTCCCGAAAGGAATGTTCCTTTTTTATTCATAGAGTCCTTCACTTCGTCCCAGAGGGCGACACTGCGTAAACTGCTTTCCACAACTTCGTCCCGTTCCGTTTTACTCAGCTTAATATTATTCAGTTTATATCCAGCAATGACATTGTCGTAGATACTCATTGTCGGAAAGGGGTTAGGCCGCTGAAATACCATGCCTGCAAGCCTGCGTACTTTCATAGGGTTCATATCAAAGATATTTTTCCCTTTCAGCAGGATTTCCCCGGTTGTTTCAATATCGGGATACAATTCATGCATGCGGTTTATAGCACGCAGAAGTGTACTTTTTCCACAGCCCGATGGTCCCATGATGGCCGTAACCGTATTCTCCCTGATATTGGCATTCACCATATTCACTGCATTCTTGCCGGGAGTATAAGATACGGATACATCTTTGAGTTCCAGTATATATTGTTCGTTCAAATTTACTGTATTTTCCATTTTTTAGCTATACTTTTTGCAAAAAGATTTATACCCAATACAAATAAGAGAAGCAGCAGGGAAGAAGACCATACCAGATTCGCCAGATTGGGATCGTTATAAAATTCCCATATCAGTAAGGATATGGCACTTGTGGGGTTGGTTGCATCCCAGTTTACAGTAGATGCTCCGAGTGCCGTAACCAGCAGAGGAGCAGTTTCGCCCATCACACGCGATATGGCCAGTAGCGAGCCGGTAAACAATCCGCTGAATGCCGAAGGTAATAATACCCGCAACACAACGGTTGTGTATGAACCGCCCAATGCCAGTCCGGCTTCCTTAAGGGATACCGGCAGCATTTTTAAACTTTCTTCGGTAGAACGTATTATCATCGGCAACATCATTATGGCAAGAGCAATACTACCTGCCAGAGCTGAATAGCCCGACATAGGGATAACTATCCAGATGTAAACCACAACCCCGATGACTATCGACGGTATTCCCTGTAAGAGGTCACTAAGGCTGCGTACAAAACCCGCCATACGTTTTTTTGGGTTTTCGGCAAGGTAAACGCCCACCATTATCCCGACAGGGATAGCTATTACTATAGCAATGGCGAGGATAAGCAATGTACCGGTGATACCATTCAGTATCCCCCCCGGTATAGGGCTGTCGCTGATACGGGCGAGCATGGCTTCCATAGAGGTAGGCGCTACTTCCGTAAACAAGTTTAGATTGAATTGTTTGTATCCTTTTTTTACTAGTTCCCAAAGGATAAGAAAAAGAGGAATCATAGTGATAGCCGACAAGGTGCAAACAGCGAAGAAGAATATTTTACTCTTCGTCAGCCTGTATTTGGCTGTGGATGTCAGTCTCTTTTTCTTTTTCATTTATTTACCATTTTCATGATGTATTTGGCTACAAAGTTGATACATGCCGTTATCAGGAACAGTAATAATCCGATAGCCATCAGCGAGCTTAATTTCAGTCCGCTGGATTCTCCAAACTGATTGGCAATGATACTTGCCATTGAATTTCCTGTATCTGATATACTGACAGGTATGTTATTGGTATTTCCTATCAGCATGGTCACGGCCATTGTCTCTCCCAGGGCGCGACCGAATGCCAATACATAGGATGCGAATATACCCGAACCTGCAACAGGCAGGTTTATAGAGGTTATTACTTCCAGATTGGTGGCTCCGAGGCTGTATGCTCCTTCTTTAAGATCGTTAGGTACCATAGCGATGAACTCGGCACTGAGCGATGATGCATAAGGGATAATCATAATTGCCAGAACGATAGATGATAGCAATATGCCGAATCCCTGATCGCTCACACCCATATCAATCAATATAGGGCGCAAGGTATAAAAACCCCACAACCCATATACTATCGACGGTATTCCCGCCAGCAGGTCTACAACAGAACTTACTATTGTCGATACCTTTTTATTTCTGAAATACTCCCCGTTAAACAATGCAACAGAGAGAGAGAACGGGATACAGAACAGCAGGGCCAGGATAGATGTCATCATTGTGCCCGCAATGAATGGCAGTGCGCCGTATACATTATTCCGTGAATCCCATTCGGTAGAGGTGATAAAGCCTAACCCAAATTCGGAGAATGCTCCGATGCTCTTGCTTACCAGCCCGTATATGACTCCTGCTGTGAGTAATATTATCAGGCAGGCTGCAATAAATAATGTGGCTTTAAATATTTTATCTTTGAGCCCGTCCGAACCTCCCCGGCGGGAGGCTTTGGTGGACTCTGATGAATTTTTAGTCTTCAAATAAAACATGTTGTATCATTTTATTGACCTTCCACTCAGGGGAGGTATGAAGGGAGCTTAGTGGGCAGCTCCTTTTGCTACTGATAATTGATATGTTTCTATTTTCTTTCCATCATAAGTCATCGACTCTATAATAGCTTTTGTTTTTTCTACAGCTACCGGAGGAAGCGGTGCATAGTGCGTCTTAGTGGCTATGGTCTGTCCTTCTTCACTGATGATATAGTTGAGTAATCCGGCAAGTGCTTTGGCCTGAACCTCAGATCTTACATTGTAATTCTGCTCTTTGTAAGCGATGATCCATGTAAATGTGCTGATTGGATAAGCTTCCGGATTCGGAGAGTTTGTGATAACTACACGTGTGTCGTTCGGGATATCTACATTGGCAGAAGCCGAGATACTTTTGCTGTCGGCCGCTATAAAGTTGCCGGCGCTGTTTTGCAATAATGCTGCGGACATATTTAATGCCAACGCGTATTCAGAGCCGATATATCCTATCGCGCCTTCTGTTTCGGCGATAATTCCTGCTACGCCCGGATTTCCTTTAGCTGCGATACCTACCGGGAATTTCAATGATTTGCCTTCGCCTATCTCTGTTTTCCATGTTTCATTTACTTTCGACATATATTCGGAGAATACAGATGTGGTTCCACTGCCATCTGAACGGTAAACAGCTGTAATGCCTTTATCCGGTAAGTTTAAATCAGGATTTATTTCCTTGATCCTGGCATCATTCCAGTTGGTTATTTTACCTCTGTAAATATCTGAAATGAGATCTGCTGTCAGTTTCAGGTCTTTTACATCTTTCAGGTTATAAGATAAAACCACAGCTCCCAGACAGGTTGGAATATGTACTATGTCCGCACCCATATCTTTCAATTCTGTATCCGATAAGAATACATCGGTTGCGCCGAAGTCCACCGTCTGGTCTTTGAGGCTGCGGATACCGCCGCCGCTACCGATAGCTCCGTAGGTAACGGGGCTGCCGATTTTTGCGTACTCTTTAAATACTATGTTGTAGAATGGTGCAGGGAATGTCGCTCCGGCTCCGGATAATGCCGATTCTTTCTTTCCGCACGAGCTTAGTGCGATAATTAATGTTGCTGCTGTGAATAATAAAACTTTTTTCATTTCCTTTTATTTTTAAATTCTGATGCAATATTATTATGTTATTATAACAAATGGACTAAGGATTTGTTACGAAACAGTTAAGATTGAAAATGATGAATGTAATTGAACATTAAAATTACAAATACTTTGTTCCTGCGGATTTTATTTCAACTACTGATTGGCATACAATGATAAAAAACGCCCATTAAAAAATGAGCGCTCAAGATTATTTTGTGCATCAGAAAATTTACAAATTAATCTCCAGGTTTATAAAGAAATACTGTTCAGCTTTGCCTCTGTCTGCATTTATGTTGCGAAAGTTTGGAGCGATTTTCAATTGCTTCAATGGCTGGAATTCCGCACCTATCATCATAAGCTGGCCATCGAGGCTGTTCCATGGCGATGTAAAATTATCGGGATTGGACGAATCCATCAGGTCGTACCGGGCGAATGTTCTCCATTTCGGGGCTACTTTGGCCGATGCATAAACGGAATATCCATAATAATCTTTTTTGTCTATAAAGCCTTTGTTATAAACTCTGTTATACTCCACACCTCCCGATATTTTCTTATCCTGGTAGCCCGCAAAGAGAGATAATGAGTATTGGTCTTTGTATTTAGCGTCTGTTATACCCGTAGGCAGGGCGTCTCGCTGTGTCTCATCATCATTATATACGTCTGCATAAACTCTCAATATTGTATTTTTTATCGGGTGCAGGCTTAGTCCGGCAGCATAACGCATGCTATTGTCCTTTTTTACTTTTTTGTATCCTTCTCCGTTGGTAAGGCTGAAGTCGGCCGAAATGTAATTATTGAAAGTATATTCTGCTGTAAAACCTAAATCTACGCTAGGTGCCATTTTATTCAAATCCTGAAAAGATTTCATCACATAGCGGTGCATCCAGTATTTTTCCTGAATGCTGAATTGCATCAGGTTGGTTTGTCCGAGATTTACATTGAAGCCTTTGTCGTTCCAGTTTACAAAAGCATTGCGTAGATATACTTCCAGTCCGTCGGATGATGTTTTTCCTGCCGCTCCGTCAATTATGACCTGTGCCTGTATTGTACGGGTAAATTTATAGTTATATCCGAGGAATGCCCGTGTAATATCAAATCCTTTTTCTTTGTTCACGTGTCCAAAACCTGTACTGTAATCTAAAAATCCCCGTGCAATAACATTACCTGACGGTTTAAACGAAACGGAGTCTTTTTCCTGAGCAAAACAAGGGCTAATGGCCTGTAAAATTATGAGGCTGAAAATAAAATAAAGTTGTTTCATGTCTATTTCCTGATTTTTTTTTGCAAAGTAAAGCTTAAAGATTTGAAAACAGCTTTGTATTATCATTAAGGTTTGGTTAAGATAAGGTTACGATTATCTACATCCTTCGCTATACAATGATTGCCATATCTAAAACAGTTACCTGACCAGCATGGGGAACCTACCTTCCGGATTTTTTATACCTTCCCCGGATAGTCGAAATTACGCTGATCTGATAAGGTTGTCCTTGATCCCTTTTAATAACGACCCCTCTCTGTAACCTAATCGGCTTTATTTTGGCCTATCCTCAAAAACGTTTTGTTTTTACTGAAAAAGCAATCGAGCGTATCATTAATATTATATATACGGAAACTGTTTGCATAACTCCAGGTGCCTCTTACATATACTTTGCAGAGATAGACTTCACCGGGGTTTTCGCGCTTATCTTCGGGTATTTCTTTGTATGACAATGCGTTCACCTCTTCTATTTTTGTAATAGTACCATTGTCGGCATCCCTGTATTTGAAATGGCTTTTTACAGCTTCGCCCATTTTATCCAGATCGCTTTGGCAAGAAGTTGATGAAAGCATGCCAAAGAGAATGATTATTGAAAATATACACTTTTTCATATTGGTTTTATTTTTAAATTAGCAAATCCGGATATTAGCAGATTAGCAAATAAGGTTGTCGCTTTGCATTATTTACCGATTTTCGAATCTGCTAATTTTCCAATTATCTGTACCAAATCTTATTGTTCCATCCGCTTCATATATACATTGTAATCATCACTTCCCGACGACTCTTCGTATATTGTGAGTCCGAAATACTGTACCACGCTTATCAGATGATTCATAATTTCGGCTAATATAGTCTCGTACTCTGCCCATATGGTTGTGCTGGTAAATGTATATAATTCTATAGGTAGGCCTTGTGTCGTTGATGCCAGCTGCCTTACCAAAAGTGTCATATCCTTATTTATATCCGGATGGTTGCGCAGATAATATATGCCGTATTGCATAAACAGGTCGCAATTGGTAATGGCATGTTTATTCAATGGTAAATCGCTATTGCTCTGTTTATTCAACTTTGCATACACACCTTGCTTCTCCTTAATATAATCGGAAAGCCCGTCTACTTTTTTAAATTTTTCAATTTCGTCTTCTGTCAAAAAACGGATACTGTCATATTTGATATTTAATGCCCGCCTGAATCGCCGTCCACCGGATTCCTGCATACCGCGCCAGTTTTGGAATGAATCGGAGATCAGGGCGTAAGTCGGGATCGTAGTAATTGTTTTGTCAAAGTTGCGGACTTTAACAGTGGTCAATGTTATTTCTTCCACATTTCCATCCGCCCCGTATTTGTTCATTGTTATCCAGTCGCCTATCTGAACCATGTCGTTGGTTGTAATCTGTATACTGCCGACAAAGCCCATGATAGAGTCTTTAAACATCAGTAGTAATACGGCCGAAGCGGCTCCCATAGCTGCAAAAAAAGCCGTGGCGGACCGTCCTGTAAGAATAGCGTATACAACTACCGCTCCGAATATGAAAAGAATGATTTGTATTACCTGGAAATAGCTTTTCATCGGCTTGTTCTTAAATGCAGGTTTCTCCTGTAAAACATCCCCGAACGATCTCACCAGTGCCATCACAGTCCATATAACCATAAAGACCAGGTAAATATCCGTCAATTTTATCAATGGGGTAATCAAACCTTTAAAGTCATAGAATACAATCGGTATTGCCCCTCTGACGAACGAGTATGGCACGACCAGAGCCAGATAGTGAGGGAGCTTATTGCTTATAGTGTACCCGAAAAATGATAATGTGGTTATTTTTTCGATACGGTGGAAAACAAATGTAAGTATTTTCCTTACTACGAGCTGTAACACATACACTGTGACAGCAACTATAACCAGCAATACTATCAGTTTGACATATTCAATCCATTGTTCGGGAACTCCCAGATCAGACAATATTTTTTGCATCCACCGGGCTATCGAGACAGTCATGGACTCGTAATCGGATTGTAAATCTTTTATATCCATATTATTTATACTTTTTTTAATATACTCTTTGTGTAAACAGATTTTGTCAGGCCTTAGTTTTTATTTTCTAAAATGAGTAACAGGAAGTATTTAATGAAAGGGATAGCTGCCTGTAATTCTTATCTCAATAAGCCAATAAATATAATGCCTGCGGCCTTGATTCCCCCAAGCCTCCCAAATTTAAGAATTAAAAATTGCCGATACAAGGGAGGATCGTAATTATGTATAAAAAACTGAATGTTTTGAATCGCACAGGCGGGGCAAAAGTAATGGATGCAATTGAACAGTTAGATTTGACATTACTCATATATTTTAATAAGTTTACAACTTATTTTTATACATTAGCGTGTCCTTAAGAACTACAGGAAAAAGAGTAAAAATGGAAAAAAGCAAAAAGAAGTTTTCTATAAAAGAAAGGCTATTAACATTCAAACATGTCTTTTGCGGCTTTAAGGTATTGTGGGCAGAGGAACACAATGCCCGCATCCATATTATTGTATCCGTCATTGTCGTTATACTAGGCGCCTTACTGGATATATCCCTGACCGAATGGCTAATTGTACTGGTACTGATCGGACTGGTTTTGTCTCTGGAAATTATCAACACATCCATAGAAAATATATGTGATTATATATCGCCCGAATGGCATATGATAATTAAGAAAATCAAAGACCTGGCAGCTGCCGCCGTTTTTCTGGCTGCTATGATATCTGTGGTTTGCAGAATCATTATTTTTTTACCCAAACTTTGTGATTTTTTTATATAAAATTGAGACTAATGTTAAATATTATGGACGTAAAATATTAAATTTAATTCCTATTACCCTTAATAAACAATAAAGAATCTCATAACAAACATATTATACTAAACTAAAACATTTAAGTATGAGGAAATCAATTATTTTATTTGCTTTTGTAGTTATAACCGGGCTGATAAAAGCGCAAATGCCTCAGCCATTACCGATAGATCCGCAGGTAAGATTCGGCACGCTCGAAAATGGTCTGACATATTATATCAGGCATAATGCATATCCGGAGAAAAGAGCTGATTTCTATATCGCTCAAAAAGTAGGTTCAATGCAGGAAGAGGATAATCAGGCAGGGCTTGCTCACTTTCTGGAGCATATGGCTTTTAATGGTTCAAAAAACTTTCCGGGCAAAAAAACAATCCTTAATTACCTGGAAAGTATCGGTGTGAAGTTCGGTGCAAACGTAAATGCTTATACATCTTTTGACGAAACCGTATATAATCTGTCGGATGTACCGGTTGTGCGTCAGACGGTCATTGACTCTTGTCTGTTGGTATTACACGACTGGTCGAGCTTTATTGCCCTCAAAGACGAGCAGATTGACGAAGAACGTCTGGTTATTAAAGAAGAATGGCGTACACGCAGCGGGGCGCAGTCGCGTATTTGGGACAAGCAGCTTCCTGTTATATTCAAAGACAGTAAATATGCCGACCGCATGCCAATAGGAAAGATGGAGATAGTGGAAAACTTCCCGTATCAGACACTAAAAGATTATTACCATAAGTGGTACAGACCGGACCTACAGGCTATCATTGTGGTAGGGGATATAGACGTAGATGCGATAGAAGCACAGATAAAAACTATGTTTGCCGATATACCTAAACCTGTCAGCCCTGCCGAAAGGGTATATTTCCCTGTACCGGACAATGAAGAACCCATTGTATCGGTAATAACGGACCCGGAAGCCGTGCAAACTGTTGTCAGCCTGTATATAAAGCATGATATTCTGCCCGAAAATCTGAAGAAAACACAAGCTGAACTTATGTCCGGCATTGTTAAGAATCTGGCATCCAGTATGCTATCCGACAGATTAAACGAAATATCTCAGAAAGCTGATGCACCATTCGCAGCATCATATGCCTACGATGGTAATTTCTTCGTCTCAAAGACCAAAGACGCATGGACAACAATGGCTTTGAGTAAAGAAGGGAAAGTAGACGAAACTTTGGCCAGTATGGTAAGGGAGAACGAACGTATCCGCAAATTCGGGTTCACCGAAGCCGAAGTAGAAAGAGCCAAAGCTACCCTCCTGCAAAGATATGAGGATATGTATAATAATAGGAGTAAAGAGTTGAACAGAAGGTATGTGCAGGAATATGTGCGCAGCTTTTCCGACAATGAAGGTATTCCGGGAATAGAATATGAATACAACTTCCTGAAACAGATAGCCCCGATGCTTGATGCCAAAATGATCAATGCAATGTCGCAGGGACTTATCAACAACAAGAATATTATCATTACCGTTACCGGACCAGAGAAAGAAGGGCTGGTATATCCGACAACGGATGAATTACTGAATGTTTTCAGGACTGTAGAAGCCGAAAACATTACTCCGTATGCGGAAACAGTATCCAATGAACCGCTTATCGCGCAATTGCCACAGGCAGGTAAAGTAGTTAGTACAACAAAAGACGATAAGCTGGGTGCTACAGTCTGGACGTTATCCAATGGCATTAAAGTCGTTCTTAAAAAGACCGACTACAAGGATGATGAGATCATCATGGCTTCGCATGGTTATGGCGGTACATCCATCATAGCCGATGCCGATATAGATAATGCAAACATGGCATCTATGGTGCCATATGTGGGTGGTATCGGAAATTTCAGTTCTACAGACCTGAAAAAAGTATTAGCCGGAAAGTCGGCAAATGTAAATGCCAATATATCAAGCTGGACACAGGGGATGAATGGTTCATCAAATATCAAAAACGTAGAGACCTTGTTGCAGCTTACATATCTGTACTTCACCGCGCCTCGTAAAGATGAGGGCGCATACACGACATTGATGGACGCGATAAAGAACCAGCTGAAGAATCTGGCTTCCGAACCGTCATATGTAATGAGCCTGCGTACTATTGCTGCCCGATACGGCGACAATCCGCGTATGAAGGAAATGACCCTGGAAGATGCGGAAAAATTGAATTACGACCGTATCATTGAAATATACAAAGAAATATTTGCCAATCCGGGCTCATTCACTTTCACATTTGTGGGAACTATAGATGAAGCTACTTTAAAACCACTGGTAGAACAATATCTGGCCTCTCTGCCGTCCGGCAATAAAGATGCTAAATACAAGGATGTAAAAGCGGATATACGCAAAGGTAAGTTTGAAGATATATTCGAGCAGGAAATGAAAACGCCTAAAACCTCTGTATTCGAATTGTATAGCGGGACATTGAAACGTGACCAGAAAACTCAAATAGCGCTTTCCGCATTGAAGCAAATTCTGGACATTGTATATATGCGTACCATCAGGGACGAAGCCGGTGGCACATATGGTGTGGGTGTGGGTTCGGATATTAACCGCATACCTGAGGGACAAGCCAGATTAGTAATGACATTCGACACTGATCCTGAAAGAGCTTCATCGATAGCTCCTATTGTTGACCGTGAAGTGAAAAACATAGCAGAAAAAGGACCTGAAGATGCCGACTTCCAGAAAGTGAAAGAATATATGGTGAAAAAATTCCAGGAAGATGAAAAGCAAAACGGCTACTGGGTGGGTACCCTGAGTGCATATCATTTCTATGGAGAGGATAATTATTCCGATTATTTGTCAATAGTAAATGCATTGACTAAAGATGATATCAAGGCTGTAACAAAACAACTGATATCGCAGGGTAACTTTATTGAAGTAATAATGAATCCTAAGAAATAACCTGTTTCATTATAATTTATACGGTAAAAAAGCTGCCTGGATTTATTTCAGGCAGCTTTTTAATTTATTAAAAAGATTTGGATTTGCTGCATCACAACCTTTTTGTCAGATAATGTGTCGTGTTTGTTTATCACCCGTTCTTATGCTAATTGCCACGAATTTAACCGAACCTGTTTTGACGCCGGAAGCCGGCGACTGGACACTTTCGCAAATATCAAATTCCGGAGAGAACAGGGGAAATACTCTGTAAGAGCAGCATATAAATTTTTGTCATGTACTTAGCAAAAAAATATTTTTTTCGAAAAAGTTTATCTATATATGAAGCCGATAGCCTTTAGCTGATAGTTCTTTGAAGTGTTGAAGAAGCCCCCTAAGTCCCCCTTGGGGGACTTACAGAGAGGGAAAAAAGGAACAGATAAAAAATAGTGGGAAAAGTGTAACTTTTGTAACTTTTTTGATATAGTTACGAGTTTGCCTCGCCTTTGCTTCGGCGAATGTTATTTCTGCGCCCTTTGAGCAGTTACAAGTTACAAGTTACGAGTAGACAAGATACGAGATACGAGTTGTTAACTGATAACTGTTTACTGTTTACTGATATATCTGTTACCTTTTGCGTCTTTGCATGAGAATACTGTTTACTGTTCACAGAAAAGTGTCAGGTTTTAACATAGTGCAGTTAATAAAAGTGAATATTTGACCGGTGGTTATAAGGGCCGATTTTCGTGCGTTTATTCAGATAAAAAACACGCTTATAATAACATATCGTGAACTTTTCATTATCTTTGTGCTTCGAAAAAGAGGTGAAGTATATGACTAAAAATAAGCAACAGCTGCTGGATGAACGTTATATGAGAATGGCAGCTATCTGGGCTGAAAATTCATACTGTGTACGCAGGAAAGTAGGGGCGTTAATTGTTAAGGATAAAATGATTATATCGGATGGATATAATGGTACTCCGGCAGGTTTTGAAAATATCTGCGAAGATGAGAACAATGAGACCAAACCGTACGTTTTACATGCCGAGGCCAATGCCATAACAAAAGTAGCATGCTCGCACAATAGTAGCATGGACGCAACAATGTATGTAACAACATCTCCCTGTATCGAATGTGCAAAATTGATTATCCAGGCAGGTATCAAAAGGGTTGTTTACAACCAGAGATACAGGCGTAGCGATGGCGCGGCTTTGTTGGAGCGTGCCGGGATCGAAGTTGTGCTTATCGAGATGGATGAAACTGAAAATAAAATAGAGTTAGAAAATAAATGAAAAGTAATAAAAAGATATACATTTGGCTGCCTTTGTGCATTGCATTGAGTATCGCTGTAGGAATTCTTATCGGAAATATATTTTCCGTATTTACCCCTGTACGGAAAATATTCGGAGGTAGCAACAAACTGGAGACTATATTTGAATATGTGAATAAGTCGTATGTAGACACAGTCAATGTAAATGAACTGGTTGAAGATGCCATTCCTACGATTCTGGCCGGGTTAGACCCTCACTCTGTGTATATTTCGGCAGAGAATATGGCGTATAACGGTGATGAACTGGAAGGCCATTTCAGTGGAGTGGGAGTGGAGTTCCTTATCAAGAACGATACGGTAAATATTGTAAACGTTATACCCGGAGGACCTTCTGAAGCAGTAGGGATTATCCCCGGCGACAGGCTGGTATATGTGAACGACAGTCTCTTTGTCGGGAAAGGGCTTAGCGAAGAGAGAGTTTTCAAAACATTGCGGGGAAAGAAAGATACCAAAGTAAAAATAAAAATAAAAAGGGATACAAGTCCCGACCTGATCGAATTTGAGGTTACACGCGCGGATGTACCTGTGAAAACAGTTCCGGTATCATATATGATAGACGATAAGATAGGCTATATCAAAGTTACGAAATTTGGAAGCACTACTTATAATGAGTTTATCACAGCTATAGCAAAACTGAAAAGTCAGGGTTGCGAATCATTCATCATAGACCTCCAACAGAATACGGGTGGTTATATGGGCGCGGCAATAATGATGACGAATGAGTTCCTTGCAAACGGTAATATGATTGTCTATACCGAAGGCCGTGCGTATCCCCGCGAAAATGTATTTGCCGATGGTTCGGGTACATGTAAAGATAATCAGTTGATCGTGCTTATAGACGAAGGAAGTGCTTCTGCCAGTGAAATTTTTGCGGGAGCGATGCAGGATAACGACAGGGGCTTGATTGTAGGACGTCGTTCGTTCGGAAAAGGTCTTGTGCAAAACCGGTTTATGTTCAAAGACGGTTCGGCTTTACAATTAACCATTGCCCGCTACCATACACCTTCGGGAAGATGTATCCAAAAAGCATATAAGAAAGGTGACCGTACCGATTATGATATGGATATACTAAACCGTTATAATAGGGGTGAATTTTCTAACAGAGATAGCATAAAACTGGATAATCTTCCTTTGTTCCACACTTTGGCGGGACGTCCTGTATATGGTGATGACGGTATCCTGGCCGATGTGTTTGTCCCCCGCGACACCACAGGGATAAACTCTTATTACCTGAAAGTGGCTAATAGCGGAATGATGCGTGAATACTCTTTCGTTTACTCAGCGAAGAACAGGGAAAAGTTGAAAGGTTATAAAACATGGCAGGAGGCTCATAAATATCTCGCTACACAACCGGTTGTCGATTATCTGGTTGAGTATGCGTATGGTAAAGGAATACGCCGCCAGCCATACCTGATCGAAGAATCGAGAAGGCTCCTGCAGGCACAGATGGAAGCGATTATCCTGCGGAACATTTTCGGGGAAGATGCATACTATCCGGTAGCCCAGAGAGACGACCTGATAATGAAAGAGGCCGTTAAACTGCTGAAAGCAAATAAAGCGACACCCGAAGCTATAAAGAGCGAACAGTATAAATAGGATAATATAAGAAAGGAGCATGAGTTATAAACTCATGCTCCTTTATGGGTTCACCGTTCTTCTGCTTTATTTGCCGGCAGATAGTGGCCTGATAATTCTTTTCCGGATGCCTTGCGGAATGTTGTAAGCTGATAAACCAGTATCAGCCATACCAGCAGGCTTGGGAATGCTTTGAGTGAATATGGCCTTATGACCTCTCTCCTTATAAAAGCCGGGATTAGATCCGAATTTGCGAAAAGAGTAAGAAATAAGGTGAATACAAATAAAATGAGCAGGTATTTATTCAAAGGCTTCTTTTGTATAAGGAACCATATAGCAACCCCGGTCACGGCTATGATGTAAGTGCTGTTTTCGGAGCCGGTGCTGAATAAGACGATAAAGATAAGTGTCGATGCTAAAAGGCCATATTGATAAACCGGGTTTCGGTATTCCTTTACCGGTATATATTGCAGGGCAAAGAGAATGACGGCAGGAATAAGAATGATCAGATTTGAGAACGTTAACCCCAAAACTTTTTGTATCAGGCCTATTGCTGATATATTTTGATAGACCGAACCCGTATTCAATGTATTCTTCAACATCAGCGATTCGTACCAGTCCGCATAGCTTTGTACGATAAACTGGGGAGAAGATATTACCATTGGCAATATGAAGAAAATAATGCCCCACAGAAACAAGTAACCGATAAACTTTGGCTTATGTTTTGAAAAAAAGAAGAATGCCAGCCCTGCAATGCCGTATAACTTTATAAATAGACCGAGCATAATAAAGCAGGCTGCCCAAAAGTCTTTTTCTGACTTGATGCAGATGAAAGCCCCGATTATCAATGCAGCTATAAGTGTATTTGTCTGGCTGTTGGTCGCATTCAGATATACTTCGAGCATGGCAATCCAATAGATGATAACTTTGCCTTTCCACGACATCGGAAGTTTATAGATCGCTACCAGTAGAGTAGCGGCAATTACCATTTCCCATAAAGGTATTCCCAAAAAATCAGGCAGCACGGCAAAAGGTGCTATTATAATACTGAACAGCGGCCCGTAGTGATTCGAGTCAAAATACTGGTCCGGGTATTCGGTATACAGGTTTACCTGCTCTATCGTATGGTAGAATACATATTTGAATATCTGATAGTTATTGGCCTTGTTCAGATGACTCAGTCCTGCCAGCAGAGCAGCCCCGATCCATAAGGCGAATATCAGACGTTTATCATAGAAAATCGGTTTCTGAAAGAATTTGACAATGGCATGCATAACAATTGCGTCTTGTTTTTTTAGGGTAATTTTTATTTTCAGCTTCAAAAATAGGATAATATTACCGAAGAAATGTATTTTTGTCTGATATTTCTATATCAGGCTGAATTATGGTACGTTATTTGTCAGCCTCAATAGTTAAAAAAAAATGAGCAATATACAACAAGCGAAAGATAAATTACGAAAAGAGATTTCTGCACTTAAAAAGAAATTTACTTCTGATGAATTATATAATCGTTCACAGGAAGTATTATCTGTCCTTGAATTGACAGGGATATTTCAGGAATCCAAAACGATATTTATATATAATAGCCTTGATGATGAAGTGCAGACTTTCGATTTTATTCGCAAATGGAGCGCCGGCAAAGATTTTTACCTTCCGGTGATTGAAAAAGACGAAATGGTTTTCAGAAGATGCACGACCAATACATGTTTCCAGCAATCGGCTTTCGGTATCATGGAGCCTGTAGGGGATAATTATACGGATTATAAGAAAGTTGATCTGATAATAATTCCTGGAGTGGCATTTGATCGGAAAATGAATCGGATGGGAAGAGGGAAAGCTTATTATGACCGCTTTTTACCTAAATTGAAAGCTCCCAGGCTCGGTATATGCTTCGAATTTCAGCTGTTCGATGGAATACCTGCAGATAAAAATGATGTAAAGATGGATTACATTGTATCAGAAAATGAGTTGATTTGGTAAGGAGTCAGTTAACAGAAGCTAATTCATAATTCATAAATTATGACTCGTCATTTAAAATATTATCTTTACGCCCAAAATAGAACCAGAAATTGAAGTATGTCTATAGTAGTTAGAGAAGTAAGTGAGAATGATAAGGCTTTAAAGAAGGCCTTTGTGAAATTCCCGATAAAATTATATAAAGATTGTCCGTATTATGTGCCCTCGCTGATACTGGACGAGTTGGACACCCTGGATATAAAGAAAAACCCTGCATTTGATTTTTGCGAGATGCAGATGTTCCTGGCTTATGAGGAGAATCAGATTGTAGGCAGGATTGCAGCGATCATTAACCATAAGGCCAATGAAGTATGGAACGAAAAACATGCACGTTTCAGCTTTGTTGATTTTATAGATGATAATGAGGTGGTAGATGCTTTATTCGCCGCAGCGATAAAATGGGTAAAAGATAAGGGTATGGACGCCATAGTAGGGCCTATGGGTTTTACGGATCTCGATCCTGAAGGTATGCTTATAAAAGGGTTTGATCAGGTGAGTACTATGGCCACTAAATATAGTTACCCGTATTATGTGACACAACTGGAGCGATTGGGCTTCGGGAAAGAAGCCGACTGGAATGAATATCGGATTCCTGTGCCTGATGCAGTGCCTGAAAGGCATCAACGCATCGCCAATATGGTAGCCACCCGCTATGGCCTGAAAGTTTTGAAGTTTAAGAATTTGAAGCAGATTGCACCATATGTAGACAGGCTGTTCAAATTGATGAACGAAGCCTATAAGCCTCTTTATGGTTTTGCACCTTTAACCCAGAAGCAGATAGATCATTATGTGAAAATGTATGTACCTCTTTTACGATGGGATATCGTATCTATCATTATAAAAGAAGAAACGGATGAAGTTGTAGGCTTTGGTATCGGAATGCCAAGTTTATCCCGGGGGCTGATTAAGTCGCGTGGAAAACTATTCCCTTTCGGATGGTATCACCTGTTGAAAGATCTGAAGAGCAAAAAGAATCCGGTTATAGACCTACTATTGATAGGTATTGCACCTGAATATCAGGGGAAAGGGGTAAACGCGATTATATTTAATGACTTTATACCATCGGCATACAAATGTGGTTTTCAGTTCGCCGAATCCAATCCCGAACTGGAAATGAATAATAAAGTGGCATCATTATGGGACGGCTTTAATGCAGAGAATCATAAGATGCGCCGGGCTTATATAAAACATCTGAATTGAGGATGAGGGGTGTCACTTTAACTTTTTCTTCCGAAGAATTTTTTATAATTTTACGCTGCGTTTTTCATTACTAGAGATTTTTAAAAAGTTTATGGAAGAAGAGAAGATCGAATTACCCGAAGTTAATTATTCCGATGATGATATAAAAACCCTCGATTGGCAGGAGCATATCCGTCGCCGTCCGGGGATGTATATTGGTAAGTTGGGCGACGGCTCATCGGCCGATGATGGTGTCTATGTACTTCTGAAGGAAGTGTTGGATAACTCTATTGATGAATACATGATGGGCTATGGCAAGACTATCGATGTCGCTATCGAAGAAGGTGTTGTCAGAGTGCGTGACCACGGACGTGGAGTCCCATTGGGTAAAGTGAAAGATGTATCATCGAAAATGAATACCGGAGCCAAATATGACTCTAAGGCTTTTAAAAAGTCGGTAGGACTGAATGGGGTAGGTATAAAAGCTGTAAATGCCCTTTCTTCATTTTTCCGTATTCAGAGCTTTCGCGATGGACAAACTACTTTTGTAGAATATAGTAAAGCGATTGTTACTGATGAAGATAAGGTGCACAGCACTACGGAAGAGAACGGTACATTGATAGAGTTTATCCCGGATAATACGATTTTTACGAGTTATAGCTTCAGGGACGATTATGTGGAAAGTCTTCTCAAAAACTATGTATTCCTCAACACCGGACTTACGATTATTTATAATGGTAAGAAATTCTTCTCCAAAAACGGGCTTGTAGATCTCCTGAACGAGAATATGACCTCCGAAGCCCTGTATCCGATCATTCACCTGAAAGATGAAGATATAGAAGTCGTTATTACGCATACCGACCAGTACGGGGAAGAATATTATTCGTTTGTGAACGGACAACATACCACACAGGGAGGGACGCATCAGTCTGCGTTTCGTGAATCATTATCCCGTGTAGTCAAAGAATACTATAATAAAAATTTCGATTATGCTGATATCCGTAGCGGTATTGTGGCAGCTATCAGTATAAAGGTTGAAGAACCCGTATTCGAATCCCAGACCAAAACGAAGCTGGGATCAAAAGATATGGGACCGGGGGGGCCTTCTGTACAGAAATTTATCGGGGACTTCCTCAAAAAGGAGTTGGATAACTATCTGCATAAACATACCGATGTATCGGAGACGTTACTTAAAAAGATCCTTGACTCGGAGAAAGAACGTAAGGCTATCGCAGGAGTAACGAAGCTAGCCCGTGAACGTGCAAAAAAAGCCAATCTGCATAATAAGAAATTGCGCGACTGCCGCATTCATTATAACGATACCAAGGGTGATAATCTGGATGAAACCAGTATTTTTATTACCGAAGGGGATTCCGCCAGCGGTTCTATCACAAAGAGCCGTAATCCGAATCTGCAAGCGGTATTCAGCCTTCGTGGAAAGCCATTGAACAGTTTCGGGTTGACAAAGAAGATTGTATATGAGAATGAAGAATTCAACCTGTTGCAAGCAGCTTTGAATATCGAAGACGGATTGGACGGGCTACGCTACAATAAGATAATAGTTGCTACCGATGCTGATACGGATGGTATGCACATCCGTTTGCTGATACTGACTTTCTTTTTGCAATTCTTTCCGGATTTGATAAAGAAGAATCATGTATATATATTGCAAACACCGCTTTTCCGCGTTCGCAACAAGAAAGAGACATTCTATTGCTATACCGAGGAAGAACGAATTGCTGCCATCAGTAAGTTGGGTGCAAATCCTGAAATAACCCGCTTTAAAGGTCTGGGTGAAATATCACCGGACGAATTTGTGCATTTCATAGGAAAAGATATGCGCCTCGACCGGGTGACAATGAAGAAAGAAGATTTAGTGAATAATATGCTCAATTTCTACATGGGTAAGAATACCCCTGAGAGACAAGAGTTTATTATTGATAATCTGGTGATAGAAGAAGACTAAATAAATTAAAATGAACAACGCCCACGCAATTATACTTATATCTTCACCCGACCAGCCGGGGCTGGTAGCTGCCGTTACCGATTTTATCAATGTGAATGGAGGTAATATCATCAATCTGGAACAACATGTGGATAAGCAGGAGAATACGTTCTTTATGCGTATCGAATGGGATTTAACCAATTTTATTATTCCCCGTGAGAAGATCAGCGATTACTTCCAGACGATGTATGCTAAGAAGTACGATATGACATTCCGGCTCTATTTCAACGACTATACGCCACGTATGGCCGTTTTTGTTTCTAAGATGTCACATTGCCTGTTCGATATACTGGCTCGCTACACAGCAGGAGAATGGAATGTGGAGATTCCCCTTATCATAAGTAATCACGAAGATATGCGGTGGGTTGCCGAACGCTTCGGTATTGAATACCATGTATTAAAGCTCAACAAGGATAATAAGGATGAAATAGAAGCTCAACAGCTGGCTTTGTTAAAAGATAAGGAAATCGATTTTATTGTTCTTGCACGTTATATGCAGATATTGACGGATAAATTCATCGAAACATATCCTAATAAGATAATTAATATCCACCATTCTTTCCTTCCCGCTTTTGTGGGAGCAAAGCCTTATCATGCGGCATATGAGAGAGGTGTGAAAATTATCGGCGCTACAAGCCACTATGTAACAGCCGAGCTTGATGCAGGGCCGATCATAGAACAGGATATTACCCGCATTACGCATCGCGATAGTGTGGAGAACCTGGTGCGTAAAGGGCAGGATCTGGAGAAGATAGTATTATCCCATGCTATCGAATATCATCTTACTAGAAGAGTATTGGTATATAAGAACAAAACTATCTTATTTGCATAAAAAATGCCGTTAGCAGGGTTTTATGTTCTTTAATATGTTTGGATAAAACGATTATCTGGTATGTTTTCTTACTTTTGTAAAGTTTAATACCATAGGAAGGAATGAAATAACTTATAATATTAATCTTAAATATAATTTTATGTTTAAAAATCATCCTAAAGGTTTATTAGCGGCCTCATTGTCAAATATGGGAGAGCGTTTCGGCTTCTATATAATGATGGCTATTCTGTCCCTCTTCTTAATGTCAAAATTTGGTTTGGATAAATCAAATGCAGGTATTATTTACTCTGTATTTTACTTTTCTATTTATGCTTTGGCTCTTGTCGGGGGTCTTATTGCAGATAAAACGAAGAAATATAAAGGTACAATTCAAGTAGGTATTATATTAATGGCCGTAGGGTATTTACTTATAGCGATTCCGACCCCTACCCCGGTTCCTAATTTAGCTTTATATCTAACTCTTACTTGTTTTGGCCTATTTGTTATCGCCTTTGGGAATGGTTTATTTAAAGGTAATTTGCAGGCCCTGGTGGGTCAAATGTATGATAATGAAGAGTATGGAAAAATGCGTGACTCCGGTTTCTCATTGTTTTATATGTTTATTAATATAGGTGCTATTTTTGCACCGCTTATTGCAGTAGGTATCAGAAACTGGTGGCTTAAAACAAACGGTTTTGTATATAATTCCGATCTTCCGGCTCTTTGTCACCAGCAAATCGGTGGAACTCTTACAGGTGAAGCCGCTGAACGTTTTACAAAGTTAGCTCCCGAAGTTAGTCTGAATGGTGCCCCTGCTGATCTGACTTTGTTTGCCAATGAATATCTTGGTGTATTTAATACAGGATTCCATTATGCCTTCGGTATAGCAATCTTTGCCATGCTGATCTCTCTTACTATTTATACTATAAATAAGAAGCGTTTTCCAGATCCGGCATTGAAGAAAGCTGTAAAGAAAGATCACTCAGCAATACAAGAAGCGCCTGCTATGGATGCGAACGAAGTGAAACAGCGCTTATACGCTTTATTTGCTGTATTTGCTGTTGTGATTTTCTTCTGGTTTTCATTCCATCAAAACGGATTAACTTTAACATTCTTTGCAAACGATTACACCGATTTGAGTAGTATGAAGCTTGATCTGTTTGGTTTAGTTACATTGGAAGGCGCAGAACTATTTCAGTCATTTAATCCGCTGTTTGTTGTTTTATTAACGCCGATAATTCTGGCTGTATTTGGCTGGTTACGGGCAAAAGGCAAAGAGCCTTCGGCTCCTAAAAAAATTGCCATTGGTATGGGTATTGCAGCTTTGGCCTATGTTGTAATGTCTTTGGGTTCCTTAGGTTTGCCATCAGCTAATGAAGTAAAAGCAGTGGGTGGATTAGCGGATTCTGCTCGTGTAACACCATTCTTATTGATAGGAACTTATCTGATATTGACAATAGCGGAATTATTTATCAGTCCTCTGGGGATATCATTTGTGTCTAAAGTGGCACCTCCACAATATCAAGGAATTATGCAAGGATGCTGGCTTGGTGCTACGGCATTAGGTAATCAATTGTTGTTTATTGGTGCTATTCTGTATGAAAATATTCCTATTTGGGCCACATGGTGTGTATTTGTTGCAGCATGTTGTATATCAATGTTTACAATGCTCTTTATGTTGAAATGGCTTGAGCGCATTACAAAGTAAATAATATATAAATATTAAAAATAAACCCCGGTTTCTGCTATGAAACCGGGGTTTATTTATCTCCAGATACTAATTTAAAGTATGTTGCAAATACAAAAAGAAGAGCAAAAGATCACGTTTCAATACATTGATTATCAAATATATAAACTATTTGGAGGCATTGTAAAAATTGCAACTATTAATAATTAGCTTGAACAGATTATTCACATTTCGCTAAATTGTATTATCTTTGACCCCGAAATACAGGATTATAAATTATCTAAGCGTAGATAATTGATTCTGTTCCCAAAAGTTGGGAGGGTCTTTTTCCCTTTTCTGTGAAGGAAGTGAGGGATAAAGACTTTAGTGGTAACCTAATGATTATTTTATGAAGTATTTGAAGTACTTCTTGATTGCGGGTGTAACTTTTATCAGTTTATCATCCAACATATCAAGAACTTCTAGTCTTTCGGAAGGTATTTATCCGGGAAACCTGTTGCCTGATATTAAAAATTTGGTAAATGAATCAGGAACAAAAATTAATTTGTCTGACCTTAGGGGTCAAAAAGTATTGGTAAACTTCTGGGCGGCTTACGACGCCTATTCGCACAAGGACAATGTGTTGCTGTCTCATATTATCGAGAATAAGCGGTATCCGGTGCAGATGGTTTCAGTTTCTTTTGACAAGAGCGAGTCAGTGTATGAGAGGACATTGGTCATGGATAAAATTGATACCAAGTATCAGTTTCTGGCCAAAGGGGAAGTTTCCTCCGGGCTGTATGATCGCTATCAGTTGGAACGAGGGTTTAAGAATTACCTGATTGATGAAAACGGGGTAATCGTGGCAATGAACCTTACGCCTAACGATCTGGGCAGACTGTTGAATGAGAATTAAATTATTTTACTTTTTATTAAAGCGTTTCATTTCCTGAAAATGAGACGCTTTATTCTTTTTGTCTAACTTGGCATAGTTATTGTTCTGGTAAATAAAATATTAGGGATTTAGAATAATGACTGACAACAAACAAAATATAAAGCCAAACAAAGGGCTAATGGCCAAAACGCTCGACTGGGCATATTCAAAAGCTGTAGTCGGCCTGACGGGTGTCGATTCAGCCTATGATCTGGGCAATAGCTATCTCCATCAGGATGGTACACTGAGCCAGCAAGTAGACTCGCTAATCAAATGGCAGGTAGCCAAGGCTGCTACAAGTGGTTTCGTCACCGGGCTTGGCGGCGTTATGATTATGCCCCTGACTGTTCCTGCAAATATTGCCAGCGTGATTTATGTACAAATACGCATGATCGCAGCTATAGCCTATATGGGTGGGCACGATATCAGAGACGATAGAGTCAAATCCCTAGTCTATATTTGCATGGTAGGCAATGGAGCAAAGGAACTACTGAAAGATGTAAGTATCAAGGCCAGTGAAAAACTGATAACCAGAACCATCGAAAAAGTCAGTGCCAAGCTGGCAGCAAAAGCAGGCGAAAAAGGAGTAACCTCCATAGGGAAAGCCGTACCTGTAGTCGGCGGTGTGGTTGGCGGCTCATATGATGCCATATCCACAAGGATCGTGGGCAAAGTAGCCAAAAAGATTTTTATCGACAGTTTCGACGGAAATATCCCAGCCAAAGAGTAGAACGAAAAGCTTATTTATTCACCCTGCCTATTGGCCTGCGGTTTGCTCCTTTCATATTCGTGAGATTATCGCCGATATCTTCTCTTGTTGTCATAGCTGCTTTTTCCAGCCTGTCGGCTATTTCGGGATATTCGTTTATAATATTATAGCTTTCACCCGCATCGCGGCGCAGATCGTACAATTGTGGTTCTTTCAATTCAAAATCTTCTTTCACTTCTCCCGGTTTTCCGTCATTACCCGGGGGAAACAGGCTGTATGTCCTGTGCTTGTGCGGAAATATAAGTTTATAAGTCCCGTCGGTTACGGCTTCCAGATCGTTTACCCTGTAATAATAGAAGAAATATTGGTGAGGAATCATTTCCATATCACCTTTCATCAGGGGCAGCAGGCTGACCCCGTCGATCTTGTTCTGTGACAGCGGCGCATTGCTTATATCTGCCAATGTGGGTAGTATGTCTATATTGGACGCCATCCTGTTACATACTGTCCCCGCTTCTATTTTGCCTTTCCAGTATGCGATGAAGGGAACACGGTTTCCACCCTCGAAGGTAGTTCCTTTTGCTTCTCTCAGTCCGCCGGTCGAACCAGCATGATTGCCGTAATTTATCCACGGCCCATTATCGGATGTGAGTATGACCAGTGTATTTTCTTCGAGGTTCAGGTCTTTCAGCGTTTGCAATACCTGACCTACACTCCAGTCCAGTTCCATCATTACGTCTCCGTAAAGCCCCTGTTCGCTTTTACCCTTAAACTTGCCGGATACCGCCAGCGGTACATGGGGCATGGAATGTGCCAGATAGATAAAGAAGGGTACATCCTTATTCTTTCGTATGAAGTTGATGGTGCGGTCTGTATAGTCAGTCGTAAATTTCGACTGGTCTGTATTATATCCTATAATCTTATTGTTCTCGATGGTCGGCAAATCCGGAAAGTTGAACCATATGCCGTTTTGAGGATGATACGGCCACATATCGTTCGAATAAGGTAGTCCGTAGTATTCGTCAAATCCGTTTTGAAGCGGGAGAAAAGGTTCGAGATGCCCTAAATGCCATTTACCGTAAACGGCTGTGGCATAATTCTTCTTTTTCAGCACTTCGGCAATCGTTTCTTCTCCGGCATCTATTCCTGTTTTGGAGTCCGGGCCCGGTGCCCCGGAAAATCCGATTCTGTTTGGATAACATCCTGTAAGCAACGCGGCACGTGACGCCCCACTGACAGGCTGGGCCGCAAGAAAATGCGTAAATTGCATTCCTTCTGCCGCCATTTTGTCAATGTTGGGAGTCCTGTATCCCAGTGCGCCTTTATAAGAAAAGTCCCCATATCCGACATCATCCAGATTTATAACGATAAAATTAGTGTGTACCTGCGCCTGTACGGGAATAAATGCGCACCCTGACAGTACGGATAAAATCAGTTTGTTTTTCATGGTATATGTTATGTATAAATATCAGTTGGTTTCAGAATTTATAGTTCACGGCTGTTTCGAAGCGGACTCCCATTCTTTTGGCTTTATCGAATATCGCTTTTGCGCTCTCATTCTCAGGATTGATCCAGGACATGCAATCCGTGAGAACCACAGTCTTCTTTGCCAATCCGCTACAGGTATCGAGTATGTCATTAAGAGAATTGGCGACGCAATAATCAGCGGCTTCCCCTATAAGCAATACTTCATCATATGAGTTCAGAATAGACAGTAATCTGCTATTCAATTGCGTTTTAGGTTGGAAATCCCATTCTACAGCCGCTCTGAAGATACTATAATGCTCTGTCGATTGCGAATAACCCTTATAGAATAGTTCATACGACTTATTATTATTCACGGCCCATTCAGTAAGGCTGTCGGTAATAGTTTTGTCTATAGACCAGCCGTTTGTTCCTAATATACAGTGCATAGGCCATATTGTACACACTTCGCCTTTGGTTTCAAGCTGTTCCAGATATGGAATGGCTAATTCCTTGTTATATTGCGCCTGCCATAATCCCGACTTAACATCCGCAGCGCTGATAATGGAGAACAATGGCGGGTGGTTCCCTCCCTTATCTTTCCAATAGATCTGATGCGCAATATGTATAGGCTGATGTGAGTCAAGCGTAAGGGCTATATAATCTATTTCAGTCTGGTTTTTCCGGATAAAGTCTGCGATACGGGCTACGTCTATATCGGCATCCTTCACAAACAGGGAACCTGCAGGAGTGGTGAAGTCGTTTTGCAGGTCTATGGCTAAGATGGCTGTTCTTTTCATTGCTTAAGTATTACATTCTGATGCAAATATAAGTAAAAAAGCAACCCCTAAAGGCAGGAGTGGTCGGAAGAAATATCTTCCGACTATTTTTTTATATAATCATTTGATATTA